>NZ_JBFTEG010000004.1:0-287752 GCF_041027545.1 Pseudomonas zhanjiangensis | reverse complement strand
TTGCTTGACGACCATAGAGAATTGGAACCACCTGATCCCATCCCGAACTCAGTAGTGAAACGATTCATCGCCGATGGTAGTGTGGGGTCTCCCCATGTGAGAGTAGGTCATCGTCAAGCTTCTAAAACCAAACCCCCCAGCCGCTAACGCAGCTGGGGGGTTTGTCTTTGCGCGGGAAAAAGGTACCGCCGGGGCAAGAGAGGCATAGCCATTGCCGACTTAGCATCCGTTAATCCGATCGGAGGCAGGCCTGGGAATTCAACTCAGACGCACAGGCAAGATCCCCGCAATATCGAGTCCCGTTGCGGCCAGATGCTCGTCTTTCGAGGTTTCCGGTAGGCAGTCTATCGTCGCGTATCAGACGCAGTACACGGGCGAAGTTCTTCAGTGCAGCAAAGGCCCTGTCGCGATTCGCAGAGTGCTGTTGCCCTCGCAATGCTTTCTTGCTGGGCCGGTCAGCCCTTGCTCGGAGGCGCAATACTGAATAAGGGCCAGAGCAAGACTGGCCTGATCGTCTGTCGTTTGCGTCTTGCATGGGGGCGCAGCGCTATCCGCAGATCAATATCTGTCGAGGCCTGTTGGCCGAACACTTCTTTGCTGCTGTCTCTCGCGCGTCTGCGCGCGATTGCGGGGGGGGGGGGCTTGGACAAGCAAGGCTTGTGCTGGCCTAAGAGGGGAAGATGGCGCACCAGGCGGGATTCGAACCCACGACCCCTGCCTTCGGAGGGCAGTACTCTATCCAGCTGAGCTACTGGTGCGGCGCGGGCGCAATCATACCCATCTCCTGGCCTGGCGTCCATGCTGGCGGTCTGCACCGGTTGGCGACGCGGTCGGACTGGTAGAGGGCAGATCCAGTTGCGTTTCCTGTCTAACCTTAGAGGTTAAGGAGCGCGGGAGACTTGGCGCAAACTGCAACTTTTCGATGCCTGAGTCTCGGAGGGGGCATTTGAGTCAAAATATCGTTAATTTTTTCGAACAGGCTATTGCCCTTTGCGTGGTTGGACCCTAGGATTCGTTTGAGATTTCAAACATTCTTGCGGGAATCGTTCGGAACTTCGTGCACGGCAAGTCGCTCGAATTTTCAAAGGCCAGCAAGGCGCAGCGTCAGGCTGCATTCTACTGCTTTGGGCAAGGGCCCATGACTCCACCAGCTACCGTCCGACGCCAGGGTGTCGGGATATGAAGGAGACAGCAATGCAATTGAAAGACACCCAACTGTTCCGCCAGCAAGCCTTTATTGATGGTGCTTGGCTCGACGCGGAAAGCGGTCAGACCATTCAGGTCAACAACCCAGCCACTGGCGAGATCCTCGGCAGCGTACCCAAGATGGGTGCGGCCGAAACCCGCCGTGCCATCGAAGCGGCCGACCGTGCCCTGCCGGCCTGGCGTGCGCTGACCGCGAAGGAGCGCGCGGCCAAACTGCGCCGTTGGTACGAGCTGATGATGGAGCACCAGGATGATCTGGGTCGCCTGATGACCCTGGAGCAGGGCAAGCCGCTGGCCGAGGCCAAAGGCGAGATCGCCTATGCCGCCTCCTTCATCGAGTGGTTCGCCGAGGAAGCCAAGCGTGTCTATGGGGACGTCATCCCCGGCCATCAGCCGGACAAGCGCCTGATCGTGATCAAGCAACCAATCGGCGTGACCGCCGCCATCACCCCGTGGAATTTCCCGGCGGCGATGATCACCCGCAAGGCGGGCCCGGCGTTGGCTGCCGGTTGCACCATGGTGATCAAGCCGGCCAGCCAGACGCCGTTTTCTGCCCTGGCCATGGCCGAGCTGGCCGAGCGCGCGGGTATTCCCAAGGGCGTCTTGAGCGTGGTGACCGGCAGCGCCGGAGAGGTTGGCGGCGAACTGACCAGCAACCCCATCGTGCGCAAGCTGAGCTTCACCGGCTCCACCGAGATTGGCCGTCAGCTGATGGCCGAGTGTGCCAAGGACATCAAGAAGGTGTCCCTGGAGCTGGGCGGCAACGCACCCTTCATCGTGTTCGACGACGCCGACCTGGACAAGGCGGTTGAGGGCGCGCTGATCTCCAAGTATCGCAATAACGGCCAGACCTGCGTCTGCGCCAACCGCATCTACGTGCAGGACGCCGTCTATGATGCCTTCGCCGAGAAGCTGGCCGCCGCCGTTGCCAAGCTGAAGATTGGCAACGGCCTGGACGAGGGCACCACCACGGGTCCGCTGATCGACAGCAAGGCCGTGGCCAAGGTCCAGGAGCACATCGCCGATGCTCTGGGCAAGGGTGCCAAGCTGCTCACCGGTGGTAAGCCCCATGCTCTGGGCGGCAGCTTCTTCGAGCCGACCATCCTCACCGACGTGCCGCTGAGCGCGGCGGTGGCCAAGGAAGAGACCTTCGGCCCGCTGGCGCCGTTGTTCCGCTTCAAGGACGAGGCCGAGGTGATTGCCATGTCCAACGACACCGAGTTTGGCCTGGCCTCCTACTTCTACGCTCGCGACCTGGGCCGGGTGTTCCGCGTGGCCGAGGCCCTGGAATACGGGATGGTGGGCATCAACACCGGGTTGATCTCCAACGAGGTGGCGCCGTTCGGCGGGGTCAAGGCGTCGGGACTGGGACGCGAAGGCTCCAAGTACGGCATCGAGGATTACCTGGAGATCAAGTACCTCTGCCTCGGTATCTGATTCTAGACGGGGCAAAACCCGAAAGAGCGGGTGGCGCCCCAGCTGTGCTCGCATGAACCGTACCGAGCCTCCGCAAAGCCTGCGCAGTCGATCATCGAATGCGGCGCAGCGCCTTTGCGGGGGCCTTCATCCTTGAACTGCGCCGACCGATGAGCGGCCGATGAGGAAGCCATGAGCAAGACCAACGAATCCCTGATGCAACGCCGCACTGCCGCCGTTCCGCGCGGCGTGGGCCAGATCCACCCGATCTTCGCCGACAAGGCCGAGAACGCCACCGTCACCGACGTCGAGGGCCGCGAGTTCATCGACTTCGCCGGCGGTATCGCCGTGCTCAACACCGGTCACCTGCACCCGAAAGTGGTGGCGGCGGTGCAGGCGCAGCTGAGCAAGCTGACCCACACCTGCTTCCAGGTGCTGGCCTACGAGCCCTACGTCGAGCTGTGCGAGAAGATCAACGCCAAGGTCCCGGGCGACTTCGCCAAGAAGACCCTGCTGGTCACCACCGGCTCCGAGGCGGTGGAGAACTCGATCAAGATCGCCCGCGCCGCCACCGGACGCGCCGGGGTGATCGCCTTCACCGGCGGCTACCACGGCCGCACCATGATGACCCTGTCGCTGACCGGCAAGGTCAATCCCTACTCGGCTGGCATGGGCCTGATGCCGGGCGGCGTCTACCGCGCCCAGTACCCCTGCGAACTGCACGGCGTCAGCGTCGACGACGCCATGGCCAGCATCGAGCGGGTGTTCAAGAACGATGCCGAGCCGCGTGACATCGCCGCCATCATCATCGAGCCGGTGCAGGGCGAGGGCGGCTTCTATGTCGCGCCCAAGGCCTTTATGCAGCGCCTGCGTGCCCTCTGCGACCAGCACGGCATCCTGCTGATCGCCGACGAGGTGCAGACCGGCGCCGGTCGTACCGGCACCTTCTTCGCTATGGAGCAGATGGGCGTGGCCGCGGACCTGACCACCTTCGCCAAGTCGATCGCCGGCGGCTTCCCGGTGGCCGGCGTATGCGGCAAGGCCGAGTACATGGACGCCATCGCTCCCGGCGGCCTCGGTGGTACCTATGCCGGCAGCCCGATCGCCTGCGCGGCGGCCCTGGCGGTGATGGAGGTGTTCGAGGAAGAGCAGCTGCTGGAGCGCTGCCAGGCCGTCGGCGAGCGCCTGGTCAGTGGCCTCAAGGCGATCCAGAGCAAGCACAAGGTGATCGGTGACGTGCGTGCCCTCGGAGCGATGATCGCGGTGGAGTTGTTCGAGGACGGCGACCAGCACAAGCCGGCCGCCGCCCTGGTGGGCCAGGTGGTGGCCAAGGCGCGCGACAAGGGCCTGATCCTGCTGTCCTGCGGCACCTACGGCAACGTCCTGCGCGTGCTGGTGCCACTGACCGCCCCGTACGCCCAGCTGGACAAGGGCCTGGCGATCATCGCCGAGTGCTTCGACGAACTTGCCTGAAGGCTCACCAGCCAGGCATGTACTTAGACCCGCTCTGGCGGGTCTTTTTTTGCGTAGCGACAGCCCGCCGCCATGCTGCCGGCATCTCTGCATGACCGGCTGGCACTGGTGTAGATCGCCCGGCTGTAACAAATCCCGGACTTCAGGCTCAATAGGCTATCCGTTCCGAGGAGCTGTGCGATGCACGCCATGCTGCCCCTGCTCGATCAGCTGGCTTTCCCGCCCATCCGCCGGGGTGCGCTGGAAGCCTTGCAGATCAACCTGACCTATCGCTGCAACCAGCGCTGCCTGCACTGCCACGTCAACGCCGGGCCGACCCGCTCCGAGGCGATGAGCGACGACAGCCTGGCGCTGCTGCACCAGGTCATCGACGCCCATCCGGTGCAGACCCTCGACCTCACCGGCGGTGCGCCTGAGATGCACCCGCGCTTTCGCGAGATCGTCCGCCATGCGCGGCGCGAGGGCCTGCGGGTGATTGACCGCTGCAACCTGACCATCCTCGGCGAACCCGGCTACGAAGACCTGGCCGGGTTCCTGGCCGAGCAGGGCGTGGAAATCACCGCCTCGCTGCCCTGCTACTCGCGCGATAACGTCGATGCGCAGCGCGGCGACGGGGTGTTCGATGCCAGTATCAAAGGCCTGCAGCAGCTCAATGCCCTGGGTTACGGCCAGGCCGGTTCGGAACTGGTGCTCAACCTGGTCTACAACCCCCAGGGGCCGCGCCTGCCGCCGCCCCAGGCGGCGCTGGAGGCCGATTACAAGCGTCACCTGCTCGAAGACTTCGGCATCGCCTTCAACCATCTGCTGTGCATCACCAATCAGCCGATCGCCCGTTTCGGCAGCACCCTGGTCAGCAAGGGCCAGTTCAACGCCTACATGCAACTGCTGCGCGACAGTTACCGCGCGGAAAATCTCGACGGCCTGATGTGCCGCAGCCTGGTCAGCGTCGACTGGCAGGGCTATCTGTACGACTGCGACTTCAACCAGATGCTCGATCTGCCCTTGCAACTGCAGGGTCAGCTGGTCGGCCGCGAGCGTGCCCACCTGCGCGACCTACTCGACGCCCGCCTGGCCAACAACCCCATCGTCACCCGCGACCACTGCTTCGCCTGCACCGCTGGCCAGGGTTCCAGTTGCGGCGGCGCCCTCAATGACTAAAACGGGTGTAGGGTGCGCCGTGCGCACCAGGGCAGTTCGCAGTCTCTGGTGCGCATGGCGCACCCTGCGGGCTGGTGGCGCCCTCAACTGATAAGGATTGACGTATGGATGGAAGCGGCGTGATCGGGCTGTTTTTCTGGGGGTTCCTGCTGCTCTATGGGGGGCTGATGCTGGCGCTGGCGCCGCGTGCGGTGACTCTCGGCGGCTTCTTCCAGGGCGAGGACGGCCAGGGCCGCAGCGCCGCGCCCTGGTTGCTGACCTCGAGTATCTTCATCAGCTGGATCTTCGCCAAGTCGGTCACCAACGCCGCCAACCTCGGCGCCAGCTATGGCCTGGTCGGTGGCCTGGCCTACGCCACCTACTGGCTGTCGATCCCGCTCACCGGCCTGGTGATCTATCGCCTTCGACGGCGCTTTGCCGCCACCGGCCTGGTCGGCTTTTTGAGCAGCCACTACGGCCGCGGCGCGGCCCTGGCCTTCTCCGCCGCCATCCTCATTCGCCTGTTCAACGAGGTGTGGAGCAACACCGCGGTGGTCGGCGGCTACTACGGCGACTCCGGCAGCGCCGAGTTCATCGGCGCTGCCCTGCTGTTCACCGCCGTGACCCTGGGCTACAGCCTCAAGGGCGGGCTGCGCAGCTCGATTCTCACCGATGCGGCCCAGGCCGCGATCTTCCTCGCCGCCCTGGTCTGGGTGCTGGGACTGGTACTACCGCAGCATTCGCCGGAAGAGCTGGCCAGCACCAGCCACTGGGCCCTGGACGCCGGGGTCGACCTGCTGCTGGTGGCCGGCCTGCAGGTCTTCAGCTACGGCTTCCACGACCCGGTGCTGACCGACCGCGGCTTCATCAGCGAAGAGAAGAGCATGCGCCGCGCCTTCATCGTCGCCGGCGCGCTGGGCTTCGTCGCCATCCTCGCCTTCAGCCTGATCGGCGTGCACGCCCAGCTGACCGGCCTGGCCGCCTCGGACAACGTGCCGGCGGCCCTGGCCAAGAGCCTGGGCGTGGCGGCGCTGCTAGTGATGACGGTGGTGATGGTCTCGGCCGCCGGCTCGACCCTCGACTCGACCTTCTCCAGCCTGGCCAAGTTGGCCGGGCGCGAGCTGCCGCTGCTGGCCGGGCGCGACCTGGGGCAGAAGGCCATTGGCCTGGGCATGGCGGTGATGGTGCTGTTCGCCCTGCTCGGCAACCTGCCGATGATCGCCGGCACCGACATCCTCAAGGCCACCACCATCAGCGGCACCATGGTCATCGGCCTGGCCCCGGTGTTCGTTCTCCACGGCCTGGTGCGGCCGACCCGGCTGGGCTTTCACCTGAGCTTCTGGTGCGGCATCGGCCTGGGTCTGGCGCTGACCCTGGACCTGATTCCCCAGGCCTGGGCCATAGGCGAGGGCAAGTACGCCCTGCTGCTGGGCACCAACTTCTATGGCCTGGGTCTTTGCGCATTGGGCTATCTGTTGCCCAGCCTGCTGCGGGAGCGCAGCTGATGCGCGCCGGGCGTGACTGCCCGCTGGACTACCGCCTGGGCGCGCAGGCCTTCGCCGGTGAGCCGCTGCTTGAATGCGCCAGCCTCTATGTGATCGGCGGGCTCTATGGCAATCGCCAGGCCTTGGCAGCGTTGGAGCGCCTGCTGGCCGCCGAGCCGGGGGCGCGGGTGCTGTTCAACGGCGATGCCCACTGGTTGGACCGCGACCCGGCAATCTTCCAGGCCGTCGAACAGGGCCTGGCCGCGCACCTGGCCCTGCGCGGCAACGTCGAGACCGAACTGGGCCGGGCGGCCGACAGCGGCGCCGGCTGCGGCTGCGCCTACCCGCCCAGCGTGGCCGACCAGGTGGTGGAGCGCTCCAACGCCATCCAGGCCGAACTCAAGGCAACCGTGCGGCGCCTGCCGGGCATGGCCGCGCGCCTGGCGGCGCGGCCGGCCTGGGCACGGGTCAGTGTTGGCGGCCGCGCGGTCGCCATCAGCCACGGCGACGAGCGCTCCCTGGCCGGCTGGGGCTGTTCCCGCGAGGCGCTGGCCGATGCCGGGCGCCGCGCCGAGCTGGACGCCTGGCTGGCCGCTAACGCCATCGAGGTGCTAGCCACCAGCCATAGCTGCGCGGCCGTGGCCCTGGACCTGAACCATGGTGCGCTGATCAACAACGGTGCGGCCGGCATGCCCAACTTCGCCGACGGCCGCTATGGGCTGGTCAGCCGCATCGCCACCTCGGCCCATCCGGCGGCGCTGTACCGCTGCCAGCGCGACGGCCTGTTTATCGAGGCGCTGCCTTTGAACTACCAGCACGACGCCTTCCTTGCCGAATTCGACCGGCAGTGGCCGGCCGCCAGCCCGGCGGCGCTGTCCTACCGCGGGCGCATTCTCGGCGCCGGCCTGGAACCGGCTTCGGCCGCCCTGCTCGGCGGCTTTTCCTTGTGTCCAACCCCCTGTGCGCTGGAGGCGCCCGCCGGATGAATGTCCGCAAACTCGTGCTGCTGGTACTGATCCTCGCGCTGATCGGCGCCTTCTTCTACTTCGATCTGGGCCAGTACCTGGACCTGCAGCGGATCAAGGCTGAGCAGGCGGCGCTCGATGCCCAGGTCGCGGCTCACCCGCTAAAGGCCCTGGGCCTGTTCTTTCTCGCCTATGTCGCGGTCACCGCCCTGTCGCTGCCCGGGGCGGCGCTAATGACCCTGCTGGCCGGCGCCCTGTTCGGCCTGCTCGAAGGGCTGGTGCTGGTGTCCTTCGCCTCCACCCTGGGCGCCAGCCTGGCCATGCTCAGCAGCCGCTTCGTGCTGCGCGACTGGGTGCGCAGCCGCTTCGGCCGGCGCCTGGAGAAGATCGACGCCGGCATCGAGCGCGAGGGGTCCTTCTACCTGTTCGCCCTGCGCCTGGTGCCGGTCTTCCCGTTCTTCCTGATCAACCTGGCCATGGGCCTGACTCGCCTGCCGCTGCGCACCTACTGGTGGGTCAGTCAGATCGGCATGTTGCCCGGCACCCTGGTCTATGTGAATGCCGGACGCGAACTGGCGCAGATTGATTCCCTGGGCGGCATCCTCTCGCCTGGGCTGCTCGGCGCCTTCGCCCTGCTCGGTCTGTTCCCGCTGCTGGCGCGCAAGCTGCTTGAGCTGATCAAGGCGCGGCGGGTGTATGCCGGCTGGCAAAAGCCCGAGCGCTTCGAGCGCAACCTGCTGGTGATCGGCGCCGGCTCCGGCGGCCTGGTCAGCGCCTATATCGCCGCGGCGGTCAAGGCCAAGGTCAGCCTGGTGGAAAAGCACCGGATGGGCGGCGACTGCCTGAACACCGGCTGTGTGCCGTCCAAGGCGCTGCTGCGTTCGGCCAAACTAGCCGCGGAGCTGAACAAAGCCGAGGCCCTGGGATGGCGTGAGGTGTCCGGCGAGGTGGATTTCGCCGCCGTGATGCAGCGCATCCAGCGGATTATTGGCCAGATCGAACCGCACGATTCGGTCGAGCGCTATGAGGGCTTGGGCGTGGAGGTGATCAAGGGCCAGGCGCGCCTGACCTCGCCCTGGACGGTCGAGGTCGACGGCCGGACCCTGAGCAGCCGCGCCATCATCATCGCCGCCGGGGCGCGGCCACGGGTGCCGGATCTGCCGGGCCTGGAGTCGGTCAGCTACTACACCTCCGACAGCATCTGGACCCTGCGCCAGCAGCCGCGGCGGCTGCTGGTGCTCGGTGGCGGGCCGATCGGCTGCGAGCTTGCCCAGGCCTTTCAGCGCCTGGGCAGCCAGGTCACCCTGGTGCAGCGTCGCGAACACCTGCTGCCGCACGAGGACGGCGATGCCAGCGAGTTGGTGATGGCCGCCCTGCGCGGTGATGGCGTCGACCTGCGCCTGGGCTACCAGGCCGAGCGCATCGAGCAGGCCGGCGGCGAGGCGCGGCTGATCGCCCGCCGCCGCGACAACGACGAAGAGGTGGCCATCGGCTTCGACTGCCTGCTGCTGGCCCTGGGCCGGGTGGCCAACGTCGAGGGCTACGGCGCCGAGGAGCTGGGTCTGACGGTGCGCGACAACGGCACCCTGGAAACCGACGACTACCTGGCCACGCGCTTTCCCAACATCTATGCGGTGGGCGACGTCACCGGCCCCTACCAGTACACCCATTTCGCCAGCCATCAGGCCTGGTACGCCGCGGTCAACGCCCTGTTTCGCGGGTTCAGGCGCTTCAAGGCCGACTACCGAGTGATCCCCCACTGCACCTTCACCGCCCCCGAGGTGGCGCGGGTCGGCCTGTCCGAGGGCGAAGCGAAACAGCAGGGCATCGACTACGAGGTGACGCGCTACGACCTCGAGGATCTGGATCGGGCGATCGCCGACGAGGCCGCCCGGGGCTTCGTCAAGGTCCTCACCGACCCGGGCAAGGACCGCATCCTCGGCGTCTGCATCGTCGGCGAGCAGGCCGGCGAACTGCTCGCCGAGTATGTGCTGGCGATGAAGCACAAGCTGGGCCTGAACAAGATCCTCGGCACCATCCACAGCTACCCGACCCTGGCCGAGGCCAACAAGTACGCCGCCGGCCAGTGGAAACGCGCCCATGCGCCCGAAGCTCTATTGCGCTGGGTCGCGCGCTTTCACCAATGGCGCCTGGGCTGATGCGTGCGCTCTGGTTTGCGCTGTTATTGACGGCGCCCTTGGTTCAGGCGGCAGCGGACAATGCCCTGACGCCCTGGATGGCCGGACCGCCGGCCGGCGACTGGTCGGCGCCGTGGCACGTCGCCGACATTCCTGGGCTGGCCGCGCCGAGGCGCCAGCTGGTCGAGCAGGACGGCCGCCTGGTCCTGCACATCGAGGCCGATGATGCCGCCGGCGGCCTGCTGCACCCGCTGGACCTGCCCGGCGACCGACCCTGGGTTCTGAGCTGGCAGTGGCGCACCGAGCGGCGTCTGGAGCAGGCACGCTTCGCCACTCGCGAGGGCGACGACTATGCCGCGCGGGTCTATGTGCTGCTCGACTACCCGCTCTCCAGCCTGGCCTTCTTCGCCCGCCAGAAGCTGCGCCTGGCGCGCACCTTCTATGACCCCAAGCTGCCGGCCAAGACCCTGACCTATGTCTGGGACAATCGCCAGCCGCCTGGCAGCCAGGCGCCTAGCGCCTATGCCGAAACCGTCGAGATGCTGGTACTGCGCGGCCCCGAGGCGCCGCTGGGGCAGTGGCTGACGGAGAGCCGCGACCTGCGCAGGGATGCCATCGCCGCCTTCGGCAGCGCGCCGCGGCGCATCCTCGGCGTGGTGTTCGCCGCCGACAGCGACAACACCGGCGAGCGCGCCGACAGCTACTTCGCCGCGCCGCGCCTGGTCGAGGCGCCCTAGCTCAGAGCTCGCGCATCTCGAAGTCGGCCTTGCATACCCCGCAATCCGGGCACAGCCAGTCGTCCGGCACCTCGCTCCAGGGCGTGCCGGCGGCGATGCCCTCGTCCGGCCAGCCGCTGGCCTCGTCGTAGATCAGGCCGCAGACGATGCAGATCCAGGTCTTCATGCCGGTACCTCATGGTGCAGGGGGTGAAGGTGGTGGTCGAAGTCGGCCAGCGACGGCATCGCCAGCGGGGTCAGCCGGTCCAGATCGAGCAGGTGCTTACGGTACTCATCGAGGAGCTGGCGGCGCGCCGACTCGTCGATATAGGGCACGTGGTAGGCGGCGAACGGCGGCAGCACGCTGAGGCCGGTGTAGGCCAGGGTGCCGCGTAGCAGCGGGCGCAGCATCAGCTCCAGTTCGCCATGCACGGCGGTTTCACCGGCGAACATATGCGCCTGGGCGCCAAGGGTGAAGCTCAGCAGCGCGCGTTTGCCGGCCAGGCCGCCGCGATCGTAGAAGCGTCGGCCGCCGTAGCAGGCGCCGGAGACCAGCACCCGGTCGATCCAGCCCTTGAGCAAGGCCGGCACCGAGCACCAGTACAGCGGGAAGTTGAGGATCAGCAGGTCGGCCCAGAGCAGCTTGTCCAGCTCGGCGGCGATGTCCGCTGCCAGCGTGCCGTGCTCGACGGCATGGCGCTGTTCGAGGGCGTAGACCAGGTAGTCGGGGTCGCTGCGCTCAAGGAAGTCGGTGGCCGAGGCCAGCGGGTTCCAGTGCATCGCATGGAGGTCGGAGCACTGCACCGCATGGCCGGCATCGCTCAGCGTGGCGACGGCCAGGTCCTTCATGGCGCTGCAGAACGACCGAGGTTCGGGGTGGGCGTGGACGATCAGGACGTTCATCGGCAAATTCGCGTAAAGGCTGGGGGAGGGCGCGGCCGCGCGGCCGCGCCGCGGTTCAGGCGGCCTGGGTCTGCGCCGCCGGTTGCGCTTCGCTGGTGCGGGTCCAGCGGTTGGCCCGGGCGAAGGTGCCGACGTCGTTGAAGCGCACGCCCATCTCGCGCATTACCCGGTGGGCGAAGGGCACCGTCAGCTGGCGAATGTAGAAGGGCTCCTTGACCACGAAGTGGTGGATCGCGTGGCTGCTGCCGAAGTTGAAGCAGAACGCCTGCAGCGGCCACAGCCACCAGGGATTGAGCACCTGGGTCTGCTGGATCACGTTGCCCGGCTCGACGTCGCCGTAGTAGTGCATGTTGGAGCTGACGAAGTGCAGGCAGAAGGTGCGCAGCACGTTGGGCCCGACCAGCACCACCACGGCGCTGTCGACGATGTTCATGGTCTCCAGGGTGCTCGCCGACCAGGCGATAGGCGCGCCTAGGGCGCCAGCGGCGAAGTCGACCAGGTGGAAGCCGAGGAACAGATACCAGGTGCCCCAGTTGAGCAGCGCCAGCGGCGCATAGACGCGCAGGGTGCGCCACAGGATGGCGCGCTTGTGCGCCCAGGTCGGCGCCCGCAGCGTGCGGATCAGCGAGGCCATGACGTTGTCGCCGACCATCAGCAGGCGCGCCAGGCCCCAGGGCTCGCCGTTGGTGATGGCGCGCTCCTCCAGGTCCTGCTCGCTGCCGGAGACCTTGTGGTGGTTGAGGTGCAGGTGGCGGCGGATCCACGGGTTGATGGTGCTCGGCCGCGCCAGCCAGACCAGCGCCAGCATCAGGTTGTGCGGCACCCGGCGCTTGCGGAAGTACATCGAGTGGATCAGGTCGTGCTCCAGCTCGTGGGTCAGCGAGGCGAAGAAGGCATTGAGCAGCAGGCACGCCCACCAGGCCAGCACGCCGCCCAGGTACAGCGCCGCCGAGCCGAGCATGCCGGCCAGGGCGAAGGCCAGGATGCCGGCGCCGAGGGCGTCCTGATGCTGCAGGAGGGGGTAGCGCCGGCGCAGTTCGGCGCCGTGGGCCATCACCGTCTGGCGAATATGCGCGGATCGCTGCGCATCATTCATCGCGGCAACACTTGCGGGGGAAAGGGACATGCCTACATCCTCTGGTTCTTGGACAGTGACGCCACTGTGCCGCGCCGGCCGCCGTCGCGCCCGACCGAGCACGCCAACCTGTTGACCGGATGCGCCAACCTGCATGACTGCCGAACCCACCACCCTGGCCAGCTGGACCCGCGCCCTGCGCAAGCAGCTCGACGCCCTCGGCCTCGATAGCGCCGCGCTGTGCCGCCAGGCCGGGCTCGAGCCGGAGCTGCTCGATGCGCCCAACGCGCGCTGCCCGCTGTCGGCCACCACCCGCCTGTGGCAGCTGGCGGTGGCGGCCAGCGGCGATCCGGCGCTGGGACTGAAGACCTCGCAGTTCGTCAGCGCCACCACCTTTCACGCCCTCGGCTACGCGCTCAACGCCAGCAGCAGCCTGCGCGAGGTGTTCGAGCGCATCGTGCGCTATCACCGGGTGGTCAGCGATGCGATGGAGCTGGAGTTGCGCGAGTGCGCCGACTGCTACGAGTTCCGCTTCCGTGCGCCGCCCGGCAGCCCGCCGCCGGCACCCGAGGCGCTGGATGCCTTCGCGGCGATCTACGTGCGCAGCTGCCGCAACCGCCTGGGCCGTGATTTCGCCCCGTTGGCGGTCTACCTGCAGCGCCTGGCGCCTGCCGACCCGGCGCCCTGGCACGCGGTGTTCCGCGCGCCGCTGCACTTCGCCGCGGCGGAAAACCTGCTGCGTTTCCCACGCGCCGCATTGGAGCAGCACCTGGACGACGGCAACCCGGAGCTGGCCGAACTCAACGAGGCGGTGCTGGAGCGCAACCTCGCCCAGTTGCAGGCGGCTTCCTGGGCGCAGAAGGTGCGCGCCTGCCTGCAGGCGCAGCTGCCGGACGGCGAGCCCTCGGCCGAGCGGGTGGCGCAGAGCCTGCACCTGAGCCTGCGCAGCCTGCAGCGCCACCTGGCCGACGAGCAGTGCAGCTACGAGAGCCTGCTGGCCGACACCCGCCAGAGCCTGGCGCTGCAGCACATGCGCGATCCGCGCTGCTCGATCAGCGAGATCGCCTACCTGCTCGGTTTCGCCGACACCAGCAGCTTCAGCCGCGCCTTCAAGCGCTGGACCGGCCAGGCGCCGAGCCAGTACCGCGACGGCCTGGAGCAGCCATGAGCGACTTCGACCTGCTGCTGCTCGGTGCCGGCCACGCGCACCTCGGCGTGCTGCGGCGCTGGGCGCTGAACGAGCGCCCGCCAGGACGCATCGGCCTGCTCAGCTCCGGCTGGGAAGCCTGGTATTCGGGGATGCTGCCGGGCCTGCTGGCCGAGCGATTCAGCGCGGCGGACTGCCAGGTCGAGTTGCAGCCGCTGTGCCGCGCGGCCAAGGTCGAGCTGCTGATCGGCCAGGCCGAAGCGCTGGACACGGCGCAGCGCCGGGTGCGCCTGGCCGATGGCAGTACCCTGGCCGCGAGCTGGCTGTCGCTGAATGTCGGTGCCGACGTCGCCCGCCCGCCACAGCAGGGCGAGGCCATGCAGCTGCTGGCGGTCAAGCCGTTCGCCGACTTCCTCGCCGGCTGGCAGGCCTGGCAGGCCGATCCACAGCCGCTGGCGATTCTCGGCGGTGGCGCCGCCGGGGTCGAACTGGCCCTGGCCCTGGCCGACCGGGTGCCGCAGCTGGCGCTGTTCTGCGCCGGCCCACTGCTGGCCGGGCACAATGCCGGCCTGCATCTGCGCGCCCTCGGTCATTTGCGTCAGCGCCGGGTGCAGGTGCGCGAGCACTGCCCAATCGAGCTGATTGACGGCGACCAGCTGCTCAGCGGCGGGCAGCCGGTGTGGCGCGGCTCGCGCCTGCTCCTGGCCAGCGGCGCCGCGGCGCTGCCCTGGCTGGCGCAGAGCGGCCTGGACTGCGACGAGGGCGGCTTCGTGCGCATCGGTGCGACCCTGCAGAGCCTGTCCCATCCGCAGATCCTCGCCGTCGGCGACTGCGCCAGCCTGCCCGGGGCGCGCAAGAGCGGGGTCTATTCGGTGCGCATGGCGCCGGTGCTGGCGGCCAACCTCGGCGCCTTGCTGCGCGACCTGCCGTTGCGCCACTACCGACCGCAGCGGCACGCCCTGGCGCTGCTCGCCACCGGCGACGGCGGGGCCCTGCTCGGCTGGCGCCAGTGGAGCGCCGGCGGTCGGCTCTGCGGGCGCTGGAAGGACTATCTGGACCGCGGCTTTATCCAGCGTCACCGCCTTTGCGGTCAGTGATCTGCGACCAAAGTGTCATGGCCCCGGAGCGGTTTGCGTGATCGAATCGGCTCCTGCGCGAACCCTTTCCCCCGGCTTATCGCTCTGCTGAAACCGCGGCCCGGCGGCCAGCCGCGCGCTGGCATCGGTCATGCGCGCCCAGGGGCGCAGCGGCCGTTTGGCCGCCCCAAGAATAACGAGGTCTGCCATGAATTCTGCCTTTTCTCGCATCCCGATGGCCTGCCTGCTGCACGCGTTCGGTCTGGCCGCGTTGATGGCGGCCTATCAACAGCTGGCGCTGCCGGGATACGTGAGCATCCCGTCGTTCCTGCTGCTGGCGCTATGGCCCTGGTTCGGTCCCTGGCGCGCGCGCGCGGCCTGCGGACCGCAAGGGCAGGCCGAGGAGGCGGACTTCACCCGCCTGAGCCGCAGCCTGTCCCAGCACACCTGCCATAACGCCCTGTCCGCGGCCCAGGTCGGCGGCGCGGTGCAGCAGCTGGCCGACAAGCTCAAGTCGCAGCTGCTGGCGGTGGAGCAGATCAGCCAGGGCGCGGCGGCCATCACCGATACCGAGCAGGACAGCGCGCTGCGCGCCGAACAGACCCTGGCGGCGGCGCAGAGCGTGCGTCAGAGCAGCGCCGCCGGTCAGCAGGCGCTGCAGCAGACCATCGCCCGGATGCAGCAGCTGAGTGCGCAGACCGCCGCCAGCCGCGAACTGATCGACGGCCTGAGCAGTCGCACCGAGCAGATCGAGCAGGTCACCCTGGTGATCCAGTCGATCGCCAGCCAGACCAACCTGCTGGCGCTCAATGCCGCCATCGAGGCGGCCCGCGCCGGCGAGCAGGGCCGCGGCTTCGCGGTGGTCGCCGACGAGGTGCGCAGCCTCGCCGCGCGCACCGCCAGCGCTACCGAGGAAGTCGGCCAGATGGTCAGCGATATCCGTCAACAGAGCGCGGCGGTGGTGGCGCATATCCAGGAGCAGGCCCGCGAGCTGGATGCGGCCGCCCAGCAGGTCGAGCAGACCGGCGCGCAGTTGCACGGCATCGCAGAGCTCGCCGTGGATGTGGAGCAGCAGGTGGCGCAGATCAGCGCCGGTACGGCGAGCAATCACGAACGTCTGGCCGACCTGTCCGTCGCCGTCGGCCAGCTGCGCGGCGACGTGCACGCCAGCGAGGAACAGACCCGTCAGCTCGGCGTCGCCGCCGCCCAGTTGGTCGACCAGGCCGAGACGGTGAGCGAGAAGCTCGCCGAGGTGGGCCTGGACGACTATCACCAGCGCGTCTATGACCTGGCCCGCGAAGGCGCACAGGCCATCGCCGCACAGTTCGAGGCGGACATCCAGGCCGGACGCACCAGCCTTGGCGACCTGTTCGATCGTCACTACCAGCCCATCCCGGGCAGCTTCCCGGCCAAGTACAAGACCCGTTTCGACGGCTATGCCGACCAGGTCCTGCCGGCCCTGCAGGAGCCGCTGCTGGCGCGCCACGAAGGCCTGGTATTCGCCATCGCCTGCACCCCGGAAGGCTACGTGCCGACCCACAACAACGCCTTCAACCGGCCGCCCTGCGGCGACCGCGCCGTGGACACCGCCAAGAGCCGCGGCAAGCGCCTGTTCAACGACCGCACCGGGATCCGCTGCGGCAGCCACCAGAAACCGCTGCTGCTGCAGACCTATATGCGCGACACCGGCGAGCTGATGCATGACCTGTCGGTGCCGATCCATGTGCAGGGCCAGCACTGGGGCGCGCTGCGGGTGGGCTACAAGCCCGAGCCACAGCGGATGGTCGGGCAACGGCCCAGGAGCGCCGCCTAGGCCGAATGTTTAGCGCTCTATAAACTGAGCATGTGAGAAATACGATTTAACGCATGCATGGCGCTGTGCGAGCCTCCTGCTTCATGAACTTGCCAGCGCCAGTTTCCCCGTCTTTTCTCGTTCGCCCTGTCCCCCGGCGGCTGCGCAGTCGCCTCGGCGCCAATCGGCTCAACCCCCTGCTGACCATCATCCTCGCCTTCTGGGCCCTGTGGCACTGCCGCCATGCGCGCCCGCCGGATGCCGCTCTCACCGCCATCTGAATAGTCCGGCGGCCCGTTTGCCGCCGCCGATCCGATAGCCGTTGCCCCGTGTCGGCGGCAGCGAGAGTCGCCCTGTCATTCGCTGTCTCGCAGGGCGCCGAGGAACCTCTCGCGCGCAACCCCGTTATCGAAACGCCTGGCACACCCGAACATTTTCCCGGGCGGCTGCGCGCCCATCGGCGCGCAGCCGCCGCAACCACAAGGACAAGACGATGAACGCCATCACTTCACCGGTCATTGCCGCCGCCGAGCGCAGCCCCTCCTACTACAGCGCCAGCCTCAACCAGGAAACCGACTACCCGACCCTGCAGGGCGAGGTCAGCGTCGACGTGGCGATCATCGGCGGCGGCTTCACCGGCGTGGCCACCGCGGTGGAACTGGCCGAGCGCGGCCTCAGGGTGGCGATCGTCGAAGCCAACAAGATCGGCTGGGGCGCCACCGGGCGCAATGGCGGCCAGGTCACCGGCAGCCTGTCCGGTGAAGGGGCGATGCACAAGCAGATGCGCAAGACCCTCGGCGCCGAGGTCGAGGACTTCATCTGGCACCTGCGCTGGCGCGGCCACCAGATCATCAAGAGCCGGGTGGCCAAGTACGGCATCCAGTGCGACCTCAAGCATGGCCACCTGCACGCGGCGATGAAGCCGGCGCACATGGACGAGCTCAAGGCCTCCTACGAGGAGGCGCTGCGCCGCGGCATGGGCGACGAGGTGTGCCTGCTTGACGCCGCCGGCATGCGCGCGCACCTGGACAGCGACCTCTACTGCGGGGCGATCAAGAACAGCCGCAACATGCACCTGCACCCGCTCAACCTGTGCATCGGCGAGGCCAAGGCCGCCGAAAGCCTCGGCGCGCTGATCTTCGAGCACTCCGAGGTGCTGGAGATCGTCCACGGCGCCAAGCCGGCGGTGGTCACCGCCCAGGGCCGGATCAATGCCAGGCAGGTGCTGCTGGCCGGTGACGTCTACCACAAGCTCGAGCCGAAGAAGCTCAAGGGCATGATCTTCCCGGCCATGGGCGGCATCGTCACCACCAGGCCGTTGGGCGAGCTGGCCAGGCAGATCAACCCGCAGGACCTGGCGGTGTACGACTGCCGCTTCGTCCTCGACTACTACCGTCTGACCGCCGACGGCCGCCTGCTGTTCGGCGGCGGCGCCAACTACTCGGGGCGCGACTCGCGCGACATCGCCGGCGAGCTGCGCCCGGCCATCGAGCGCACCTTCCCGGCGCTCAAGGGCGTGGAGATCGAGTTCCAGTGGAGCTGCGCCATGGGCATCGTGATGAACCGCATCCCGCAGCTGGGCAAGCTGTCGGACAACGTCTGGTACTGCCAGGGCTACTCCGGCCACGGCGTGGCCACCACCCACATCATGGGCGAGATCATGGCCAACGCCATGAGTGGCGACCTGGAGAAGTTCGACACCTTCGCCGCCTGCAAGCACATCAAGGTGCCGCTGAGCGACCAGCTGGGCAACCCGATGCTGGCGGTCGGCATGTGGTACTACGGCCTGCTGGAAAAGCTGCGCTGAGCACGCGTCTTTGCTCGGCCTGCGGCCGAGGCCGAGGGGAGGCGTCGCGCTGTCGGCGCGGGCGCAAAACCGCGCCTGAGCGCCCGTCAGCGGTTCCGTGGCGCTAGTACATCGCCATCCATTGGCTGGTCATGGCGCGGCTGTGACGGTCCACGGTGGTCGGCGCGAAGGGCCGGCCGGAGACGCTGGCCAGGGTGTTGCTCTTGCTGTTCATGTCGCTCAACGCCGCCTTCAGGTATTCCCAGCGCATCTTCAGCTTGGCGATGCGTGGGTCCTGCTGATCGTCCAGTAGCGCCAGCTCCTGGTCGACCGCCGGCACCAGCAGGCGCTCGTCCTGGCCGAGGTAGGTGTCGGGCTGTTCGCGGGCGATCTCGAAGGTGCCGATGTAGGAGCGGCTGAGGTACTGCACGGCCAGGTATTCGATCTTCGCCGACAGCTCGCTCTCGCCCTCGCGTGGCAGCTGGCGGGCGGCATGCAGGAAGTCGCGCAGCGCCTTGCTCAGCTCCTGGGGGTAGCCCCAGGGAACGTCTTCCTCATTGGGGCCGAAGGAAACACCACGGCGCAGTTGGGTAACAAGCTGCAGGTGGCTGCTGCGCAGCGCGTCACTGCTCTGCGCCAAGCCCTGCAGCGCGGCGGCCAGGGTCTGGATGTCGCTCTCCAGGCGTGCCTGGTGGTTCTTCTGGAAACCCTCGCCACGTAACAGCAGCAGGCTGCTAGTGGCGCGGCTGGCGTAGACCTGGACCTGCTCCTGGGGGCTCACGGCCTCGGCGTAGGCCAGCGGCGCGAGGCTCGCCAGCAGTCCAATCGTCCAGACAAAGAAATTTCGAATCAAAGACTTACAACACATTCCGGTGCGCTCCTGATTTTTATTGTGAGCAGTGCGGATCAAAGTCAGTGGCCTCGATGGACCGGCTACAGGGTACTGCCTCGTGGCCGCACGGAAATGACCCGAAAGAGTGATTTCGTCGCGACCCGCCGGCGAGTCGCGCTAGGGGCGGCGCCAGACGCTGGCCAGCCAGGGCTGTTGGGCGCGCGGCAGCCCAGGCGGGCGGTAGTAGTGCGCCAGCTCGTCGAAGCCGGCGTCGTTGAGCAGCGCGCGCCAGTGCGCCAGGTCGTAGTAGGCGCCATAGCGGTCGCCGTTGAAGCCCTCCTGGTTGGCGCCGCGCGGGTTGGAGCTGAACAGCACGCCGCCGGGCTTGAGCGTGGCGTGCAGCTGGCCGAGCACCCGCGGCAGCGCCTGGCTGGGAATGTGGAACAGCGAGGCGTTGGCGAAGACGCCGTCGAAATACGTCGGCGGCAGTTCCAGGGCGAGGAAATCCTGCTGCCACACCTGGCAGCCACTATCTTGTCTGGCCATTTCGACGAAGCGCGGGCAACCGTCCAGGCCGATCGGCTCGTGACCCAGGGCCTTGAAGGTACGCAGGTCGCGGCCCGGGCCGCAGCCGAAATCGAGGATGCGGTAGGGCGCCTCGCCCTGGATGGCGTCGAGCAGAGCGGCGATGTTCTGGCTGACGTCGTGATCGCCGGTGCCCGCGCGGAACGCCTGCGCGTGGTCCTGGTAATGGGCCAGGGTCAGGCTGCTGATCTGGGCGAGCTGGTCGGGGCTGAGGGGCATGGGGTCTGCCTGATGAAGAGGGCCAATGGCCCATTAGACCCCATCTCGGCGCCGCTGGCTGGGCTCTGGTGGCGCCGGCGCCGCTGTCATCAAGGGACGCTGCGCTCGGGTTATAGTGCGCCGCATTGTTCAACTCAGCGGACTGGCCAGCCATGCCCCCGAACCCTCCACCAGCACAAACGCCCCCTGCCGTCAGCCTGTTCGAGGCCTTCGTGTTCTGGCTCAGGCTCGGCTTGATCAGCTTTGGCGGGCCGGCCGGACAGATTTCGATCATGCACCAGGAGCTGGTGGAGAAGCGTCGCTGGCTGTCCGAGCGGCGTTTTCTGCACGCGCTGAACTACTGCATGCTGCTGCCGGGGCCGGAAGCGCAGCAACTGGCCACCTACATTGGCTGGCTGATGCACCGAAGCTGGGGTGGGGTGATCGCCGGCGTGCTGTTCGTGTTGCCCTCGCTGCTGCTGCTGATCGGCCTGTCCTGGGTGTATATCGCCTTCGGCGAGGTGCCGCTGGTGGCCGGGATCTTCTACGGGATCAAGCCGGCGGTCACTGCCATTGTGGTCCAGGCGGCCTCTCGCATCGGCGCCCGGGCATTAAGGAACCACTGGCTGTGGGCCATTGCCGCAGCCGCCTTCGTCGCCATCTTCGCCTTCGACCTGCCCTTCCCGCTGATCGTCCTGGGCGCGGCGCTGCTCGGCTACTTGGGCGGGCGGCTGTTGCCGGAGCAGTTCAGCGTCGGCGGTGGCCATGGCGCGGCAGCCAGCCGCCATGGTCCGGCGCTGCTCGACGATGACAGCCCGCCGGCACCGCATACTCGCTTTCGCGCGTCGCGCCTGGCCCTGCTGGTGCTGGTCGGCGCGCTGCTCTGGCTGTTGCCGATGGGCCTGCTGTGCGGCCTGTATGGCTGGCAGGGGACGCTGACGCAGATGGCCTGGTTCTTCACCAAGGCGGCGCTGCTGACCTTCGGCGGCGCCTACGCGGTGCTGCCCTATGTCTACCAGGGCGCCATCGGCCACTACGGCTGGCTGAGCCCGAGCCAGATGATCGACGGCCTGGCCCTGGGCGAGACCACGCCGGGGCCGCTGATCATGGTGGTGGCCTTCGTCGGCTTCATCGGCGGCTATGTGCAGCAGCTGTTCGGGCCCGAGCAGGCGTTCCTCGCCGGTGCGCTGGCGGCCTGCCTGGTCACCTGGTTCACCTTCCTGCCCTCGTTCCTGCTGATCCTCGCCGGCGGCCCGCTGGTGGAATCGACCCACAACCAGTTGCGCTTCACCGCGCCGCTGACCGGCATCACCGCCGCGGTGGTCGGGGTGATCCTCAACCTGGCGCTGTTCTTCGCCTACCACGTGCTCTGGCCGCAGGGTTTCGCCGGCGCCTTCGACTGGCCGTCGGCGCTGATCGCCCTGGCCGCCGCCGTCGCGCTGCTGCGCTACAAGCGCGGGGTGATCGAGGTGCTCGGCGCCTGCGCCCTGGCCGGGCTGCTGGTGCACCTGACGCTGGCCTGAGCCGCGCCAGCGCGGCCCAGGACATCCGCTTCAGGGCTTCAGGGTGCCCTTGGCCTTGGCGGTGTGGGTGGCGATGGCGTCCATCAGCTCCGGCGACAGGCAGTCGTAGGGCTCCAGGCCCAGGGTGCGCAGGCGTGCCCGCACCGCATGCATCAACGCCGGATCGGTGCCGGTCTCGATGATCGAGGAGACGAAGGCGGCGAACTGCGGTTCCGACCAGCCCTGCTCCGACGACAGTTCGGTGTGGATGAAGTCGAGCCCGTAGAAGGGGTGATCGGGGTTTTCTATACGGCCAAACATATGCACGCCGCAGCGGCTGCAGGCGTGGCGCTGGATGGTCGCCTTGGGGTCGACCACCTCGAGCTTGTCGGCGTTGTCGGTGACCCTCACCTTGTCGCGCGGCACCACCGCCACCATGGAGAACAGCGCACCGGCCGGCTTCCAGCACTTGGTGCAACCGCAGGCGTGGTTGTGCGCCGACTGGGCGTCGACCCGGACCCGCACCGGGTCTTGGCTGCAATGGCAGACCAGGGTGCCACCGGTGAAGTGCTCCGCGGCCGGCTGGATGCCGTTGTCCACCGCGGGATGAATCGAGAATGCGTTGCTCATGTCCCACCTCCCTCGTTGATCCCTCGAGAATAGATCAAATCCCGGCGCCGACTGGCTGGCCAGGCGCCGGGGAGGCACCGGCCCGCTCAGAGAAACCAGCGGTACTCGCGGGCACTGACCTCGTGGAGGAAGGCCAGGTGGTCCTGGCGCTTGTTCTCGCAGTAGACCATGACGAACTCGCTGCCCAGGCCCTGGTTGACCACCGGGTGATCGCGCATGGCCGCCACGGCGCCGAGCATGTCCTGGGGGAAGTCGATGCCGCTGCTGCGATCCTGGTTGAGCGGGGCGATCGGCTCGCGCTGCGCGTCCAGGCCGTGCTCCAGGCCGCTGAGGATGGCGGCCAGGACCAGGTAGGGGTTGGCGTCGGCGCCAGCCAGGCGGTGTTCGATGCGCAGGTTGTTGCCGTCCGACTCGGGGATGCGGATGCACGCGTCGCGGTCCTCGAAGCCCCAGCTGGCGCGGCTGGCGGCGTTGACCATGGCGCAATAGCGGCGGAAGGCATTGTGGTTGGCGGCGAAGATCGGCATGCAGTGCGGCAGCAGCTCCAGGCAGCCGGCCACGGCATGGCGCAGCGGGCGCTGCTGGTCGGCGGCCAGCAGGTTGTGGCCATCGGCGTCGTAGAGGCTGACGTGCACGTGCATGCCGCTGCCGGGGGCGTCCAGATAGGGCTTGCTCATAAAGCTGGCTCTATACCCATGTTTCAGCGCCACGCCACGGCTGCTGCGGCAGAACAAGGCGGCCCAGTCGGCGGCGCGCAGGCCGTCGTCGCAGTGGCCGAAGTTGATTTCGAACTGGCCGGGGCCGAGCTCGGCGGTGATCACGTTGGCGTCCACGCCCTGTTCATTGGCCGCCAGCACCATCTCGTCGAGCACGTCGGCGAAGCGCGACAGGCGCTCGATGTGCATGTTCGGCTGGTCGTCGGCGTCCTCGCTCAGCGGGTCGCGGGGAAACTGTGGCAGGCCGTTCTCCAGCTTGCGGTCGAACAGGTAGAACTCCAGTTCGAAGGCCACCACCGGGCGGATGCCGCGCGCGGCCAGGCGCTCGATCACCCTGGCCAGCACCGCGCGCGGCTCGAACTCGATGGGCGCGGCGGTGCCGTCGGAGCTGATCAGCATCTGCCCCAGGGGCTGGCTTTCCCAGCGCACCGGCTTGAGGGTGCCGGGGATCAGCCGGCGCGGGGCGTCAGGGTCGCCGTCGGCGAAGCAGTAGTCGCCGATCGGGTAGAGGCCGCCCTGGACGCCGAGCAGCACGCAGTTCTGCGGCAGCTTGAGGGGGCTGCCGGCGGCGACCTTCTCGAGCATGGCGATGGGGTAGCGCTTGCCGTAGAAGTGGCCGGGGATATCCAGGCAGATCAGGTCGACGTAACGCACCGTCGGGTGCTGGGCGCGGAAGGCGCGTACTTCGCTGAGCAGATCGGGGAAGCTGTTGCCGGTGGTCATGCTGGCAGTCCTGCGGGCGGGGTCAACGGAACACCCAGAGCACCCGGGTCGGTTGGTCGGTCAGGTTGGCGTAGCGGAACTGGCTGTGCGGCGGCAGCTGGAAGCTGTCGTTGGGGCCCAGGGTCACCGGTTGCTCGGCATCCTCCAGCCAGATGCTCAGTTCGCCCTCGAGGACGAAGCCGCCCTGTTCGTCGCTGTCGTCCAGGTGCCCTTCGCCGCTGGTCGCGCCGGGCGCCAGGTGGCTCTCGAGCATGGAGAAGCCGGCCGACATGCTCGGCGAGACCAGCACGTCGGTGATCCCGCCGGCGTAGTAGAGGGTGCGCCGCTCGCCGGGGCGGGTCACCCAGGGCAGTGCGCGCGGCTTGCTCAGGCTGTAGAAGTAGGTGGTGGGTACGCCCAGGGTCTCGCTGATGGCGGTGAGGTCGGCCACGGTCGGCTTGGACAGGCCGCGCTCGACCTGGGAGAGAAAACCCACCGAGCGGCCGATGCGCTCGGCCAGCTCGCCGAGGGTGAGGTTCTTGTGCTTGCGCAGGTCGCGGATCAGGATCGCCAGACCTTCGACTTCTTCCTGCATGTCCATGCCGGTGTCCTCGCTTCGGTTGTAGGGTGGATGGCGTCTTTTCCATCCACCGAGGGTCGCTTCGCGATGGTTCAGACGATATCGCGCAGGCGGTACCAGGCCTTGCCGGCCGCCTCCAGCGGCGCCGCCAGCAACGAGCCGCCGGGGAAGCGCGGGTTGTCGATGGCCTGGTACAGCGCCAGCAGTTCGTCGTCGCCGAGGATCGCATCGCTGACCGCGCGGGCGCCAGCCAGGGTCGGCAACACGCCGTGGCCGGAGAAGCCTTGCAGCCAGTAGCGCTGGCCCTGGCGGCCGATGTCCGGGGTGCGCCTCATGCTGACGTCGATATGGCCGCCCCAGGCGAACTCCAGCTCGATCCCGCGCAGCTGCGGGAACACCCGTTCCAGGTAGGGCCGGGTGGCCTTGGCGACGTCCGCCGGGATGCCGCCCAGGTAGGTGCAGCCGCCGCCGAACAGCAGGCGCTGGTCCGGGGTCAGGCGGAAGTAGTCGGGGACGAACTGGTTGTCGATCACGCAGCTGTTGCGTGGCAGCAGCGAGCGCGCCAGTTGCGGGTCCAGCGGCGCGGTGGCGACCTGGTAGGAGCCGACCGGCAGCAGGCGGGCGGAGAGCTGAGGGTCGAGGCGGTCGACATAGGCGTTGCAGGCCAGCACCAGCACCTGGCTGCGCACCTCGCCCTGGTCGGTGCGGGCGAGGTAGCCGCCGGCGGTCTCGCGGTAGTCGAGCACCCGGCTCTGCTCGAAGATCTGCCCGCCGGCCCGCTCGATGGCGCTGGCCAGGCCCTGGGCCAACTTGAGCGGGTTGAGGTGGGCGCCCTCGGGGTCGTAGAGGGCGGCCTGGTAGCGCGGGCTGGCGATCCACTCGGGCAGCTCCTCGCGACCGATCAGGCGCAGGGCGTCGTAGCCCCACTTCTGCGCCGCTTCCTCCTGGGCTTCTTGCAGCACGGCGACCCGGCGCGGCTGCACCGCGGTCCACAGGCTGCCCGGCCGGTAGTCGATATCGAAGCCGTGGCGGCCCGGCAGCGCGCGCAGCTCGGCGGCGGCCCAGCGCATGCTGTCCCACAGCCGGCGGGTGCGCTCCTGGCCCAAGGCCTTCTCCAGCGGCGGCATGTCGCACGACCAACCGAGCAGGGCCTGGCCACCATTGCGCCCGGACGCGGCCCAGGCCACCCGGCTGGCCTCCAGCAGGCACACCCGCTTGCCGGCCAGGGCCAGGCGCAGGGCGGTATGCAGGCCGCTGAAGCCGGCGCCGATGATCAGCACCTCGGTGTCCTGGGTACCGCGCAGGGTCGGGCGCAGCGGGATGGCGTCGGCGAAGGTGCCCGCGTAGTAGCTGGCTACATGCTGGGCAGATTGCTTGAACATGGCGGCCTCATGAAATTAACTAAAACAATTTCATGAAAATATACGCCTAAAATTTCACATGTCCAGGCCGCTAGCTGACGGACGCCCGGCGCGGCGCCCGTCAGGCTGTCAGTCGGCCAGCCTGACGTTGTTGCGTCCGCCGTCCTTCGCCGCGTAGAGCGCACGGTCGGCGCGCTCGAGCAACTCACCGGCGCCGGCGTGGCTGGTGGTGCTGGCGATGCCGGCACTGAGGGTGACGGAAAAGGCGTTGCCCGCCACCGTGAAGCGCAGTTCGGCGAAGCGCTGGCGAATCTCGTCGATCACCCGCCGCGCCTGCTCCGGTTCGCAATCCGGCAGCACCGCGAGGAACTCCTCGCCGCCGTAACGACCGAGGCTGTCGACCCGGCGCAGGCGCTGGCGCAGCAGGTTGGCCAGGGCGCGGATGACGTTGTCGCCGGCGGCGTGGCCGTGCTTGTCGTTGACCTGCTTGAAGTGGTCGATATCGAGCATCGCCACGCTGGCCGGTTTGCCGCTGCGCTGGGCGCGCTCCAGTTCGATGGTCACCTGCTCCTTGATGTCGGCGTGCTTGAGCAGCCCGGTCAGGCTGTCGCGGGCCAGGGCGTTGCTCAGCAGGCGGGCGCGCTGGGCGCGGGAGAACACCGAGGTGACCAGGGCGTTGTCGGAGATCGGCTTGGTCAGGAAGTCATCGCCGGCCTTGAGCAGGGCATCCATCTGTCGGGTGATGTCGGTTTCCGCCGACAGGTAGATGATCGGCACCCGCAGCCAGTCGTCGTTGAAGCGGATGATCTGCGCCAGTTCCGGACCGCTGCAATCGGGCATGTTGACGTCGAGCAGGACCACTTCCGGATTGAAGCTGCTCATGCACTCGAAGATGTCCGCCGGATTCTGCAGCTTTTCCACCAGCATGTTGGCGCCGCGCAGGACCAGGCTGTAGCGGCTGGCGAGGTCGTCGTCGTCGTCGACCACCAGGACCCGGTAGGGTTCGCCGCTCTGCTGGGTGAAGCAGCGCTCCAGGCGGTTTTCCAGTTGCGGCAGGTCCACCGGCTTGGTGAAGAACCCCATGGCGCCGGCCCGCACGGCCTCCAGGTGGGTGGCGAAGTCGTCCTGGTTGGTGATCACCAGCAGCGGCAGCGGCTGCTCCAGGCGCTGTTGCAGGGCCGCGGCATAGGCCAGTCCGTTCTGCGCATCACCGCCGAGGTTGACGTCGACGATCAGCGCATCGGGCAGGCGTCGTTGCAGCGCGGCATCGAGTTCGGCGCTGCTGCTGAAGTGTTCGGCGTGGTAGCCGAAGGTGTCCAGGGTCAGGCGCATGTTCTCGCCGATGTCGAGCTGATCCTCGAGGATGTAGATGCAGTGGGCATCGGCCTCCGGCTTGGCGGCTTCCTGGGGCGGCGGCGGATTGTCCTGGGGCGCCGGGGGCTCGACCCTTTGCTCGCCGAACTGCTGCAGCGCCTGGATGAACTCGTGCAGGCCGCTGCCCTGATCCTGCAGGTAGTCGAGCCAGTGCAGGGCCTGCTGTTCCAGTTCGCGGGCGCGCGCGCCGAGTTGGGCGAAGCCGAAGGTGCCCGCGGCGCCGGCCAGCTTGTGCAGCTGGTCGCGCAGTTGGCCCAGTGTCTGGCGCTGCTCGGCCGGGGAGCCGCCCAGGCCTAGCTGGCGGGCCTTGGCGGCCAGCTCCGGCAGCTCCAGTTGCAGGCGTTGGCTGAATGTGGCGCTGAGCAGTTGCAGCTGGCGCTCCAGTTCGCTGGTGGGGGCTAGGGGTTCAGCCATGGGCGCGCTTCCATATTTCCCGCACCTGAGTGGCCAGTTGCATCGGGTCGAAGGGCTTGATGATCACGTCCAGGGCACCGAGGCTGCGATAGTGCTCGATCTCGTTCGGTTGCACCTTGGCGGTCATGAAGGCCACGGGTATCTGCCCGATATCCAGGCGTTCGCCGAGTTTGGCCAGGGTTTGCGGGCCGTCCATGCCCGGCATCATCACATCCAGCAGGATGAAGTCAGGGGCGAAGCCCTGGACCTGATCCAGGGCCTCCTGGCCGGACGAGCAGCTGAGGACGGTGAAGCCGCCCACGGCCTCCAGGGCGACCTTGGCCACCGCCTGGATCGAGGGATCGTCTTCCACGTGGAGGATGCGGTTCAGTTCAGGCATGTTGACGCTCCTTGGCAGGCAGCAGGCGGCCGAGTAATTGCAGGAAGTGTTGCGCATCGGTACGCGATTTGGCCAGCGCCGCTTCAACCCGGGCCAGCTGCTCGCCGTCCAGCTCATGCGCAGACAGTACCACCACGGGCAGCGCCGGATGATGCTGGTGCAACTCTTCGAGCAGCTCCAGGCCGTTGCCGTCGGGCAGGCCGATATCCAGCAGGATCAGGTCATAGTCGCCCTCGTTCAGCAGGCGGCGGGCCTGGGCCAGGCTGCTGGCGGCGACGAAGTCGGCCAGACGCCGGCCCTGCTCGGCGATCACCTGGCGCAGATCGGCGTCATCCTCGATGTGCAGCACCCGGGGCTTGCTGGCCAGGCCATGCAGCGCCTGACGCAGGCTGCTGAGCAGGCGCTGCTGATCGATCGGCTTGTCCAGCCAGTCGACGGCCTGGAAGCCGCCGCTCAGCCCGGGCGGCGGCTGCTCGGTCGCGCCGGAGATCACCAGCACCGGCAGGGTCTCGGTGAGTGGATTGCCGCGCAAGTCGCGCAGCAGTTCCAGGCCGTTGCCGTCGGGCAGCAGCAGGTCGAGGGTGACCGCGGCATAGCCGCCCAGGGCAATTTCACGGCGCGCCGCGGTCAGCGTCGTGGCCACGACCACCTCGTAGCCCGACGCGCTGAGCAGCAGGCGCAGGTAGTCGGCGGTCTCCGCTACATCCTCGACCACCAGCAGCCGAGGTCGCACCTGCGCGGGGAGGGCAGGGTCGGCAGCCTGCACCGGCAGCTCGAACCAGAAGGTGGCACCCTGGTCCTTGACCGAGTCGAAGCCGACTCGCCCGCCCATGCGCTCGATCAGCTCCTTGCTGATCGCCAGGCCCAGGCCGGTACCGCCCTTCTGCCGGTTGTCGCCACCGTCGGCCTGGGAGAACTTCTGGAATATCCTCGGGCGGAACGCCTCCGGCACCCCCGCGCCCTGATCGCAGACGCTGACGCGCACCCACTGCCCGTGCAGGCTGGTGCGCAGCTGCACTTGGGCAGCGCTGGGCGAGAACTTGATGGCGTTGGAGAGGAAGTTGGCCAGTACCTGCTGCAGGCGCATGGCATCGACCTTCACCCGGATGGGCGGACAGTCGGCGCGTTGCAGCGTCACCTGGTGCTTGTCGGCATAGGCCTGGTTGCTGGTCAGGGCCTCCTCGAGCAGGGCGTCGAGCGGGTGGCTGGCCAACTCGAAGGTCATCTTGCCGGCCAGCAACTTGTCCATGTCCAACAGGTCGTTGATCAGGCAGCCCAGGCGCTGGCTGTTCTGCTGGGCGATATCGAGCATCCGGCGCATGGCGGCCGGCACCTCGCCGAGCGCGCCGCCGTTGATCAGGCCAAGCGCCCCGGCGATCGAGGTCAGTGGCGTGCGCAATTCGTGGCTGACGGTGGAAACGAATGCGTTCTTCATCTGCTCGATACGCTTGAGCTCGCTCAGGTCCATGGTCGTGCCGCTCAGGCGCAGCGGCCGGCCGTGCTCGTCGTACTGGATGTAACCGCGCAGCAGCACGGGCAGCGGGTGACCGTCCCGATGCTGCAGGCGGCATTCCAGGGTGAAATGGGTATGAGCCTGGCCCAGGGTCTGCTGCAGCACGCTCTGGGCCTGGGCCAGGTCCTGCGCTACCACCAGTTTTTCCCAGGTCGCCAGGCCGCCGACCAAGCCCTGTTCCGAATAGCCGAGCATCTGCGCACCGCGGGGTGAGTAGAACAGCGTGTCGGCAACTAGGTCGAGGTCCCACCAGCCGTCGTTGCTGCCTTTCAGGGCCAGGCCCAGGCGCTCTTCGCTCAGCCGTAGCGATTGTTCCTGCTCGCGCAGCTTCCCGGTCATCTGCCTGGCCAGTTCCTGGGCCCGTTCGCGGCGCTGGCTGAGGCTGCTGACCAACGAGAACAGCAGCAGGCTGATGCAGGCGCCAAGGCCCAGCAGCGGGCCCTGGCCCTGGACGAAGCGGGCGGCGAAGGCCGGAGTCTGGTGGAAGTTCAGGGTCCAGGTTTGCCCATACAAATGCAGTTGCTGGCGGTTTTCGGCCGGGCCGACGGGGTCGATCTGCTCGCGGGTGCTGAACAGCAGCTGCTCGGGGGCCTCGCGGGTGCCGGCGTAGAGCTCGAAGTCGAGCGGCAGCGGGCCGTCGCCAAGGATGCCGGCCATCAGGTCGTTCATCCGGTAGGGGCTGTAGACGAAGCCGCGCAGGGCTTGCAGGCGCTCGGCCGCAGTGTTCAGGGGGCGGCCCGGGTGGTAGATCGGTACGTACATCAGCAGCCCGGCCTGAACCTTGCCATGGGTTTCCTGCAGCAGGGTGACCCGGCCGCTGACCCGCGTCTCGCCGCTTTCGGCGGCCGCCAGCATGGCTGCCTGGCGGGTCGGTTCGGACAGCATGTCGTAGCCGAAGGCCGCCAGGTTGCGCCCGCTGAACGGCTCCAGGTAGAGAATCGAGCTGTACAGCTGGCGCTCGCCGGGCGGGTGCACGCGAAAATCGCCGAAGCCCTCGGCGCGCACCCCGGCCTCGAACGGCCCGAGCTGTCGGGGGGCCAGTACCTGGCTGAAGCCCACGCCGAGGATGCCCGGGTAGCGTTCGGCCAAGCGCAGGCGGGTGATATAGGTGCGCCACTCCTGGCGGCTGACCTCGCGGCTGGCATCGAACAGACCGGCGCCGCCCAGGAGGATCTTCTCGTGATCGGTCATGCGTACCCGAATGGCCTTGCCGATGTCCTTGGCCAGCAGGTCGAACTGTTGCGCGGCGGCGCTGGCCTGACTCAGACGCAGGTTGTTCCAGGCCAGCAGCACGGCGCCCAGGCTCACCAGCAGCACGCCCCAGGCGAGCAGGTTGCGGCGTCCCCACAGGTGGGCCAGGGCGCTGCGCCAACTCGACGGCAGGCTAGGGTTCATTCGCTGGCTCCGCTTGGCAGCGTGGGTAGTTCGCACCAGAAGGTGGCGCCTTGGCCTTCTATCGAGTCGAAGCCGATGCGTCCGCCCATGTGTTCGACCAGTTCCTTGCTGATCGCCAGGCCCAGTCCGGTGCCACCCTTCTTGCGTGTGGCGGAGGCGTCGGCCTGGGCGAACTTGTGGAAGATTCGCTCGCGAAAGGCGAGGGGAATCCCCGGGCCATGGTCGCCGACCTGGATCCGCACGCCGTGGGCGCAAGGCTGCACCTCGACCTCCACGGTCTGCCCGGGTGGCGAGAACTTGGCGGCGTTGGACAGCAGGTTGGCCAGCACCTGGGCCAGACGCTGGCTGTCGACCCTGACCCGGAACGGCTGGCTGATCGGCTGCAGGACCAGTTTGACCCGGTACTGATCGGCGTAGGGCTGGTTGTGCTGCACCGCCAGCTCGAGCAGGGGCTGCAAGGCATGATCGGCGAGGTCGAAGTGCATCTTGCCGGCCAGCAGCTTCTCCATGTCCAGCAGGTCGTCGATGAGCAGGCCCAGGCGCCGGCAGTTCTGCTGGGCGATCGTCAGCATCCCGGCCATGGCGCTGGGCACCTCGCCGAGGGCGCCGCCATTGATCAGGCCGAGCGAGCCGGACACGGCGGTCAGCGGGGTGCGCAGCTCATGGCTGACACTGGCGATGAACTCGTTGACCAGCTGCTCGTGCTGCTTGCGCTGGCTGATGTCGCTGATATAGCCGTGCCAGAGCACGTCGCCGTTGGCCAGCTGCTGCGGGTTGGCAGTGCCCTCGACCCAGATCGGGCCCTTGATCGGGTGCTGCACCCGGTACTCCTGATGCCAGGTGCTCAATTGCTCGGCCGACTGGCGGATCGCGGCGGCCACCAGCGGCAGGTCGCGCGGGTGCAGGCGGCTGAACGCCGCGCTGGCGTCCTCCTGTACTTCGTCCGGAGACAGGCCGTAGATGTCCTGCAGGCCCTGGCTGGCATAGGGGAAGCAGCTGCTGCCGTCGCGCCGCTGGAGGTACTGGTAGAGCATGCCGGGGAGCTGGGCGGCGAGCCGGGTCAGGCGTTGCTGGGCCTGCTCGCGCTGACTGAGGTCGTGGGCGAGGACCAGGTAGCCCTGGACCTGCTGGTCCTGGCTGCGAATCTGCGACAGGGTCAGCAACAGCGGGATGTGCCGGCCGTCCCGGCCCAGGTAGGTCCATTCGCGCACTTCCGGCAGGCCCTCGCTGGCCCGTCCGATGATGGTTTCGAAGGCCCCGACACTGCTCATGCCGCGGGACTCGGCGAGCTCGCGCATGCGTTGGCGCAGCTGCTCGGGCTCGTGCAGCAGCTCGCTCAGCGCGCGCCCCTGCAGCTGTTCGCGGGGGTAGCCGAGCAAGGCTTCGCTGGTCGGATTGGCGCGGAGCACCAGGCCCTGGCCATCGGTGATCAGCATCGCGCTGCCGGCATTGTCGAGCATGGCCTGGTGCAGCGCGGCCTGCTCGGCCTGGCGTCGCGCCTGCAGGCGCAATTCGAACAGGCGCATGGCCTGGCGGGCCAGGGCCTGCAGGGCGCTGCGCTGCGCCGCGTCGAGTCGGTGAGGCTCGCGGTCGATCACGCACAGGGTGCCCAGGTTGCAGCCGTCGGCAGCGCTCAGTGGCATGCCGGCGTAGAAGCGGATGTCCGGCGCGCCGGTAACCAGCGGGTTGTCGCAGAAGCGTGGATCCTCGCTGGCGTTGGCCACCTCGAACAGCTCGCTGCCCTGGATGGCGTGGGCGCAGAAGGCCACTTCCCGCGGGGTCTGTTCGACGTCCAGGCCGACCCGGCTCTTGAACCACTGGCGTTCGGCATCGATCAGCGAGATCAGGGCAATCGGCGTGCCGCAGATCTGCGCCGCCAGCGCGGTGATGTCATCGAACATCGCCTCGGCCGGGGAGTCGAGCAACTCGAAGGCCTGCAAGGCAGCCAGGCGCTGTGTCTCGTTGGGCGGTAACGGGCGGCTCATGTCGCGGCTCCTGAGGCAGAGGTGGCGGGCTGGACCTGGGGCAGCTCGAACCAGAAGGTTGCGCCCTGGCCGGCGGGCGAGTCGAAGCCGATGCGCCCGCCCATGCGCTCGATGATTTCCTTGCTGATCGCCAGGCCCAGGCCGGTACCGCCCTTCTGCCGGGTATCGGAGGCGTCGGCCTGGGCGAATTTCTGGAAGATGCGCGCCTGGAAGTCGGCCGGAACACCGCTCCCCTGGTCGCGCACGCACAGGCGCAGGTGCGCGCCGCGCTCTTCGGTGAACAGCTCCACGTCGGTGCCCGGTCGGGAGAACTTGGCGGCGTTGGCCAGCAGGTTGGCCAGCACCTGCTGCAGGCGCTGCTCATCGACCCGCACCCAGGCGCTGCAACTGCCGAGCTGGCGCAGTTGCACCCGATACTGCGCGGCATAGGCCTGGTTGTGCCTCAGGGCCTGCTCGAGCAGCGGCTGCAGCGGGCACGGCTGCAGGTCGAAACGGACCTTGCCGGCCTCCAGCTTGCCGATGTCGAGCAGGTCGTTGATCAGCAGGGCCAGGCGCTGGCTGTTGTGCTGGGCGATCTGCAGCATCTGCCGCAGATGCTCCGGCACCTCGCCGAGTGCGCCGGCGTTGATCAGCTCCAGCGGCCCGCTGATGGCGGTCAGCGGGGTGCGCAGCTCGTGGCTGACGGTGGATACGAACTCGTTCTGCAGGCGCATCAGGCGCTTGCTCTCGCGAATGTCCTGGATATGCAGGATGCAGCTGTGTGCCAGCCCCGCCTCGCCGCTCAGGGTCGCCGCGCTGAGTTCCACATCGATCGGCCTGCCGCCGGCATCGAGCAATTGTGCCTGGCACGCCGCCGCTCCTGTCGTCCCTGGCAGGCCGCGCAGCCGATCCGCCGACTGCGGGGTGCCGAGACTGGCCAGCGACTGGCCGAGCAGCTCCTCTGGCTGGCGTTGCAGGAGCCTGCTCAGGGCCTGGTTGACCGTGCTCAGGCGGCCGCCGGCGTCGAGCAGGGCCAGCCCCTGGGGCGCCGCCTCGAAGGCCAGGCGGAACTGCCGCTGACTGCGGTTGAGGGCCAGCAGCAGGACGGCCTGGCGATGCTGGGCGTGCAGGCTGAGGCCGATCGAGGCGCTGACGATGAGCGCCAGGCCCCAGCCCAGCAGGCGCAACCAGCCGAGCGGCGTGGGGTGCGGCGTACGTTCGCGGGCCAGCAGCTGCCAGTGGGCCCCGGCGATCTCGACCGGCAGGCTGACCACGGGATGCCCCTCTGCCAGCGGTTCGTCGGGGCCGGCGGCGCTGCGCTGGATCTGGACGCTCAGGCCGAGGCGCTCGGCCACCGCCTGGATATGGGCATAGAGCCGGTCGTAGTCGATCACGGTGCTGATCATGCCCCAGTAGCCGTTGTCCTGGACGAATACCGGCACCCGGTAGATCAGGCCGTTGCCACCCTGGATCAAGGGCAGGGGGCCGTCCAGCAGGGGCGTGCGGCTGGCGATGATCCGTTGCACCGCGGGCCACTGCGTGGGGATATCGGGGTAGTAGAGGCCGAGCACCCGCTCGTTGCCGGCCAGGGGATAGACCTGGCTGATGCGGTTGCCCGGTGCCAGGCCGATGTTGCGGATATAGCGGCCCTGGTTCAGCAGCTCCTCCAACCAGGGCTGCAGCTCGGCGTCCTCCAGTTGGCCATCGCGGGCGCGGATATAGGAGGCCAGGCCGGTGGCCAGGTGCAGGCTCGCGCTCAGCTCGACCAGCAGCGCGGCGCGCACCTCGCCGGCGCGGTTGCCGATACGTTGCTCGGTGGCCTCGAACTGGCGCAGGGCGTATTGCTCCAGCAGCAGCTCGACGCCCAGGCCGAGCAGCAGCAGCAGGGCCAGGCTGATCCCCCAGTTCAACAGCAGGCGCCTGGGCGCCGGGACCCTGGCCGCGTTCATGGCGCGCTCACCTGGGGCAGCTCGAACCAGAAGGTCGCCCCCTGGCCCTCGAGCGAATCGAAGCCGATGCGTCCGCCCATGCGCTCGATGATTTCCTTGCTGATCGCCAGGCCCAGGCCGGTGCCGCCCTTGTCCCGGGTGTTGGTGGCGTCGGCCTGGGAAAACTTGCTGAAGATCCGCGCCTGGAAGGCAGCCGGCACGCCGATCCCCTGGTCGCGCACGCTGACCCGCACCCGCTCGGCGTGCCGCTGCACGCCGACCGCCACGACCTGGCCTGCGTGGGAGAACTTGGCCGCATTGGACAGCAGGTTGGCCAGCACCTGCTGCAGGCGCGGGCCGTCGACCCGCACCCGGGCGCTGTCGGCGCGCTCGTTCAGGCGCAGGTCGACGTCGAACTGCTGGGCGTAGGGCCGGTTCTGCTCCAGGGCCTGCTCGATCAGCGGCATCAGCGCCTGCTCGGCGAGCTCGAACTGCAGCTTGCCGGCCTCCAGCTTGTCCATGTCCAGCAGGTCGTTGATCAGCAGGCCCAGGCGCTGGCTGTTGTCCTGGGCGATGGCCAGCATCTGGCGCATGGCGGCCGGCACCGTGCCCAGCGCGCCGCCGTTGACCAGGCCGAGTGCGCCGGCAATGGCCGTCAGCGGCGTGCGCAATTCATGGCTGACGGTGGAGACGAAATCATCCTTCAGTCGCTCGATGCGCTTGCGCTCGCTGATGTCGCGAATCACCGCGATGAAGCGGCGCTGGCCCTGGTGGCTGATCTGCGAGACAGCCAGCTCCATGCTGAAGGTCTCGCCGCTGCGGCGCAGCCCGGAGAGCTCGCGACTGCTGCCGATCAGCCGCGATGCGCCGGTCTGGCGGTAGCGGGCCAGGTAGCCGTCATGGGCCGAGCGATGGGGCTCGGGCATCAGCTGGTTGACGTTGAGCCCGGCCACCTGCGCCTGCTCGTAGCCGAACAGCAGTTCGGCGGCGCGATTGAAGGTCTCGATGCGGCCCATTTCGTCGATGGTGACGATGGCGTCCAGCACGTTGTCCAGCACCGTGCGCAGGTAGTGCTCGCGCTCGCGGATCGCCCGCTCGGCCGCGACCCGGTCGCTGAAGTCCTGGATCTGCGAGACGAAGTGCAGTGGCCGGCCCTCGCCGTCGCGAACCAGAGACACGCTGAGCAGCGCCCAGATGATTTGCCCGGCCTTGTCCAGGTAGCGTTTCTCCATCTGGTAGGCGTTGATCCGCCCGCCCAGCAGCTGCTCGACGTTCTCCAGGTCGGCGGCCAGGTCGTCGGGGTGGGTGAGGTGCTGGAAGTCACCGCGCAGCATTTCCTCGCGGCTGTAGCCGAGAATCCGGCACAGCTCGTCGTTGACCTCCAGGAAGTGGCCCTCGGGCGATACCAGGGCCATGCCCAGGGGCGCGGTGCTGAAGGCGCTGCTGAAGCGCTGCTGGCTGACCTTGAGTTCGTCCTCGATGTGCTTGCGCTGGCTGATGTCCCAGATGAAGCCGTCCAGCCACAGCAGCTCGCCGTGGCTATTGTATTCGCCGCGGCCCTTCTCCCGTACCCAGACGTCGTGGCCGTCGGCGTGGCGCAGGCGGTAGGTCAGCTCGAAGCTCTGCTGCTCGAGCAGCTGTTGCTGAACCCGGTAGGTATGGGGCCGGTCGTCCGGATGGATCACGCTGGCATAGCTGCGCACGCGGTTGTCGATGAAGTCGCTGGCCGGATAGCCGCACAGCCGGACGATCTCCTCGCTCATGTAGCGCATGCTCCAGTCGGCATCGTTGCGGCAGCGATAGACCACCCCCGGCAGGTTGGCGACCATGCCGCGAAAACGGCTCTCGCTCTTCTGCAGGGCGCGGGTGGCCTGTTGCAGCTCGCTGATGTCGCTGGCGATGCCGAGAAAGCCGCTGATCGCGCCCCCCCGGTCGAAAATGGGGCTCACCGTCAGGTTGACCCGGCAGTGCTCACCGTCCTTGCGCACATAGGTCCACAGGCGGGTTTCCGCTTCGCCCTGGCGGGTCTTGGCGACGAATGCCTCGAAGCCGGCGACCGGGCGGCCCAGTTCGGCGCTGAGCTGTTCGCCACGCGCCTGCACCTCCTGCTCCAGGTGGAACACCGCCGGGGTGCAGCGGCCGACCATTTCCTCGGCCCGGTAGTCAAGCAGGCGCTCGGCCCCTGGATTGAACAGGCTGATCAGGCCGTCGGCACCGGTGGCGATGATCGCCACCCCGGTGGCCGAGTCGAGGATCGCCTGGAGGAAGGCCCGCGCCTGGCGGATCTCTTCCTCGCGTTGCTTGGTCGCGCTGATGTCGGCCAGGGTGCCGTACATCAGCAGTGGCTGGCCGTCCTCGCTCCGGCGCTCCAGCCGACCGCGCTCATGCACCCAGACCCAATGGCCATCCTTGTGGCGCATGCGGTACTGGCAGTCGTGGTGGGGCGTCTCGCCGCGGAAGTGGGCCTGCAGCCGCTGGTCGGCGCCGGTCAGGTCGTCCGGGTGGATATGCTCGCGCCAGCCGTCGCGGTCGATCGGCTCCAGCTCATCCAGGCGGTAGCCGATGATCTGCGCCGCTCGCTCGTTGAGCGCGCTGGTGCCGCTCGGCACATGCCATTCCCAGGTGCCGAAATCGGTGCCTTCGATGATGCTCGCCAGACGCAGGCTCTGCGCCTTGTAGGCCGCCTTGGCCTCGGCCTGGGCGGTCACGTCCTGCACGGTGCCGCTCAGGCGGGTCAGCCGGCCCTGGGCGTCCGTCTGCCCCCGGGCCAGCTCGTGGACCCAGCGGATCTGGCCGTTCGGGCGGACGATGCGGTGCACCACATCATGCACGCCGCCGCTCGCCACCCGCTGTTCGCTGGCCTCGACCAGGACCCGGTCATCGGGGTGCACGCGGTCTCTGAAGGCCGCCACGCTCGGGGTGAAGTGGCGGGCGTCGAGGCCGAAGATATCGAACACGGTGCTCGACCAATAGAGCTCACCGCTGGCCAGGTCGGCCTGCCAGTGGCCCAGCTGGGCGATCTGCTGCGCTTCGTCGAGTTGCTCCAGCAGCCGCTGCCGGGCCTGCTCCTGCTGCTGGCGTTCCAGGGTGGCGCCGACCCAGCGGGCGAACAGGCGGAGGAATTCGCGCTCGCCTTCGCCGAACGGCCGCCGGCGTGCCTCGGGGGAGGCGAAGCACAGGGTGCCGTAGCGGCGCCCGGCGACCCAGACGGCGATGCCGATATAGCTCTCCAGGGCGAACAGGGCATAGCAGGGGTGGCGGGCATGGGGCGAATGCGCCATGCGCTCGATGGCCAGCACCTCATCACTGTGCAGGCAGATGCTGCAGTAGGTGTTGCCCAGGGGAAAGCGCTGGCCATCGCTGAGGCTGTCCGCGGGTGAAACCTGGACCCGCACCCGGTAATCGTCGCCATCGATCTGGCTGATGATGCCGAGCGGCGTGCCATAGAAATCGGCGCCCACCTGCAAGGCCTGGCGCAGCTGCTCCTGGGTGTTCAGGGTGGGCAGGGCGGCGATGCTGTTGAGCGCCTGCAGGGCGCCCTGCTGGCTGCGCCTGTCAGCTGCGTCCGCGCTGGTGCGGCGCCACGTTGCGCGCAGGAACCAGAGGCTGGCCAGCAGCAGGGTCTGCGCCGCCAGCCAGGCCGCCACCCACTTGCCGAGCAGCCAGCCAGTGGGCGGCGGGCCGCCCGCGGACAGGTGGGCGTCGACGCTGCCGAGGCCGGCGCACAGCAGCGCCAGGCCCAGGCTGGCGAGGCCGGTTATCCAGCGGGTCGCGATGTGATCATCGCCTGCTCTCATGGGGGCTTCCTAGTCGTTCATGGCCGGGCGCTGGTGGGTCAGGACAGTCCCGCGAGGCGGCGCAAGCGTGCCAGCAGCGCCTGGTCGGGTGTCGCGGCCAGCTCGCTGGCGGCCAGGAACATGATCGCCAGTTCGCGCTTGATGCTGGTGTTGGGCAGACCATAGCAGGCACCGATCAGTTCGCGTAAGGCCATCGGCAGCTGCCAGCGCGCCTTGATGGCAACGGCGAAGGGACCGCTGAAGCGGGCGATGGCCTGGCTGATCTGGCTGGTATCCGGATGCTGGCCCCGGTCTGCCCATTCCTGCACCTGGTACAGCACGCAGAGCTCGCCCATGCGGTGGAGCAGGGCGGCGCTGTGCAGGGGCGCCGGATTGAGGCCGCACTGGCGGGCCAGCTGCACGCTCCTTTCCGCCAGACGCTCGCTGGCATCCAGATGGGCCTCGGCCAGCGTGCGCAGCTGCGCGTTTTCCAGCGAACTGGTCTGGCGCAGGGCCAGGCCGGTGGCCAGGTTGAGGCTGGTGGTGGCGCCGAGGCGCTGCAGGACTTCGAGCAGGCTGGTACATGGGCGTGCGTCGCCGCTGTAGGCGCTGCTGTTGGCGGCGGCGATCAGCCGGGCGCCGAGGGCCGGGTCGTGCCGCCAGTCCTCGGCCAGCTGGCGCAGGTCCAGGGGCGCGCCCTTGAAGCTGTCGAGCAGCCGGTCCCTGACCGCCTGGCTCAGCGGCAGGTCCAGCTGGGCGGGCGACAGTGTCGCCAGGTGCGCCAGCAGGTCCTCCTCGCAGGCGCCGGTGCTCGAGTCGGGGCGCTTGTGTACCGGCGGCAGCAGCTTGTCCAGGCTGGTGGCGACGTGGCTCATCTGGAATGGCTTGCTGATAAAGGCCTTGATGCCCAGGGCGCGCACTTGCATGACACTGGCGCGGTCGGCGCGCCCGGTAATCATCACCAGCGGCAGTTCATGGTCGTCCAGGCGTACCCGTTCCAGCAGGCGGGTGCCCGGGCCATCGGGCAGGTTCCAGTCGCTGATCACCAGGTCGGCGCCGTGCTGTTGCCAGTCGGCCAGGGCCTCGGCCACCTGGTCCAGGCAGCTGACCTCGGCGCCCGAGCGCAGGCTGAGGACGATCTGCTTGAGCAGGTCGGCAATCCAGAGGTCGTCTTCCAGGATCATCACACGCATGGCGGGGCTACCTAATCATGGCCTGAGCTGCAGCAGACCGGCTGAGGGCCGGGCGCTGGTGCCACGGCCGGTTGCGGACGGCCGAAGTGGTAGCCCTGGCCATAGTCGCAGCCGATCTGGCGGAGAAATTTGACCTGCTCGGGCTGTTCGATGCCTTCGGCGAGCACCTTGAGCTCCAGGCTGTGGCCCAGGGCAACCACGGCGCGGGTGATGGCGACGTCGTCGGCGTCATGGGGCAGGCCACGGACGAAGCTCTGGTCGAGCTTGAGCTTGTGCACCGGCAGGCGCTTGAGCCGGGCCAGGGAGCTGTAGCCGGTGCCGAAATCATCGATCGCCAGGCGCACGCCCAGGGCACGCAAGCGGTGAAGCAGGCCCAGCGCCGCATCCGGGTTGGCCATGATCGCGCTTTCGGTGACCTCCAGCTCCAGGCGGCCGGGGTCGAGGCCGGTATCGTTCAGCACCTTGGCCACCTGGCGATCCAGGCCCTCGCGGCCGAACAGGCGGCTGGAGACGTTGACGGCGACGAAGCGCGGTACCTGCTCCTGGGCCTGGGCCTGCCAGCGGACCATCTGCCGGCAGGCCTGCTCCAGCACCCAGGCGTCGATGGCGCCGATCAGGCCGCTGTCCTCGGCGACCGGAATGAATTCGCCGGGGGGCACCAGGCCACGCTGCGGGTGCTGCCAGCGCACCAGCGCCTCGGCGCCGATCAGGGCGCCGTCGGCCAGGTCATGCAGCGGCTGATAATGCACGCGCAGCTCGTCGTGCTCCAGGGCGTGGTGCAGGGCACTGACCAGCTCGATGCGCAGGCGGGCGAACTCGGTCAGTTCCTCGGCGTAGAAGGCGTAACTCTCGCGTCCGCTGCTCTTGGCCTTGAACAGCGCCGAGTCGGCATCGCGCAGCACCCGCTCGAGGCTGTCGCTGTCCTTGGGGAACAGGCGGATGCCGATGCTGGCGCTGAGGTAGAGCTCGTGGCCGTTGAGCTGGTACGGCTTGCCCAGGCAGCTCAGCAGTCGCTGGGCGACTCCGGCCGCCTGGGCCGGGTCTTGGCAGTGTTCGCAGAGCAGACCGAACTCGTCGCCGCCCAGGCGCGCCAGGGTCATGCCCTTGCTCAGCAGGCCGCTGAAGCGTTCCCCCACCGCCTTGAGCAGCAGGTCGCCGACATTGTGGCCAAGGCTCTCGTTGATGTGCTTGAAGTGGTCCAGGTCGATCAGCAGCACCGCCCCAGGCTGCTCGGGGCTGGCGCGTTCCAGGGCGTGCTCCACCCGTTCGGTGAACAGCAGGCGGTTGGGCAGGTTGCACAGCGGGTCATGGTGGGCGAGATAGTCCAGTTCGTTCTGCGAGCGCTTCAGTACGCTGATGTCGGAGAACACCGCCACGTAGTGGCTGATCTGTCCCGACTCATCGCGAATGGCACGGATGCTTTGCCATTGCGGATAGATCTCGCCGCTCTTGCGCCGGTTCCAGACCTCGCCACTCCAGGCGCCGCGGCTCTGCAGGGCGTTCCACAGGGCGTGGTAGAAGGCTGAGTCGTGACGCCCGGACTTGAGCAGCGAGGGCTGCTGGCCGAGCATTTCCTCGGCGCTGTAGCCGGTGATGCGGGTAAAGGCCGGGTTGACGTGAACCACCACCTGGTCGCGGTCGGTGACCAGCACCCCCTCGTGGGTGGCGTCGAACACCGCGGCGGCCTGGCGCAGACTTTCCTCGTCGGCGCGGCGCTGGGTGATGTCGCTGGCGATACCGAGGAAGCGGTAGGGCTGGCCCTGGCCGTCGAGCAGCAGGCGGCCGCGCGCGAGGATCCAGCGATAGCTGCCGTCACGGTGGCGCAGGCGGTGGGTGTCCTGGTAGTGGCCGTGACGATCGAGCGCCAGCAGGGCATGCAGGGCGTTCTCGCAATCGTCCGGGTGCAGGCGCGCGGCCCAGGCCTCGCGGGTAGTGCCCAGTTCGGCCTGGCTGAGGCCGAGCAGTGCGGCATAGCTGGGCGAGAAAAATACCTGGCGGCGGCCCGGATCCCAGTCCCAGAGACCGTCCTGGGCGGCGTCCAGGGCCAGGTTCAGGCGTTCGGTATTAGCCTTCAGCTTCAGCCAGCTCTGTTCGCGGGCGAGCGCATGGCAATGCAGCAGCAGGTACAGCCAGATACCGGTCACCGCCACGAAGGCCACCCCCTTGAGCGACTGCAGCTGCTCGAGCCGCTCGACGGACAGGTCCAGGCCGGCGAGCAGTCGATCGCTCAGCAGCACCCAGAGCGTGGCGAGCAGCAGGTAACCGAGGGTCAGGCGCAGCGCGCCGGCATCCATGCGCATGGCTGGAGTACTCGAAAAAGTCTGTGGATTATAGAGGTACAGAAAGCCGCGGCAGTCTTATCTAAAAGGCCAACTGGTTTTTTGTCTTCGGTCAGGGATAATACTTTTAGGCCTGCTTGTTGGAGCCGGGCCGCGTGTTTCTTTGCAAGAGGCAGCAGCATCCATGTGGTACAACGGTTTTCTCGATCTGTCGGCCTGGCAGGTGATCGCGGCTGTCTTGCTGATGACGCACGTCACCATCGTCAGCGTCACGGTCTATCTGCATCGCTATTCTGCCCATCGCGCCCTGGAATTACACCCGGCGCTCAAGCATTTCTTCCGCTTCTGGCTGTGGCTGACCACCGGGCAGAACACCCGCGAATGGACGGCCATTCACCGCAAGCATCACGCCAAGTGTGAGACCGTCGAGGATCCGCACAGCCCGGTGATCAAGGGTCTGGGCACGGTGCTGCGCAAGGGCGCGGAACTCTACCAGGAAGAGGCGAAGAACCCGGAAACCCTGCGCATCTACGGCAAGAACTGCCCGGACGACTGGGTCGAGCGCCACCTCTATTCGCGCTATCCGACCGGCGGTATTGCCCTGATGGCCCTGATCGACCTGGCCCTGTTCGGCGTCATCGGCATCACCGTGTGGGCCATTCAGATGATGTGGATCCCGGTCTGGGCGGCGGGGGTGATCAATGGACTAGGCCATGCGGTCGGCTATCGCAACTTCGAGTGCCGCGATGCCGCGACCAATCTGCTGCCCTGGGGCATCCTGATCGGCGGCGAGGAGCTGCACAACAACCATCACACCTACCCCAACTCGGCCAAGCTGTCGGTGCGCAAGTGGGAGTTCGACATGGGCTGGGCGTGGATCCAGCTGTTCCGCCTGCTGGGCCTGGCCAAGGTGCAGCGGGTGGCGCCGATCGCCCACCGGGTCAGCGGCAAGCGCAGCCTGGACATGGACACCGCCATGGCCATCCTCAACAACCGCTTCCAGATCATGGCGCAGTACCGCCAGCTGGTGATCGCGCCGCTGGTCAAGCTGGAGCTGGCCAAGGCCGACGAGTCGGTCCGCCACCTGTTCCGCCGGGCCAAGCGCCTGCTGGCGCGCGAGACCAGCCTGCTCGACGAGCAGCACCAGCGGCGCATCGACGCCATGCTGGCGCAGAGCCAGGTCCTCAAGGTGATCTACGAGAAGCGCCTGGCACTGCAGCAGATCTGGGTCAGGACCAGCTCCAACGGCCACGAGATGCTCGAGGCGATCAAGCAATGGGTCCACGAGGCCGAGGCCAGTGGCATCCAGTCGCTGCACGACTTTGCCGAGCAGCTGAAGACCTACTCGTTGCGCCCCACGGCCGCCTGAGCCGCCAATGCCCCGACTGGTTCGGGGCATTTTTTTGCGCCGGCGCTTTGCGGCGCAGGGGCTCTAGGTCGAGGCAAACAGGCTCGCGGACGGCTACGCTCACCAGCTAGTGGGCGTCCCGTGCATTGCGCTGGCGACCCACTATGCTGCGTTTATCGCCCCGGTCTTCGTCAGGAAATCGATGTAGTGGTCGAGCACAACAACATTCCCAGCGAACTGGAAGACTTGACCCTGGCCTTGTTGCATTGCCGCGGCGAGGTCGAGCGCCTGCGCGAGCGCGAGTGGCTGTTCAGCACCCTGCTCGGCAGCGTCAATGCCGTGCTCTGGGCCTTCGACTGGCAGGCCCAGCGGGTGATCTATGTCAGCCCGGCCTACGAGCGGATCTTCGGCCGCTCGGCGGCGCTGTTGCTGGCCGACTACGCCGAGTGGCGCAACAGCATCTATCCGGATGACCTGGACTTCGCCGTCGAAAGCCTGGCCAAGGTGCTGGAAACCGGCGCGGTCGAGTCCCGCGAGTACCGCATCATCCGTGGCGACGGGCAGCTGCGCTGGCTCAACGACAAGTGCTTCGTCAGCCGCCACTGCGAGGCCGGTCGGCCATTGGTGGTGGTCGGTATCGCCGAGGACATCACCGAGAAGAAGCAGCTGGAAGGCGAGTTGCAACGCCTGGCGACCACCGACGTGCTGACCCAGAGCAGCAACCGCCGGCATTTCTTCGAGTGCGCCCAGCGAGAATTTTTGCTCGCCCGGCAGTTCGGCAACCCGCTGGCGTTCCTCCTGCTCGACCTGGACAACTTCAAGCAGATCAACGACAGCTATGGCCACCAGATGGGCGACCAGGTGCTGCAGCAACTGGCCAAGTGCGGCGCCTCGGTGTTGCGCCGCGGCGACCTGTTCGGGCGTATCGGTGGCGAGGAGTTCGCCGCCCTGCTGCCCGGCTGTGAGCCGGTGCTGGCCGAGCAGATCGCCGAGCGCCTGCAGCGCGAAGTGCAGCGGTTGAGCTTCAGTCATGAAGGCAAGCAGTTCGGCGTCACCGCGAGCCAGGGCTTGACCAGCCTGCGCGGCGACGATGCCAGCCTGGATGCGCTGTTCGCGCGCGCCGATGCGGCCATGTACCAGGCCAAGCGCCAGGGCAAGAACCAGATCGTCTACGCCTGAAAGAGAGTTACCGGGTTGGCGATTTGCCGCCGTTGTCGCCTGCCAACTCGGCGAAATTCCGCCTATTGCGGCGGGTGCGCTTGACCGCGATCCCCTTTCGTTTCCCCACCGCCATCGGGATAGAGCGCCCGCCGCCTGCCGGCGGGCGCTTGGCACACTAACTGCTCATGGCTCGTCAGCCCATTTCGACGAAATGACAAAAACAAGTCGAAAAAACTGTCGAGGCCTCTCATGCCAGTCCTGACTGCGAACCTGCTCGCATCCGCATCCGCATCCGCATCCGCATCCGCATCCGTGGCGGCCATGCCCGCCTGGCGTGTCTGCTCCGGCAGGCCGCCGCGGCTGAAATTCCGCTCCCCCCGCCCGTTGCCCGGCAGGCCCGATCTGCGCGAGTGAGCCCACCGAATTCGTTGCGTGCCTGCCGCTTCGTTGCCGAAGCCGGTGCCCGTGTCGAAGTGCCACCCTCAACACACTGGAGAAAACCATAATGAGAAAGACCTCCCTGGCGCTGGCCGTAGCCGCCGGCACCCTGGGCTTGTCCCTGAGCCAAGTCGCCAACGCCGAGTTCATCAAGGACAGCAAGGCCAGCCTGGAAGCCCGCAACTTCTATTTCAACCGTGACTTCCGCCAGCCAGGCGGCAACAAAGGCCAATCCAAGGCTGAGGAGTGGGCCCAGGGCTTTATCCTGCGCATGGACTCCGGCTATACCGAGGGCACCGTAGGCTTCGGTATCGACAGCATCGGCATGCTCGGCTTCAAGCTGGACTCCGGCGATGGCACGGCGGGCAGCGGCCTGCTGGTGCCCGACCGTTCGGGCGGCTCCCAGGACTACTCCTCGGACCTGGCGGTGGCCGCCAAGGCCAAGCTGTCCAAGAGCACCCTGCGCGTGGGCAGCATGCAGTTCAAGAACATGGCCATCGCCTCCAGCGACAGCCGCCTGACCCCGCAGGTGTTCAAGGGCGGCCAGCTGATCTCCCAGGAAATCGACGGCCTGACCCTCGATGGCGGCTACCTGCGCGAGGTCAACAACCGCAACTCAGGTGACTTCGAAGACCTGTCGATGACTATCGGTACCAAGAGCGACATTAAGGTCACGGGCGACAAGACCACCGACTCCTTCCAGTTCCTCGGCGGCAACTACAAGCTGACCCAGGACCTGACCGCCGGCTACTACTATTCCAACCTGGAAGACCTGTACAAGCAGAACTCCTTCAACTTGGTGCATGTACTGCCGCTGGGCGAAGGCCAGAGCCTGAAGGCCGACCTGCGCTATGCCCGTTCCACCGACGACGGCCGCAGCAACGTCGACAACAAGGCCCTGGGGGCGATGCTCACCTACGGCCTGGCCGGCCATAGCCTGGGGCTGGGCTACCAGAAGATGAGCGGCGACACCGGTGCCGCCTACCTCGCTGGTACCGACCCGTTCCTGGTCAACTACGTGCAGATCGGCGACTTCGCCAACAAGGACGAGACTTCCTGGCAGGCGCGCTACGACTTCAACTTCGCCAGCATCGGCGTGCCCGGCCTGACCTTCATGACCCGCTACCTCAGCGGCGACAACGTCGATCTGGGCGCGGCCGGCAACGGCAAGGAATGGGAGCGCGATACCGAGTTGATGTACGTGTTCCAGCAGGGCGCGCTGAAGAACCTCGGGGTGCGCTGGCGCAACGCCATGGTGCGCTCGAACTTCACCAACGACATCGACGAAAACCGCCTGATCCTCAGCTACACCCTGCCGCTGTTCTGATGGCAGCCCCCACTCAGGGGGAAGGCGCAGTCGAGCAGTTGCATCCTGCTCGACCGCGATGAAACCGTTGAGCCCGGACCCTGTTCCGGGCTTTTTTCTGCCTGCCGCGAGGGCGTACCTCACGCCGCGGTGGCCGCTGGTCGGGATCCGGGCAATGCCGGCGGCCGGGGCTTGCCAGTCACTATATGAAAACATATATTGTTTTTAGTTTAATTGAGGCTGTACTCATGAATGCTTCCGAACAGGCGCTGGATATCCAGCAGCTGCGCGCCAATGCCGATGCGGCCGGGCAATTGCTCAAGGCTCTGGCCAATCCAGACCGGCTGTTGCTGCTCTGCCAGCTGTCGCAAGGCGAGCGCAACGTCAGCGAGCTGGAATCCCTGCTGGGGATCCAGCAGCCGACCCTGTCCCAGCAACTGGCGGTGCTGCGTCGCGAGGGCCTGGTGGCGACCCGCCGCGAGGGCAAGCAGATCTACTACAGCATCAGCAGCCCGGCCGCCCTGGCGGTGATCAACACCCTGTATCAACTGTTCTGCGCAGGGGAAACCCCGTGAGCGTTGATTGGCTTCACTTCACCCCCTGGACGTCGCTGGCCGGCGGCGCCCTGATCGGCCTGGCCGCCGCCCTGTTCGTGTTATGCAACGGGCGCATTGCCGGGATCAGCGGCTTGCTCGGCGCCGTGCTGGAGGGGGGCGAGGGGCGTGGCGAGAAGGCGATGTTCCTGCTCGGCCTGCTCCTGGCGCCGCTGCTCTGGGGGCTGTTCGCGGCGTTGCCGCGGATCGAGTTCCAGAGCGGCTGGCTCGGCCTGCTGGTGGCCGGCCTGCTGGTCGGCCTCGGCACCCGCTACGGTTCCGGCTGCACCAGCGGCCACGGCGTCTGCGGGGTGTCGCGGCTGTCGCCACGCTCGCTGGTGGCGACGCTGGCCTTTATGGCAGCCGGATTCGCCACGGTGTTTGTCCTGCGTCATCTGCTGGGAGGTTGAACATGCGCAAACTGATGGCGTTGCTGGCCGGACTGATCTTTGGCCTGGGCCTGCTGCTTTCGGGCATGGCCAACCGGAGCAAGGTGCTCGCCTTTCTCGACCTGGCCGGGGCCTGGGATCCGTCGCTGCTGCTGGTGATGGCCGGCGCCATCGGCGTCGCCGCCGCCCCCCTGGCCTGGGCCAAGGGACGGTCACGCTCGCTGCTAGGCGCGCCCATGCAGCTGCCGGTCAAGCGCGAGCTGGATCGGCGACTGATCGTCGGCAGCCTGGTGTTCGGCATCGGCTGGGGTATTGCCGGTATCTGTCCGGGCCCGGCGCTGGCCATCCTGCTCGGCGGCCACTGGCAGATCCTGTTGTTCGTGCTGGCCATGCTGGCCGGAATGCTGCTGTTTACCGCGCTGGAATCTCGGCGCAACCACTGACCTGGAGGTCATTATGAAACGCAATGTGGGAACCCTCGATCGCGGCCTGCGCATCGCCGCCGGCCTGATTCTGATCGGCCTGAGCCTGAGTGGGACGATCGGCCTGTGGGGCTGGATCGGTCTGGTGCCGCTGGCCACTGGCGTCTTGCGCGTGTGCCCGGGCTACTCGCTGCTGGGCATCTCCAGCTGCAAGGCAAAGGGCTGAGGTCAAGTTCGCCGGCGGCCTGCGGGCCGCCGAGTGGAGGAGTTGTTATGTCGCCTGAAATCGTCGCCTTCTTCGATGCTGCCACGTCCACCTACAGCTATGTGGTCAGCGATCCGGCCAGCGGCCGCTGCGCCATCATCGACCCGGTGCTGGACTACGATCCGGCAGCGGGGCGCACCTCGCATGTCGGGGTCGACCGCCTGGTCGCCCACGTCCGCGCGCAGGGCTTGACGCTGGACTGGGTACTGGAAACCCACGTGCATGCCGACCACCTGTCGGCCGCCGCCTACCTCAAGCAAGAGCTGGGCGGCCGGCTGGCGATCGGCGAGCGGGTCACCCAGGTTCAGGAGACCTTCGGCAAGCTATTCAATGCCGGCGAGGCATTCGCCACCGACGGGCGTCAGTTCGACCGGCTGCTGCGCGACGGCGAGCGCTTCGCCGTCGGCGGCCTCGAGGCCCAGGCGCTGCACACTCCGGGGCACACCTCGGCGTGCATGACCTACCTGATCGGCGATGCCGCCTTCGTCGGCGACACCCTGTTCATGCCGGACTACGGCACCGCCCGCTGCGACTTTCCCGGCGGCGACGCACGGGCCCTGTACCGCTCGATCCACAGGCTGTTCGCGTTGCCCGATGACACGCGCCTGTACATGTGCCACGACTACAAGGCGCCGGGACGCGATCACCACCTGTACCAGACCACGGTGGCCGAGCAGCGCGCGCATAACGTGCAGGTGCATGAGGGCGTCGACGAGGAGAGCTTCGTCGCCATGCGCCGCGCCCGCGACGCCGAGCTGGACATGCCGGCGCTGATCCTGCCTTCGGTGCAGGTCAACATGCGCGGCGGCGAGCTGCCGCCGGCCGAGGACAACGGCACGCGCTACCTGAAGATCCCGCTGAACGTGCTCGGATGAACTGGCGTCCGAGCTGGTTGCACGGCTATAACCGCTGGCAGGCCGGCCAGGACGGGCTGGCCGCGCTGATCGTCAGCCTGATGCTAATTCCGCAGAGCTTGGCCTATGCCATGCTCGCCGGCCTACCGCCGGTCAGCGGGCTGTACGCGAGCATCTTGCCGCTGCTGGGCTACGCCCTGTTCGGTTCCAGCCGCACCCTGGCGGTGGGGCCGGTGGCGGTGGTGTCGCTGATGACCGCGGCCACCCTCGGGCCGCTGTTCGCCCCGGGCAGCGCCGAGTACGTTGGCGCGGCCATGCTCCTGGCGCTGCTGTCCGGGCTGTTTCTGGTGGCCATGGCCATGCTGCGCCTGGGTTTCGTCGCCAACTTCCTCAGTCACCCGGTGATCTCCGGTTTTATCAGCGCTTCGGGGATTCTGATCGCGGTGGGGCAGCTCAAACATATCTTCGGGGTCGCCATCGGCGGCGAAACCCTCTGGCAGCTGCTGCCCGCGCTGTTCGGCCAGCTGCCGGCGCTGCACGGGACGACCCTGGCCATCGGCGCCGGCAGCCTGCTGCTGCTGTGGTGGGTGCGCAGCTACCTCAAGCCCTGCCTGCTGCGTTGCGGCGTGGCGCCGGCGCTGGCCGGCGACCTGGCCAAGGCCGGGCCGGTGCTGGCGATCGTCGTTTCGATCCTGCTGGTGACCTGGCTGCAGCTGGATCAGGCCGGGGTCAAGGTGGTGGGGGCGGTTCCCCAGGGCCTGCCGGGGTTGCGCCTGCCGGTGCTGGACCTGCAACTGGCCCTGCAGCTGCTGCCGGCCGCGGTGCTGATCAGCCTGGTCGGCTTCGTCGAGTCCGTTTCGGTGGCGCAGACCCTGGCGGCCAAGCGTCGCCAGCGCATCGAGCCGGACCAGGAGCTGCTCGGCCTGGGCGCCGCCAACCTGGTGGCGGCGGTCAGCGGTGGCTTTCCGGTGACCGGCGGCTTCGCCCGCTCGGTGGTCAACTTCGAGGCGGGCGCGCAGACGCCCATGGCCGGGGTCATGACCGCGGCGGGCATTGCCGTCAGCGTGTTGCTGTTCACCCCGCTGCTGCACAACCTGCCACAGGCGGTGCTGGCGGCGACCATCATCGTCGCCGTGCTCGGCCTGGTCGACCTCGGCTCGCTCAAGCGCACCTGGCACTTCTCCCGGGCCGATGGCGCGGCCCAGGGCGCGACCCTGGGCGGGGTGCTGCTGCTCGGGGTCGAGAACGGCATCCTGCTCGGCGTCGGCCTGTCGCTGTTGCTGTTCCTCTGGCGCACCAGCCGGCCGCACGTGGCGGTGGTCGGCCAGCTGCCGGGCAGCGAGCACTTTCGCAATGTCGAACGGCATTCGGTGGTGCAGAGCCCCAGCGTGTTGTCGCTGCGAGTCGACGAGAGCCTGTATTTCCCCAATGCGCGCTACCTGGAGGAGCGCATCGGCGAGTTGATCGCGGCGCGGCCGCTGGTGCGCCACCTGGTGCTGATGTGTTCGGGGGTCAATCTGATCGATGCCAGTGCCCTGGACAGCCTGGAGGCCATCGCCGAGCGCCTGCGCAGCGCCGGGGTGCAGCTGCACCTGTCGGAGGTCAAGGGGCCGGTGATGGACCAGCTCAAGCGCTCGGACTTCATCGAGTGCTTCGGCGGCCAGGTGTTCGTCAGCCAGTACCAGGCCCAGCAGGCGCTGGACCCGGAGAGTGCCCAGCGCGCCCTGGCACGCTGAGCGCTCCGGCGGTCCGGCGGTCCGGCGATCGGGCGCCTCGAGGTCAGGCCGCCGGCTGCTGCTGGGTGATGCAGTGGATGTTGCCGCCGCCGAGGAGGATCTCGCGGCCCGGCACCATGACCACGCGGTGCTCGGGGAACAGGCCCTGGAGGATGGCGCGGGCTTCCTCGTCCTTGGGGTCGTCGAAGCAGGGCGCGATGATGCCGCCGTTGACGATCAGGAAGTTGACGTAGGAGCCGGCCAGGCGCACCTCGGGGCTGCGCTCCTGGGTGCCGGCCACCAGGTCGACCCCGGCGCACTCCTCGGCGGTGGCGTGCAGCGGCCCGGGAATCGGCATCTTGTGCACGATCAGCTGGCGACCACGGGCGTCGCGGGCGCCTTGCAGCACCTGCATCGCCGCCTGGCAGCGCGGGTAGTTGGGGTCCTGCGGGTCGTCGGTCCAGGCCAGCAGCACCTCGCCGGGGCGCACGTAACAGCAGAAGTTGTCGACGTGGCCGTCGGTCTCGTCGTTGTACAGGCCGTCCGGCAGCCAGATCACGGTGTCGACTGCCAGGTACTCGTGCAGCATCTGCTCGATCGCCTCGCGCCCCAGGTGCGGGTTGCGGTTGCGGTTGAGCAGGCACTCCTCGGTGGTGATCAGGGTGCCTTCGCCGTCGACGTGGAACGAGCCGCCCTCGAGGACGAAGCCCTCGGTGCGGTAGCGCGCGCAGCGCTCGATCTCGAGGATCTTGCTGGCCACCTGGTCGTCGCGGTTCCAGGGGAAGTACAGGCCGCCGTCGAAGCCGCCCCAGGCGTTGAAGGCCCAGTCGACGCCGCGCACTTCACCCAGGCCATTGCTGACGAAGGTCGGCCCGGTGTCGCGGACCCAGGCGTCGTCGCTGCTGATCTCCACCACGCGGATGCTGGGATGGTCGAGGCGCGCGCGGGCGTTCTCATACTGGGAGGCAGAGACGCAGACGCTCACCGGTTCGAACTCGGCGATGGCCTTGGCCACCGCGGTAAAGGCGCTCTGCGCCGGCTTGCCGCCCAGGCGCCAGTTGTCCGGGCGCTCCGGCCAGACCATCCAGGTCTGGCTGTGGGTTTCCCACTCGGCCGGCATGCGAAAGCCGTCGGCGCGGGCTGTGCTGTTGAGGGTGGTCATTGCATATACCTGCATGGGCAGAGGCGGGCGCGGCTCGGGCTGGCAAAAGCCATCCGAGCCGCGCCCGCGGAAGAGGGTCAGGATTCCAGGTAGCCGTCCAGGGTCTTGATCGGGCCGTAGAGGTTCGGCCGGCGATCACGGAAGCTGCCCCAGGCGCTGCGGATGTGCTCCAGCTGGTCCAGGTCGAACTGGTGCACCAGCACGCCTTCCTCGGTCTCGTTCAGTTCCTCGACCTTCTTGCCGAACTGGTCGGCGATGAAGGAGCTGCCGTAGAAGGTGATGTGGTAGCCGTCCTGGTCTTCGCGGCCGATGCGGTTGCTGGCCACCAGCGGCATCAGGTTGGCGCCGGCGTGGCCCTGCTGCACACGCTGCCAGTGGTCGCGCGAGCTGATGCTCGGGTCGTGCGGCTCGCTGCCAATGGCAGTCGGGTAGAACAGGATCTCGGCACCGAGCAGCGCCATGCTGCGCGCGCACTCGGGGAACCACTGATCCCAGCAGATGCCCACGCCGATCTTGGCGTAACGGGTATTCCACACCTTGAAGCCGGTATCGCCCGGGTTGAAGTAGTACTTCTCGTGGTAGCCGGGGCCGTCCGGGATGTGGCTCTTGCGATAGATCCCGAGGTTGCTGCCGTCGGCGTCGATGATCGCGATGCTGTTGTAGCGCGCGCGCCCAGCCAGCTCGAAGAAGCTGATCGGCAGCACCACCTGCAGCTCCTTGGCGACGTTCTGGAAGTGGGCGATGGCCTCGTTGGTCTCGACCGTGGTGGCCAGCTGCAGGTAGTCCGGGTTGGGCTTCTGGCAGAAATACGGGGTCTCGAACAATTCCTGGATCAGGATGATCTGCGCGCCCTGGGCGGCGGCCTGGCGCACCAGCTTCTCGGCGTTGGCGACATTGGCGGCGCGATTCCAGGAACAGGCCATCTGGGTGGCGGCGACGGTGACGATGCGGGACATGGAACACCTCGTAAGAACGATGAGCGGTGGTCGTTACACGCTAGCAGACGAGCGGTGACGGTGGGGTGCCGGCGGACGCGGGGTCGTCGGCTACTGAGTGACTTTATAGCCGATAAAAATCCGCTTTGAAAGCCTGTTTTTTTTATATCAATGGTTATTTCGATAAAAACACGGATAAAAATCTGCGTTTTGTGGCGACAGGGGCGGCCATGGAAGCACTCCGAGGGGCCCGGCGGGTGTCGATGCGGCGGGGTCAGGCCAGGGGGGCGGCGCGCTTGGGCAGGCAGGGCGGCAGGTACAGGCCCAGGTAGGCGTCGAACACGCGCATGCCCTCCTCGGCCAGCCGCGGGCTGATGTGGCCGTGCAGCTGCACCGAGCGGGCGTAGACCCGGTCGCCCAGTTCCATGGCCAGGGCGAAGACATCGACATCGTCCGGCAGCGGCGGCAGGGCGAAGTGGCGTTCGAACAGGGCCTGCATCGCCTGGCCCAGTTCGATGTCGTGCTGGCGGTCGGCCTGGGTCACCTCGCTCAGGCCGTGCTGGGCCAGGATCAGCTGGCGCGCCGCGGCATCACGGGCGTAGATCGCCAGCATGCGCTGCTCGACGATACGCGACAGGTCACGCCAGTCGCGCAGTTCGGCATGGGCGACCGGCTCCTGCAGGCAGGCGCGGAAGGCCGCGTGGATATCCGCGGTGAGGCCCTCGAGCAGGGCCGGCACGCTGGCGAAGAAGTGGTAGACCGAGGACGGCGGTATGGCCGCACGCTCGGCCACGGCGTAGATCGACAGGCTGGCCACGCCCTGTTCGGCGAGCAGTTCGCGGGCCGTCGCCAGGATCACGGCGATGCGAGCCTGGCTGCTGGCGCGGGGTTTGCGGGCGGTGGCGGGGCGCGGCATGGCGATCATCTCGGCAAGGGATGCGCTATTGGACGTCAGCCGGCGCCCCGCAGGCAAGCCGGCAGACTCGGCCCGATGCTTCAGTCGGTGCCGCGAAAGCCTTTCCAGACGCCCTCGAGGGCCTCGCGGTGCTTGTCGGTCAGGTTTTCCAGGGCGAACAGGCGGCGCTTGGTGTCGCGGTCCGGATAGAGCCCCGGCTGGTCGCGCAGGGCTTCGCCGAGAAACGCCTTGGAGTCGGCGTTGCCATTGGGATAGAGGGTTTCCTCGGTAATCAGGGCGGCGACCTTGGGCTGCATCAGGTAGTCGATGAACTGGTGGGCGAGGTCGGCGCGGCGCGCGTTGCGCGGGATCACCAGGTTGTCGATGAACAGCACCGAGCCCTCGTTCGGCACCACGAAGCGTACCGGCTGGCCGGCATCGGCGGCGGCCAGGGCGTCGCCGACCCAGGCCATGGCCACGCACAGACTGCCGTTGTTGAGGTCGTCGATGTAGCGGTCGCTGGAGACATACTTGAGGTGCGGCCGCAGTCCGGCCAGCAGGCTGCCGGCGCGCTCGATGCGGCTCGGCGCGCTGCGCGCCAGGCGCCGACCCTGGTAATTGAGCAGCAGCGACAGGGTTTCATCCGGCGCGTCCAGCACGCTCAGGCCGCAGTTCGCCAGGCGCGCGCTCTGCTCGGCATCGAACAGCAGGCTCCAGCTGTCCGGCAGCGGCCCGCCGAAGGCCGCCTCGGCCTTGGGCGTATTGATTGCCAGGCCCACCGCGCCCCACAGGTAGGGCACCGCATGGCGATTGCTCGGGTCGACCGCGGCCAGCTTGCTCAGCAGTTCCTTGTCCAGGTGGCGACGATTGGGCAGGCGGGCGAAGTCCAGCGGCTGCAGGCTGCCGGCCGCGATCAGGGCGCTCAGGGCATCGTTGGAGGGCACGGCGACGTCGAAGGCCTCGCCATTGCTCAGGGCCTGGTTGAGTTCTTCGGCGGTGGTGAAGGTGCGGTATTCGACCCGCACGCCGGTGTCGGCCTCGAAGGCTTCGAGCACCTGGGGAGCTATGTAGTCGTTCCAGTTGTAGACCCTGATCTGTTCCTGGCCTGCTTCCGCCGGGACGGTCTGCGCGGCCTGGGTCAACAGCGGGGTCAGTGTGAGCAGCAGCGAAGCGATCAGGCGGGGCATGGGGCTCTCCCTGTGAGCAAAGGCGCCTGTGCGGCGCGCAGGCGGGTTGAGCACGGCAAGGTGTCGCCGGGACGCAGGCGAACGGGCGCGGCCAGAGTGTTCGGGCAGTGGACGGTGCCGGCTGGATAAAACGACGCCGGCTCGGGGCCGGCGTCGGGTCGTGCTTACACGGTGTGCAGGTACCAGTTGTACTCGAGGTCGGAGATGGTGGTCTCGAACTCCTCCAGTTCGGCCTCTTTACAGGCGACGAAGATGTCGATGTATTTCGGATCGATGTACTTGTTCAGTACTTCGCTGTCATCGAGTTCGCGCAGGGCGTCGCGCAGGTTGTTCGGCAGGCTCTGTTCGAGCTGCTCGTAGGAGTTGCCCTCGATCGGTTCGCCCGGCTCGAGCTTGTTGGTCATGCCGTGGTGAATGCCGGCGAGGATCGCGGCCATCATCAGATAGGGGTTGGCATCGGCGCCGGCGACGCGGTGCTCGATGCGTACCGCATCGGGGCTGCCGGTCGGTACCCGCACCGCCACGGTACGGTTGTCCAGGCCCCAGCTCGGCGCATTGGGCACGTAGAACTGGGCGCCGAAACGCCGGTAGGAGTTGACGTTGGGGCAGAGGAAGGCCATCGAGGCCGGCATGGTCTCCAGCACGCCGCCGATGGCGTGACGCAGCACGTCGCACTGCAGCGGATCTTCGGAGGTGAAGATGTTCTGCCCGGTCTTCTTGTCGAGCAGCGAGATGTGCACGTGCAGGCCGTTGCCCGCCTGGCCCGGGTAGGGCTTGGCCATGAAGGTCGAGTCCATCTCGTGGTCGTAGGCGATGTTCTTGATCAGGCGCTTGAGCAGCAGCGCGTGGTCGCAGGCCTTGAGCGCATCCTTGGTGTGATGCAGGTTGACCTCGAACTGGGCCGGGGCGCTTTCCTTGACGATGGCGTCGGCCGGCAGGTCCTGCTCCTTGGCGGCTTCGAGCATGTCCTGCAGGCAGTCGACATACTCGTCGAGGTCGTCGATCAGGTAGACCTGGGTCGAATGCGGACGCTTGCCGGAAATCGGTGAGCGCGGCGGCTGCGGACGGCCGTTCACGTTCTCCTGGTCGATCAGGTAGAACTCCAGTTCGAAAGCGGCGCAGATGGTCAGGCCTAGTTCGTCGAACTTCTCCACCATCTGCCGCAACACTTCCCGTGGGTCGGCGAAGAAGGGCGTGCCGTCCAGTTCGTGCATGGTCATCAGCAGCTGCGCGGTGGGGCGCTTCTGCCAGGGTTCATTGCACAGGGTGTTGGGGATGGGGAAGCAGATACGGTCGGCGTCGCCGATATCCAGGCCCAGGCCGGTGCTTTCCACCGTGGAGCCGTTGATGTCGAGGGCGAACAGCGAGGCGGGCAGGTTGATGCCTTTCTCGTACACCTTGTGGAGGCTGGCGCGTTCGATGCGCTTGCCGCGCACCACGCCATTCATATCTGCAATAAGAAGGTCGACGAACTGGACCTCAGGATGTTCCTTAAGGAACGCGTTCGCTTCATTAAGCTGAACGGCACGCGGGGGTACCGACATGATGCAACACCTTTTTTGTTAAAAATATCAATCATGCAATTGCACGGGTATGAGTCAATCTTAAACACCTGACGCTGTCAAGAGTGGCTCGTTCTGCCCCAAAAAGAGGCTGTGTGGCCAATTTAAGGGCATTTGCGCGGGTGCGAGGGTGGTGCGCCACCTTGCCTGGCGCGGTGCTCAGCGGGGTGTGTTCAATTTTTTACATGGCTATTGTGAAAAAAAATGAACAACGCTAAGCTCCGTCCAAACCCATAACAGCAATAAAACGGGTGTCCCATGTCGCGCCAGCCGTTAATCGGCGTCACCGCCTGCACCAAGATGGTCGGTGAGCATCTGCACCATATCACCGGCGATAAGTACGTTCGCGCCGTCGCTGTCGGCGCCGGCGGCTTGCCACTGATCATTCCGGCGCTGGGCGAGCTGCTCGACCCGCAGACCCTGCTCGCCAGTCTGGACGGCCTGCTGTTCACCGGCTCGCCCTCCAATGTCGAACCGCATCATTATAGTGGCCCCGCCAGCGTGGCCGGCACTGCCCATGATCCGGCGCGTGACCAGACCACCCTGCCGTTGATCCGCCAGGCGATCGCCGCCGGCATTCCGCTGCTGGGCATCTGTCGCGGCTTCCAGGAAATCAACGTGGCCTTTGGTGGCACCCTGCACCAGCGGGTGCACGAGGTCGCCGGGCTGATGGACCATCGCGAGCCGGCGCATGAACCGCTGCAGGTGCAGTATGCCCCGCGCCACCCGCTGCAGGTGCAGCCGGGCGGCCTGCTCGCCGGCCTCGGCTTGGCGAGCGAGATTCGCGTCAATTCCATTCATGGCCAGGGCGTTGAGCGTCTGGCGCCGGGCCTGCGCGTCGAGGCACTGGCGCCCGACGGGTTGGTCGAGGCTTTTTCCGTCGAAGGTGCACAAAGCTTCGCCCTGGGGGTGCAATGGCACCCCGAGTGGCAGGTAGCATCCAACCCAGATTATCTCGCCATCTTTCAGGCCTTTGGTGAGGCTTGCAGGAAGAGGGCGGGGCAACGCCGAACCGACTATAAAGAAGTCGGCTTTCTATAAACCCTTGAGGTCTCTATGAGTACCAAAATGGACCAGCTCACCAGCTGGTTGAAAGAACGCAAAATCACCGAAGTTGAATGCCTGGTCAGCGATCTTACCGGTATCGCCCGGGGCAAGATCTCGCCGACCAACAAGTTCCTCGACGAGAAGGGCATGCGCCTGCCCGAGAGTGTGCTGCTGCAGACCGTCACCGGCGACTACGTCGAGGACGACATCTATTACGAGTTGCTCGACGAGGCGGACATCGACATGTTCTGCCGCCCCGACGAGAACGCGGTATTCCTGGTGCCCTGGGCCCTCGAACCGACCGCCATGGTGATCCACGACAGCTTCGACAAGCAGGGCAACCCGATCGAACTGTCGCCACGCAACATCCTCAAGAAAGTGCTGAAGATGTACGCCGACCGGGGCTGGCAGCCGATAGTCGCCCCGGAGATGGAGTTCTACCTGACCAAGCGCTGCAGCGACCCGGACTTCCCCCTGGAGGCGCCGATGGGCCGCTCCGGGCGCCCCGAGGTCGGCCGCCAGTCATTCTCCATCGACGCGGCCAACGAGTTCGATCCGCTGTTCGAGGATGTCTACGACTGGTGCGAGCTGCAGAACCTGGACCTCGACACCCTGATCCATGAAGACGGTCCGGCGCAGATGGAAATCAACTTCCGTCACGGTGGCGCCCTGCACCTGGCCGACCAGATCACCGTGTTCAAGCGCACCATGCGCGAGGCTGCGCTCAAGCACGACGTGGCGGCGACCTTCATGGCCAAGCCGATCACCGATCAGCCGGGCAGCGCCATGCACATCCACCAGAGCGTGGTCGACGTGACGACCGGCAGGAACATCTTCTCCAACGAAGACGGCTCCATGAGCGAGCTGTTCCTGCACCACATCGGCGGCCTGCAGAAGTTCATTCCCGAGCTGCTGCCGCTGTTCGCCCCGAGCGTCAACTCGTTCCGCCGCTTCCTGCCGGACACCTCGGCCCCGGTCAACGTCGAGTGGGGCGAGGAAAACCGCACCGTCGGCCTGCGCGTGCCGGAAGCCGGCCCGCAGAACCGTCGGGTGGAGAACCGCCTGGCCGGCGCCGATGCCAACCCCTATCTGGTCCTGGCGGCGAGCCTGCTGTGCGGCTACATCGGCATGGTCGAGGGCATCAACCCGAGTGCGCCGGTCAAGGGCCGTGGTTACGAGCGGCGCAACCTGCGCCTGCCGTTGACCCTGGAGGCCGCGCTGGAGCGCATGGAGGCCTGCCAGGCCGCCGGCAAGTACCTGGGCGAGAAGTTCGTGCGCGGCTACGTGGCGGTCAAGCGCGCCGAGCATGAAAATTTCAAGCGGGTGATCAGCTCCTGGGAGCGCGAATTCCTGCTGTTGTCGGTCTGAGCGAGCGGGGGCCGGCGCCTGAGCCGTCCGGCCCCCGAGCAATGCATGCAATCTGAGGTGGCTATGAGCAAACCCGTGAACAACCCGAAAACCCGCGAATGGCAGGCGATGAGCCGCGAGCACCACCTGGCGCCGTTCAGCGACTACCAGCAGCTGGCGGAGGTGGGCCCGCGCATCATCACCAAGGCCGATGGCGTCTACCTGTGGGACAGCGAGGGGCACAAGATCCTCGATGCCATGGCCGGCCTCTGGTGCATGGCGGTGGGCTATGGCCGCGAGGAGTTGGTCGAGGCGGCAGCCACACAGATGCGCGAGCTGCCCTTCTACAACACCTTCTTCATGACCGCCCACCCGCCGGTGCTGGAGCTGGCCAAGGCGATCGCCGACATCGCCCCCAAGGGTCTGAATCATGTGTTCTTCACCGGTTCTGGCTCGGAAGGCAACGACACCATGTTGCGCATGGTTCGTCATTACTGGGCGCTCAAGGGCAAGCCGAGCAAGAAGGTGATCATCTCCCGGGAAAACGCCTATCACGGCTCCACCGTGGCCGGCGCCAGCCTTGGCGGCATGAAGGGCATGCACGAGCAGGGTGATCTGCCGATCCCGGGCATCGTGCACATCCCCCAGCCCTACTGGTTCGGCGAGGGTGGCGACATGTCGCCGGAAGAGTTCGGCGTCTGGGCCGCCAATCAGCTGGAGCAGAAGATCCTCGAAGTCGGGGTCGACAAGGTCGCCGCCTTTATCGCCGAGCCGATCCAGGGCGCCGGTGGCGTGATCATCCCGCCTGACAGCTACTGGCCGCGGATCCGCGAGATTCTCGCCAAGTACGACATCTTGTTTGTGGCCGACGAGGTGATCTGCGGTTTCGGCCGCACCGGCGAGTGGTTCGGCAGCGACTTCTACGGCAACGCGCCGGACATGATGACCATCGCCAAGGGCCTGACCAGCGGCTACGTGCCCATGGGCGGCCTGATCGTACGTGACGAGATCGTCGAGGTGCTCAACCAGGGCGGCGACTTCAACCACGGCTTCACCTACTCCGGGCATCCGGTGGCGGCGGCGGTGGCCCTGGAGAACCTGCGCATCCTGCGCGAGGAAAAGATCGTCGAGCGGGTCAAGACTGAAACGGCACCCTATTTGCAGCAACGCCTGCGCGAGCTGGCCGACCACCCGCTGGTGGGCGAGGTGCGCGGCGTGGGCATGCTCGGGGCGATCGAGCTGGTGAAGGACAAGGCGACCCGCGAGCGTTTCCCCAGCGAGCTGAGCGTGGGCATGGTCTGCCGCGGTCACTGCTTCAACAACGGCCTGATCATGCGCGCGGTGGGCGACACCATGATCATTTCGCCGCCGCTGGTGATCAACAAGGCCGAGATCGACGAGTTGGTGGCCAAGGCCCGCCAGTGCCTCGACCTGACCGCCGCCGAAGTACTCGGGTAAGGCACGGGGGTTGCAAGTTTTGCCAGGCAGTTATGCCTGGAAGTTGTAAAGAGTGCTGCGACATTGCCAGACTGCATCAGTGCGCAGGCCTGGCCCACCGGCAGGAGCGACAGCCAGGCTGTGCACCCACCGGATAACTTCTACAACAACAGGAGCTGTACGCATGAAACTATTCGGCAAAACCCTTCTCGCGTTGTCCTTGGCGAGCGCCTTCGCTGGTGCCGTGCAGGCCGAGGAGAAAGTGCTGCACGTGTATAACTGGTCGGACTACATCGCCGAAGACACCATCGAGAACTTCGAGAAGGCAACCGGCATCAAGGTCGTCTACGACGTCTTCGACAGCAACGAAACCCTGGAAGCCAAGCTGCTTTCCGGTGGCTCGGGCTACGACGTGGTGGTGCCGTCCAACCAGTTCCTGGCCAAGCAGATCAAGGCCGGGGTCTTCCAGAAGCTGGACAAGTCCAAGCTGCCGAACTGGAAGAACCTCAACCCTGACCTGATGAAGGCCCTGGAGAATGCCGACCCGGGCAACCAGTACGCCTTCCCTTACCTGTGGGGCACCACCGGCATCGGCTACAACCCGGAGAAGGTCAAGGCGGCGCTGGGCGTCGACAAGATCGATTCCTGGGACGTGATGTTCAAGCCGGAGAACATGGAAAAGCTCAAGTCCTGTGGTGTTTCCATGCTCGATGCGCCGGATGAGGTCTATGCCGCCGCCCTGCACTACCAGGGTCTGAGCCCGAACCCGACCAGCGTCGACGACGTGAAGAAGGCTGAAAAGCTGCTGCTGACGATTCGTCCGTACGTCACCTACTTCCACTCCTCCAAGTACATCTCCGACCTGGCCAACGGCAACATCTGCGTGGCCCTGGGCTGGTCCGGCGACGTGTTCCAGGCGCAGGCCCGTGCCGAGGAAGCGAAGAACGACGTACCGGTCGCCTATGCCATTCCCAAGGAAGGCGCCGCGTCCTTCTTCGACATGATGGCGATCCCGGCCGACTCCAAGCACGTCGACGAGGCCCACGCCTTCCTCAACTACATCCTCACCCCGGAAGTGATTGCGCCGATCTCCAACTACGTCGCCTATCCGAACGGCAACAGCGCCGCCACGCCGCTGGTCGACGAGGAAATCCGCAACAACCCGGGCATCTACCCGACCGAGGAAGCCTCGAAGAAGCTCTACACCTTCAAGGAGCTGAACCCCAAGGTTCAGCGGGCAATCACTCGTAGCTGGACCAAGGTGAAGTCCGGCCAGTAAGGCGACACCGCGTCACCCTGTTTCTGGCGGGCCCGCCCGCCAGAAACCCTAACAACAAGAAGGAAGTCTGCATGCGTAGTTCAATCTGTCCGCCCGGCCACGCGCCGGTACCCCCTGCGCCCACGGGCACCGCCGCGAGATCGAGCGTCGATTGCCGCGCCCACGGGCTGGCGGTGAACGGTTGACCGCCAGCAGTCTCTTTCGATAGGCAAGCAGCCCTCTTGCAGCTGGGCCGCCTATCAGGGCGCAAGCGGCCATTGCCCGCCAGGTGCTGCGGTCGTTCCCAGGCGCTTGCCAAGGTCGATGTGAGGCCCAGAAGGCCCCGACCAACGATTAGTTCCGCGACGCCGATCCTTCGCCGGGTCGGGCCGTACGCAACGACGTGGCAGCGAGCCCGTCACCAGCGGTTCTGGACAAGTTGTTTATCTCGGCGGAGTTGCCGACCACGCTACAAGGCCGCTGACCCGAAGCTGGATACGGGGCAGACCAGGCCAGTAATTCCAAACGCCCGACCACGGTGGAAGGGCGCTACTTTTGCGGGAGTTTTGGTAATGGCAGTTGCTTCCAGTGCCTATAAAAAGGTCCTCGAAGGCGATCAGCAACCCAAAGAGGTGTTGGTCAAGATCGAGCGTGTAACGAAGAAGTTCGACGAAACCATTGCGGTCGACGACGTGTCGCTGACCATCAACAAGGGCGAGATCTTCGCCCTGCTGGGTGGCTCGGGCTCGGGCAAGTCGACCCTGCTGCGCATGCTCGCCGGCTTCGAACGGCCAACCGATGGGCGGATCTTCCTCGACGGCGAGGACATCACCGACCTGCCGCCCTACGAGCGGCCGATCAACATGATGTTCCAGTCCTACGCCCTGTTCCCGCACATGAGCGTGGCCGACAACATCGCCTTCGGCCTCAAGCAGGACCGCATGCCCAAGGCCGAGATCGACGCCCGGGTCGAGGAGATGCTCAAGCTGGTGCACATGACCCAGTACGCCAGGCGCAAGCCGCACCAGCTCTCCGGTGGCCAGCGTCAGCGCGTGGCCCTGGCCCGCTCGCTGGCCAAGCGGCCCAAGCTGTTGCTGCTCGACGAGCCGATGGGCGCCCTGGACAAGAAGCTGCGCTCGCAGATGCAGCTGGAGCTGGTGGAGATCATCGAGCGGGTCGGGGTGACCTGCGTGATGGTGACCCACGACCAGGAAGAGGCCATGACCATGGCCCAGCGCATCGCCATCATGCACCTGGGCTGGATCGCCCAGATAGGCAGCCCGATCGACATCTACGAGACCCCGACCAGCCGCCTGGTGTGCGAGTTCATCGGCAACGTCAACCTGTTCGACGGCCAGGTGGTCGAGGACATGGAAGGCCATGCCCTGATCGACAGCCCGGACCTGGAACGCAACATCTTCGTCGGCCACGGCGTCAGCACCTCGGTGCAGGACAAGAGCATCACCTACGCGATTCGCCCGGAGAAGCTGCTGGTCACCACCGAGCAGCCGGGTCACGAGTACAACTGGTCGCGCGGCACCGTGCACGACATCGCCTACCTGGGCGGTCATTCGGTGTTCTACGTCGAGCTGCCCAGCGGCAAGATCGTCCAGTCCTTCGTCGCCAACGCCGAGCGCCGGGGCAGCCGGCCTACCTGGGATGACCAGGTCTACGTCTGGTGGGAGGACGACAGCGGGGTGGCATTGCGCTCATGAACATTTCCCGAAGCATCAGTCGTCGTCTACCCAGGGGCCGTCACTTCGTGATTGGCGTGCCCTTCGTCTGGCTGTTCCTGTTCTTCCTGCTGCCCTTCATCATCGTCCTGAAGATCAGCTTCGCCGAAGCAGACGTGGCCATCCCACCCTATACGGAGATCTACAACTGGGCCGATCAGCAACTGTCGGTCGTGCTCAACCTCGGCAACTACATCTTCCTCAGTGAGGACGAGCTGTACCTGGCCGCCTACCTCGGCTCGATGAAGATGGCCCTGATCAGCACCCTGCTGTGCCTGCTACTCGGCTATCCGATGGCCTACGCCATCGCCCGTGCCGACAAGGAGATGCAGACGGTGTTCCTGCTGCTGATCATGATGCCGACCTGGACGGCCATCCTGATCCGTGTGTATGCCTGGATGGGCATCCTCAGCAACAACGGCCTGCTCAACGGCTTCCTGCAGAGCCTGGGGTTGATCGACGAGCCGCTGCGCATCCTCAACACCAACCTCGCGGTCTATATCGGCATCGTCTACTCCTACCTGCCGTTCATGGTCCTGCCGCTCTACGCCAACCTGGTCAAGCATGACCAGAGCCTGCTGGAGGCGGCGTCCGACCTCGGCTCGAGCAACTTCAACAGCTTCTGGAAGATCACCGTGCCGCTGTCGAAGAACGGCATCATCGCCGGCTGCATGCTGGTGTTCATCCCGGCGGTGGGCGAGTTCGTGATCCCGGAACTGCTCGGCGGTCCGGAGACCCTGATGATCGGCAAGGTGCTGTGGCAGGAATTCTTCAACAACCGCGACTGGCCGGTGGCGTCCGCCCTGGCGGTAGTGATGCTGGCGATCCTGATCGTGCCGATCATCCTGTTCAACCGTAACCAAGCGAAAGAAATGGAGGGCAGAGCATGAAGCGTTACAGTTTCTCGACCATCATGCTGTGGGTCGGCCTGTTGTTCATCTACCTGCCGATGTTGATCCTGGTGATCTACTCCTTCAACGGCTCGCGCCTGGTGACGGTCTGGGGCGGTTGGTCGCTGAAGTGGTACGTCGGCCTGCTCGACAATACCCAGCTGATGAACGCGGTGGCACGTTCGCTGGAAATCGCCCTGTACACGGCGGTGGCGGCGGTGGCACTGGGGACCATGGCGGCCTTCGTGCTGACCCGGGTGACCCGCTTCAAGGGGCGTACCATGTTCGGTGGCCTGGTCACCGCACCGCTGGTGATGCCCGAGGTGATCACCGGTCTGTCGTTGCTGCTGCTGTTCGTGGCCATGGCCCAGCTGATCGGCTGGCCGGCCGAGCGCGGCATCGTCACCATCTGGATCGCCCACACCACCTTCTGCACCGCCTATGTGTCGGTGGTGGTGTCCTCGCGCCTGCGTGAACTGGACCTGTCGATCGAGGAGGCGGCCATGGACCTGGGCGCCAAGCCGTGGAAGGTGTTCTTCCTGATCACCGTGCCGATGATCGCACCGTCCCTGGCGGCGGGTGGCATGATGTCCTTCGCCCTGTCGCTGGACGACCTGGTGCTGGCCAGCTTCGTGTCGGGCCCCGGCTCCACCACCCTGCCGATGGAGATCTTCTCCGCCGTGCGCCTGGGGGTTAAGCCGGAAATCAACGCGGTAGCCAGTCTGATCCTGTTGTCGGTGTCGCTGATGACCTTCCTCATCTGGTTCTTCACCCGGCGTGCCGAAGACAGACGCAAGAAGGCCATCCAGCAGGCCATGGATGAGACCACCGGCGCGGCGCAGATGAAGGGCCCCGACAGCCGTCGCGACCCCTCACAGGTGCACGCCACGGCCTGATGTGCTCAGTCGCCAAAGAACGAAAAAGGGTCACCGCGGTGACCCTTTTTTGTGCCCCGCGTTCGGCGTGTGTGGGCCGATAGGGGCGAAGCGTTGGTCCGATATCTTTAACAAAATGAACCATTTTGTTTGACATATTTTACGGCCGAGGCACACTGGCTCCTGGTTTTGCCCGCCTGCCAGCAGCGCGCATCAGCGCCGCCGCAGTCGCTTGCGCGGGCGGCAATTCCGGTACCAACAGGCGGCCTCCAGGCCATGTGGACGCCGCCTGCAAAAAAAACGGCAGGCCCCAGCCTGCCCCAAGGTGATTTATGTCCAACAACAACACTGGCAATACCCAGAGCAATCCCCGCAAGCCCGTCGTCCTGATGTCCATGGGCATGCAAGAGCGCAAGGGCCATGAGTACCAAGTGATGACCCACAAGTACATGGCCCCGCTGGTCGAGTTCTCCGGCTGCGTCCCGCTGCTGGTTCCGACCTGCTTCGGCACCGCCGATCTCGAGCAATACCTTTCCCTGGCCGACGGCGTGTACCTGACCGGCGCCGGCAGCAATATCGATCCGAGCCTCTACGGCCAGGACAACCTCACCCCGGACAAGGCCCAGGACCGCGATCGCGACCTGTTCGACCTGCCGCTGATCAAGGCGGCCGTGCAGCGCGGGCTGCCGATCTTCGGCATCTGCCGTGGCATGCAGGAGATGAACATCGCCTTCGGTGGCGACATCCACCAGAAGCTCTATGCGGTCGAGGGGTTCAACGATCATCGCGAAGACAGCAGCACGCCGCCGGCCGAGCAATACGCCGACCGCCACAGCGTGCGCCTGGTGCCCAATACCTGGCTGGCCGAATTGCTGGGGCAGGAGGAAATCCCGGTCAACTCGCTGCACGGACAGGGCATCGGCACCCTGGGCGAGGGCCTGCAGGCGCTGGCCCATGCTGAAGACGGCGTGATCGAAGCCATCCATGCCCCGGACCTGCCGCAATTCACCCTCGGCGTGCAGTGGCACCCCGAATGGCTGGCGGCGCAGAACCCCCACTCCATTCGCCTGTTCGAGGCATTCGGCCAAGCCTGCCGACGCAGCGCGGCGCAGCGCGGCCGCTAGCTGTCGCCGGGCCGGGCGCCGGGGTTGCCCTGGCGCCCGGCTTCCCCGTCGCGAGCCGGCGGCGGGTCTGCCCTTTGACGTCTCTTGTGCCCCCCCGGCGCGCCGCCGCAGCGGGGCCTGGGCGCTATTGCGCCTGCCGGGGCGGCAGCAACCGCAGGGTGCTGCGGGTGTGCGCCGCCACATCCGCCGGGTCCAGGTGCTGTGGCTGGTAGCGCCCGGCAATATAAGCTTCGGCCTGGTCGCTGTAGTGCGCGTCGAAGGGCACGCCGCTCTGTCCCACCGGGTTGCTGCCCAGCGCCGTGCTGGCATCGGCGAGGTCGATCAGGCGCCGGGTCGAGGGGCCGTAGACCACCGACCAGGGCGCCGCACCGAGCTTGTGCGACAGGTTGTTCGGCGTCTCGTGGCCGCCGGGGGCGGCGAAGGGGCCGACGTTGAGCAGCCAGCTCAGCGGCTGCTGGCGCCCCAGCGGGTGGCCGTGGGTGAGGCTGTGCAGCGCTCCCCAGCGCCACGCGGCCGGGTTCTCGCCGAGGCTGCTGCTGAGTTGGGCGATGCTCGCCTGCCAGGCGGCGCGCACGATATCCGCGCGACGCTCCACCGCCTCGGTGCGACGGTCGTCCCACCAGGGCGAGGTGCGGTCGGCGCACAGCCGCGGCAAGGCGCTGTCGAGTACGCGGGTGGACAGCAGGTTGTCATAGAAGGCCGGGTCGAGTTCATCGGCCATGGCCTTTTCGCTCAGCTGGTAGAGCAGCTGGTTGAACAGGCTGGCGGCGGTCGAATCCAGGCTGTGGTCGCCGTTCCAGCCGGCCAGCTGCTCGACTAGGTCGCGCTCGCGCGGGTTCGCCGCGGCGCCGCGCAGATCGTCGAGAATCGGCGCCAGCAGGCGCTGGGCGTAGCCGCTGCCGGGGTCGAGCTGCAGGGCCTGGCTGTTTTCCAGGTCCCACTTCACCGAGGCGTCGGCCAGGCGCTGGTCCAGGCGCTGGCCGCGGTCCGGCAGGTTGTAGTAGCCGGGAATCGCCAGGCCGCTGGGCGATTGCGGCTGGAAGTTGGCCGAGACGATATAGCCGCGTGGCGGGTTCTCCTCCTGGGGATTGGCGCTGAACGGATAGAAACCGTCCTTCTCGGCCTCGCCGCCGGCGCCGTCGAGAATGAAGCTCGGGTTGACCCCGGCCGGGCGCCGCGGCAGCTTGGCCGCCGCCCACCAGCCGATGTCGCCGGCGGCGTTGGCCCAGACCACGTTGAGCCCCGGTGCCTCGATCTTCTCCACCGCGGCGCGCGCCTTGGCCAGGCTGTCGGCGCGGTTGAGCCGATAGAAGCCCTCGAGGATCGGGTTGTCGGTCTCGAGGAAGGCCCACCACAGGGCGATCGGCGTCTGCCCGGCGGTGGCGCCGAGGGCCTCGTTGATCAGCGGGCCATGGGGCGAGCGGCGCAGGGTCAGGGTGACGGGCTCGGCGTCCTTGACCCGGATGACTTCCTCGCGGCGCTGCAGGTCGACCCACTGGCCGCGGTACCAGACCTGCTCGGGGTTGTCCGGGTTGAGCCGCTCGGCGATCAGGTCGACGTCGTCGTTCTGGAACATGGTCAGGCTCCAGGCGAAGTCGCGGTTGTGCCCCAGCGAGGCGACCGGGTTGAGCGCCTGATGGTGGCCGTACAGCTCGAAGCCCGGGTAGCTCAGCTGCGCCTCGTACCACACCGCCGGCACGGCGAAGCGGATGTGCGGGTCGCCAGCCAGCAGCGGCTTGCCGCTGGCGGTGCGGCTGCCGGATACCGCCCAGGCGTTGCTGCCCTCGAACTGCGGCAGGCCGGCATCGCTCAGCGCCCGGTGGCTGAGGCTGGCCAGCGCGCCCAGGTCGCGCCAGTCGCCGGCGCTCAGCGGCTGGTCGAGCACGCCCTGCGGGCGCCAGTCGAGGTCGAACACCCGCAGGTAGTCGGCGCCCAGGCGGTCGCGCACATAGCTGAGCACCGGCTCGGTGCGAAAGGCCGCGGCGAAGCTGTAGGCCATGTAGCCGGCCACGCTGAGGGTGTCGGCGACCGTGAAGGGGCGCGGCTCGATGCCCAGCAGGTCGAACTCCAGGGGCCTGGCGCCCTTGGCCTGATACTGGTTGATGCCGTCCAGGTAGGCCTGCAGGGCCTGCCCGGACGGGCTGTTCAGGTCCAGTTTGCGCGCATAGGCGTCGGCGTGGGCGCGGATGCCGAGGGTGCGGAACAGGCGGTCGGTGTCGACCAGTTGGCTGCCCAGGACCTCGGCCAGCTCGCCGCGAGCCAGGCGGCGCAGCATCTCCATCTGGAACAGGCGGTCCTGGGCGTGGACGAAGCCCAGGGCGCGGTACATATCGATCTCGTGCCGGGCCTGGATATGCGGTACGCCGCGTTCGTCGTAGCGCACCTCGACCGCAGCCTGCAGGTGCTCGAGCACCCGCTCGCCAGCGCGCTGCGGCTGCTTGCTGTGCAGGTACCAGGCGCTGCCGGCGGCGGTGGCGGCGACGATCAGGGCGAGGGCGGTCAGGCGGCGTTTCATCGGCTCATCCTCAGGGTGATGTGGCGGGCATTGTGCGCAGCGTTTCGGCTGCTGGCATTGACCAAATGCACCAGGGCCTGCAAGTCTTTGGTCAATCATATGGAGAAGCCATGCCCGCCAGCGCCGCCCTGACCCATTCGCCGACCCTGCGCCGCCTGCTCTACGAGGCCCTGGCCGATCTCGGCCTGGACCCGACCGATACCTACAGGCGCGCCTACCGGGGCCTGCCCCTGGCGCCGCCGCTGCTCGAAGCGCGCGAGGGGCATGACAACGCGCCGCGCTTCTGGCAGGCGCTGGAAGGCATCAGTGGCGATGCCGACATCGGCCTGCACCTGGGCGAACGCATGCGCCCGCGGCCCATGGATGTGGTCGGCTACCTGCTGCTGGCCAGTCGCGACCTGCGCCAGGCGCTGGAGTGCTTCGTGCGCTTCCAGCACATCCTTTCCGGCGGCTTCGCCGCACGCCTGGAGGAGCACGAGCAGACCGCGCGGCTGATCATCGACCTCAACTACCGTGGCATCGGCTCGCTGCGCCAACAGATGGAGTGCCTGGCGGTGCTGCTGCGCAAGATGCTGGCCAGCGTCAGCGACGATGAGTTCAGCCTCACGGCCATCGAATTCCGTCATCCTCAGCCGCGCCGCCTCGGCGAGCATCGGCGCCTGCTCGGCCTGACCCCGCGCTTCGCCCAGGCCCACGATGCCCTGTTGTTTCCGCAGGCGTTGCTCGCTCGGCCGTCGCGCAGCGCCAATCCGCGGCTGTTCGCCTTGCTCTGCGCCGAGGCCGAGCGCGAGTTGGCCGAACTGGCCGAGAACCAGCTGCTCAACCGGGTGCGCTACTGGCTGGCGCTCAACCTGGGCCTGCAGGCCTGCAGCCTGGTCGCCTGTGCGCGGGCGCTGGGCCTCTCCGGCGGGGCGCTGCAGCGGGCGCTGGCCGAGCAGGGCAGCAGCTTTCGCGCCCTGCACGACGAGGTGCGGCGTCTGCGCGCGCTGGAACTGCTGGAGGCCGGCCAGGCGATTCGCGACGTGGCGCGGGCCTGCGGCTTCGCCGAGCTGTCGCCGTTCTACCGGGCGTTCCGCCGCTGGCAGGGGCAAACCCCGCAGGCCTGGCTGGCGCGCTGAGGGCCCTTCGCTCAGTCGTCGCCGGCCTGCCAGTCGCAGAAACAGCCCAGCGCCAGGGTGTTGCTGGCGTTCACCGTGCGCCCGGCGGCCAGGGCCTCGAGTATCGGCTCGATGAAGCTGTTGCTCGAATTGCAGGTGAGGCCCTCGCTGTAGGGGCCGAAATAGGCCAGCTGACCCTGCCTGTCCCAGATGGCCACGGCCGGGCTGGCCGGCAGCTGGTCGGACCCGGGCAGCTGCGGCAGGGGCTCCAGGGAGCCCAGGCTGGCCGGCAAGGGGGCGGTGCTGCCGGGCTTGCGCACGACATGGAAGGTCACCCCTTTGTGCGCGAACTGCTCGAACAGCTCGGCCAGGTGCTGCTGGTTGCCGACGTTGCACGGGCAGGCCGGGTCCCAGAAATGCACCAGGCGGATCGGGCCGGGCCCCGCCAGCTCATCGGGCAGGCGCAATTCGGCACCCGAGAACAGCGCCGCCCGTTCGTCGAAGGGCCTCAGGTAGCGGGCCTGGAACCACTGGTAGGCGGCGAGCAGGGCGCCGCAACAGAGCAGGGCGATCAGGCCGGTGAGCAGGGTCTTGCGGCTGGGACGGGGCATGGCGACGCATCTGGCGGGGGACGGCATAGCTTGCCATGGCCGGCTCGCCAGCAGAATATTGGCAGTTGGCCGGGCGCTGCTGACAGCGCCCGGAAAGCCTGTGCGAATGATTGGAAAGCCCCATGCCAGAACGTTTTCAGCCCGATGACCTGAGTGCCAGCCTGCGACCCTTGGACGCGGCAACCGGGGCGTCGGCGCACGAGCAGGCCTATCTCCGCTTCTACGGCCTGGAGTCGGTACCGGCCCGGCAATTCCGTCTGGGCTACTTCCAGGTGGCCGGCTACCGCATCGCCGCCCAGGTCTGGTGGCCGGCGCAGCCGCGGGCGACGCTGATCCTGGTGCATGGCTACTACGACCACAGCGGTCTGTACCGCCATGTGGTCGAGTGGGCGCTGCAGATGGGCTTTGCCGTGCTGGCGTTCGACCTGCCGGGGCATGGACTGTCCAGTGGCGCGCGCGCCAGCATCGACGACTTCTCCGAGTACCAGCTGGTGCTCCAGGGTGCGCTGTTGCAGGCCGCCGACCTGGGGCTGCCGCAGCCTTGGCACCTGTGTGGGCAGAGCACCGGCGGGGCCATCCTGATCGACTACCTGCTCAACGGCCAGCCGGCGCCGGAGGTGGGCCGCACCATTCTCCTGGCGCCGCTGGTGCGGCCGCGGGCTTGGGGCTGGTCGCAGCTCAGTTACCGCCTGCTCAGGCCGTTCGTTCGTGAGATTCCCCGGCGTTTCAGCGACAACTCCAACGATCCGGCGTTCGTCGAGTTCGTCGAGCACGGCGACCCCTTGCAGCCGCGCAGCCTGCCAACCGCCTGGGTCGGTGCCTTGAGCCAGTGGGTGCCGCGCATCGAGAAGGCGCCGCGCAGCGAGCGCAGCCCGCTGATCGTCCAGGGTGAGGCGGACATGACGGTGGACTGGGCGCACAACCTCGAGGTGCTCAAGGGCAAGTTCGCCGAGCCGGAGATTCTGCGCCTGGCGCAGGCGCGCCATCACCTGGCCAACGAGTCGGAGGCCTTGCGCCGGCGCTATTTCGACTTTCTGCGCGAACGCCTGGACTGAACCTTCAGCTGCCCTGGACCGGCATCAGGCTGCTGGCGGGCTGGCCCACGGCCAGGCTCGCCCGCAGCGCCGCGAGGGCGGCCTGGTAGTAGGCCTGGCCGGCGCTGGACTGGGCGAACTCGACGAACTGCTCCAGCTCCGGATCGGACAGCTCGCGATAGACATGCAGCAGGGTGTTGTCCAGGTCGCTGGCGATCTGCTCGACCAGGCGCTGGCGCTGGCTGTCCAGCAGCGTCTGCGCGGCATCACCGCCGAACAGGCCGGGCATCATCTGGCTGAGGCTGTCGGCGGCGACCCCGGCCAGGGCCAGGCTGACCTCGGCGCCGGCTTCGCCGGCCGGCAGCGCCTGGGCCAGGTGGCGGATCAGCAGGCGCCGGGTGGCGTCGGCCTCGCTGCGCGGCAGGCCGTTGGCGTAGCGCGCCAGTTGCTCGCTGCGGGTCGCCAGCAGTTCGGCGGCGACCACCTTGCGGCCCAGCGGCGACTGGAAGAACGCCAGGGCCGGCGCGGGGTCGGCCAGGCTCTGGCGCAGGCTCTGCTGGGCGCGCCGATCCATTGCCAGCGGCGCGAAGCGGCGGTTGCTGTTGTTCACCAGGGCGTCGTAGAGCGCCGGTGGCAGGCTGCCCCGATAGCGCTCCTGGGTGGCGTTCAGGGCGTCGAGAAAGTGCGCCCGCTGCTGTGGCCAGCCGGCGCTCTGGTACAGCTGCAGGTAGGTGTCGGCCAGGCTCGGCAGGCTCAGCAATGACAACAAGACAACACAAAGGGCACGCATACAGACTCCTGTCGGGCGGGCGGCTATTCTCGATGGCGGTTCCGGGCTTGTCGAGCCGCCGTGACGAGCCTGTGAGGCTTGCCGACGGGCTGCTAGAATCGCCGCCATGACCAATACCGCCCCTCTCCCGTTGCTGGCGAACATCGTCGACGACCTGGCCGAACACGGCTGGTCGCTGCAACCGCTGTTCGCTTCTCAGACTCTGACCCTCGAACTGGCCGAAGAGTGCCGCGCGCGTGCCGCGCAGGGCGCCTTGAGCCCGGCCAACATCGGTCGCGGCAGCACCCAGACGGTCAACGAGGGCATCCGCGGCGACCGAATCCAGTGGCTGGAGCGCGGCCAGTCGGCGGCCTGCGATCGTTACCTGGCGCTGCTCGACGAGCTGCGCCTGGCGCTCAACCGTGGGCTCTACCTGGGCCTGGAGGACTACGAGAGCCACTTCGCCCTGTATCCGCCGGGGGCCTTCTACCAGAAGCACCTCGATCGTTTCCGCGACGATGACCGGCGCACGGTGTCGGCGGTGTTCTACCTCAATCAGGACTGGCAGCCCGGCCAGGGCGGCGAATTGCGTCTGTACCTGGCCGACGGCAGCACCCGTGACGTGCTCCCCGAAGCCGGCAGCCTGCTGGTGTTCCTCTCCGCCGACATGCCGCACGAGGTGCTGCCGGCCAGCCGCGAACGCCTGTCGCTGACCGGCTGGTTCCGCCGCCGCGGCCCCGGCCTGTCCTAAGCGGCGGCGCACCACACTGTGAGTGCGCGTCCCGGCCCTCCCTCACTCGCCGATGGCGCCGTCGACGGCCGCTTGCGCGTGTAGCCAGTCGATGAAGTCCCTGACCAGCGGGCGCTGGCGCGCGGCCGGCGGGCAGATGACGTAGTAGCCCAGCCCGGTGTCGATGCAGTGGGCGAAGGGCCTGACCAACCGTCCCGCCGCCAGGTGGTTGGTGACCAGGGCCAGGCCGCACAGGGCGATGCCCTGACCGTCGATCGCGGCCTGGGTCAGTACGTTGGTGTCGTCGATGACGATGCCGCTCTCCGCCTTGATCTCCTGGTCCCCCGCCGTCGTCAGCCACTGGCGCCAGCCGTCGTAGTCGCAGTCGTGCAGCAGCGTGTGCCGGGCCAGATCGGCCGGCGTACGCAGCGGTTGTGCGCCCTCCAGCAGGGCGGGGCTGCAGACCGGGGTAAAGGCCAGCCCCATCAGCCGTTCCGCGCTCAGGTTGGGCCAGTCGTCGCGCCCCCAGCGCACCGCCAGATCGAGCTCCTCGCGGGCGAAGTCGACCCGATGGCGGGAGTGATGCAGGCGCAGGTCCACCCCCGGATGCTGCGCCCAGAAGCGCCCGAGGCGGGGCGACACCCAGTTGGCGCCGAAGGAGGGCTCCAGGCCGACCGTCAGCGTGTGCTTGCCCTCGTCGGCGCGCAGGGTGGCCAGGGTGTCGGCGATCCGGGCGAAGGCGTCCTGCACCACCGGTAGCAGGGTCTGGCCCTCGTCGGTCAGGCGCAGCTTGCGGATCATGCGCTGGAACAGGGGCATGCCCAGGTGCTCCTCCAGCAGCTTGATCTGGTGGCTGACGGCGGCCTGGGTGACGTTCAGTTCCTCGGCCGCGCGGGTGAAACTCAGGTGGCGGGCGGCGGCCTCGAAGCCGCGCAGGAGATTGAGGGGCGGAAGACGCTGGCTCATGGTTGTGCTCTATGGATTACCGTGGCTAATCCATTAGATCAATATTGATTGATTGTCAATGCGCCTGATCGAGATTTAAATCCAGACAAGTCGCGGTTGAAAGCACTCGTGTGCGGCCTGTTCTCAACTTCCGACGAATAAGCAGGAATTATCGATTGCGTGCGACGCGCGGCCTCGACAGGTCGTGCGCCCAAGACCGGCCCCGCAGGCAGGGCTCGAGTCAGAAAACAAGAAAGGCATGACCGACATGCCAGTTGCCGAGAGGAAAGCGTGATGACGGGTAGCCAGCAGGCGGCCATCGAGTGCCGCAATGTGTGGAAGATTTTCGGTTCGCGGGCCGACGAGGCATTGGCCGCGATCCGCACCGAGGGACTGGACAAGGATCAGGTGCGTGAGCGTTACGGCTGCGTGGTGGGGGTGGCCGATGCCAGCTTCAGCGTGGCCGAGGGTGAGATCTTCTGCATCATGGGCCTGTCGGGCTCGGGCAAGTCGACCTTGGTGCGGCATATCAACCGCCTGATCGAGCCCACCGCCGGCGAAATCCTCATCGACGGCGGCGACATCAACCAGCTGGGCGCCGAGGCGCTGCGTCAGGTGCGTGCCGAGAAGATCGGCATGGTGTTCCAGCACACCGCCCTGTTGCCGCACCTGACGGTGCGCGACAACGTCGCCCTGAGCCTGGAGCTGCGCGGGGTCGACAAGGAAACCCGGATCAAGGTGGCCGAGGCCAAGCTGGCCCTGGTGCAGCTGAGCGGCTGGGAGGAGCGCATGCCGGGCGAGCTGTCCGGCGGCATGCAGCAACGGGTCGGCCTGGCCCGGGCGATGGCCGCCGATCCGCGGGTGTTGCTGATGGATGAGCCCTTCAGCGCCCTGGACCCATTGATCCGCCGGCAGCTGCAGGACCAGTTCCTCGAGCTGGCGGCGGTGATGAAGAAGACCACGCTGTTCATCACCCACGACCTGGACGAGGCCATCCGCATCGGCAATCGCATCGCCATCATGAAGGACGGGCGGGTGGTTCAGGTCGGCACCCCGGAGCAGATCATCACCGCCCCGGCCGACGACTATGTGGCCGAGTTCGTCGAGGGCATCTCCCGCCTGCATCTGGTCAGCGCCCGCAGCGTGATGCAGCCGATCGCCGCCTACCGCGCCAGTCACGGCGAGCCGCCGGCGGGCTGCCCCACCGCCGGCCCCGACGCCGACCTCGACCAGCTGACCGATCTGGCCGTGTGCGGCGACAAGCCGATCCTCATCGTCGCCGCCGGCCAGGCCGTCGGTATCGTCACCACCCGCGACCTGTTGCGCGGCATTCAGGGGGAGAGCAGCCATGCACACTGACACCCGCCAGCAAGCTCCCTTGCAAGAGTTCGCCCACCGCTCCGCCGACTACTACGCCGAGGCGTTCGCGCGGCTGGGCGAGAAGGGCTGGGCGGCGCTGCCGTTCAACCTCGCCGCCACCCTGCTTGGCCCGCTGTGGGCCGCGGCCCGCGGGCTCTGGTGGCTGTTCTGGCTGGCCGCCGGGGCCGATGTGGCGGCGCTGATCCTGCTTGCCCGGGCCCTGTGGAGCGAGCCTGCGACCTCCAGCCTGTTGGCCGGCGGCGTGCTACTGCTGCTGGCGGCGCGGCTGCTGCTGGGTTTTGGCGCTAACGTCGCCTATCAGGCGCGCTATGTGCGCTGGCGCATCGATCGCCGGCTGAGCCACGGTCTGTCGAGCTGGCGGGTGGCCCAGGGGGCGCTGCTGATGGCCGCCACCTACCCGCTGACCATCTATCGCTTCGGCGCGCCGACGGTCTCGGCATGGGTCACCGAGTTTCCGACTCGCGAGGGCATCGCCAGCCAAACGGCCGAGGTCATCGATGCGGCGGTGGAGTGGCTGACGGTCAATTTCGAGGGGTTGTTCGAGGTCATTACCCTGAGCGTGCGCGCCATCCTCGATGCCCTGGAGCTGATGTTCGTCGGCACGCCCTGGCCGGTGATGGCCCTGATCGTGCTGCTGTTGGCCTGGCGCCTGGCCGGCTCACGGGTGCTGATCTTCACCGCCGCGTCGCTGCTCTATCTCGGCCTGTTCGGCTTCTGGGAAAAGGCCATGAGCACCATCGCCCTGGTGGCTGCCTCGGTGTTCATCTGCCTGCTGCTGGGCACCCCCATCGGCATCTGGTGCGCCAAGAGCCGGCGGGCCAATGCGCTGATCACGCCGATCCTGGACATGATGCAGACCATGCCCTCGTTCGTTTACCTGATCCCGGCCATCGCCTTCTTCTCCATCGGCAAGCCGCCGGCCGTGCTGGCCACCGTGGTGTTCGCCATGCCGCCGATGATCCGCCTGACCACCCTGGGCATTCTGCAGGTACCCGAGGCCGTCAAGGAGGCGATGCTCTCCTTCGGCGCCAGCCCCCGGCAGATCCTGTTCAAGGCGGAGCTGCCGCTGGCGGTGCCCTCGATCATGACCGGGGTCAACCAGGCCATCATGATGAGCCTGTCCATGGTGGTGGTGGCCGCGCTGATCGGCGCCGGCGGCCTGGGCTACGACGTGCTGTTTTCCCTGCAGCACCTGGAGACCGGCAAGGGCCTGCTCGCCGGTATCGCCATCGTCCTCAGCGCCATGGTTCTGGACCGCATCGTCCAGGGCCGGCGCAGCAAGAGCTGAGCCCGCCAGGGCCAAGCAAGATCGTCATCGATTCCAACCAAGGCGTGCACTACAACAACAAGAGGTATAGGCAATGTTAAAGACTGCAGTGAAATCCCTGCTTCTGGCTTCGGCCCTGGCCGTCGGCACCAGTGCCGTGGCGAAGGAAACCATCAGCATCGGCGAGCTGTCCTGGGACGGCGCCCGCGGCATTCAGTCGGTACTCAAGCTGGTCATGGAGGAACGCCTGGGGGTCGACGTGAGGATAGTCGCCGTCGATCAGCCGCTGATGTTCATGAGCATGGACAAGGGCCGCGGCAGCGTCGATGTGCTCCCCGATCTGTGGATGCCGCAGCACGGCGAGCAGTGGCAGAAGTACATCGCGCCGGGCTCCAGGGAGAGCGTGGTGGTCAACGAGCACCCCTACACCGGGACTCAGGGCCTGTTCATCCCCGGCTACATTCAGGACAAGTACGGCATCACCTCGATCGAACAGCTGGCCGACCCCGAGGTGGCCAAGCTGTTCGATCAGGACGGCGACGGCAAGGGCGACCTCTGGCCGGGCGATCCGAGCTGGGATTCGACCAAGGCCGAATTGGTCAAGGCCAAGAGCTTTGGCTACGACCAGCACTTCAAGGCGCTAGAGATCCCCGATGCGATCTTCAAGGGCTACCTGAAGAAGGCCTTCCGCAAGGAAGTGGGCATCCTCTTCTACTACTGGGCGCCGGAGTGGATCTTCGCCGAATACGACCTGCGTCAGCTCAAGGAACCCAAGTTCGACGGCTATGCCATGGACAGCAAGAAGGACGATCCGCAGTACAACCCCCAGGGCTGCTGGAACATGGCCGATACCTCGAGCAGCGACTGGCTGGCCAAGAGCGAGGTCAAGTGCGGCTGGCAGGACGGCACCGTCTACGTGGCCTACTCCAAATCCCTCGAGCAGCGCTCGCCCAGGGTGGCGAAATTTCTCAAGCGGGTGAGCTTCGACCCGCAGGTGATCAACCAGTGGATCCTCAAGATCGGTCGTGACAAGGAAGCGCCCATGGCCGTGGCCAAGGCCTGGGTCAGCGCCCACCCGGACCAGATCAACGCCTGGCTGGCCGAGACCGACTAGCAACCGACGCGGGCTGGCGGCGAAGGCCGCCGGTCCGGCCATTCACTGCACGACTCACAGGGGGAGCAACCCATGCACGAGCATGTCACGCAAGCGCGTATCGATCTCGCCGCGGCATTTCGCTGGGCCGCCCGGCTCGGCTTCCATGAGGCGGTGGCCAATCACTTCAGCCTGGCCCTGACCGAGGACGGCTCGCGTTTCCTGATCCAGCCGCGCGGGCGGCATTTTTCCAGGGTGCGCGCCAGCGAACTGTTGGTGGTCGATGCCGACGGGCGCGTGCTCGAGGGCGCAGGCGCCGTCGATCCCACCGCCTTTCACATCCATTCGGCCATTCACCGCGGCGTGCCGCAGGCACGCTGCATCCTGCATACCCACATGCCCTATGCCACGGCGCTGGCCTGCATCGAGGGCGGGCGCCTGGAGCCGATCAGCCAGAACGCCCTGCGGTTCCATGGGCGCATCGCCTACGACGAGGATTTCGCCGGCATGGCCCTGGCGAGCGACGAAGGGGCGCGCCTGTGCGCGGCGCTGGGCGACAAGCCGGTGCTGTTCATGGGCAATCACGGCGTCACCGTGGCAGGCGCCAGCGTCGCCGCGGCCTTCGATGAACTGTATTTCCTCGAGAAGGCCTGCGAAACCCAGATCCTGGCCATGTCCAGCGGACGGCCGCTGAAGCGGGTGCCGCACGCCATCGCCGAGAAGACCTGTAAGCAGTGGCTGGAGTACCCGGACCTGGCCCAGCTCCATTTCACCGAACTCAAGCGCATCCTCGATCAGGAGGAGCCCGACTATGCCGACTAAACCACCAAGGAGTACGCCAATGCCTGCACCTACCTTCACCTGTTTCACCGAGGCCCGCGCCGAGGACTGGCTGGCCATCGAAAAGCACTGCGACGAATACGAACGGGGCCTGGCCGATCGCGTCCTGGCCCATCTGCAGACGCTCAAGGGCAATGCCCTGGGCTTTCCGGTCGACCGCTACGAGCACTCCCTGCAGGCGGCCACCCGCGCGCTGCGCGATGGTGAAGACGAGGAAACGGTGGTCTGCGCCCTGCTGCACGACATCGGCGATGACCTGGCCCCCTACAATCATGGCGAGCTGGCCGCGGCCATCCTCAAGCCCTATATCTCGGCGGAGAACCACTGGATGCTGGCCAAGCATGCCATCTTCCAGGGCTACTACTTCTTCCATCACCTGGGCCGCGACCGCCATGAGCGCGACAAGTACCGCGACCATCCGGCCTTCGAGCGCACCACGCGCTTCTGCGAGCGGTGGGATCAGGCGGCCTTCGATCCCGACTACGATACCCTGCCGCTGGAGGCCTTCGAACCCATGGTTCGGCGGATCTTCGCCCGGCCCTCCTATGCCGGGGCCAAGGCGGCGGCCTAGGACCGCCGACGGCGCAGGGAAGCGCTGCACGGGTCTCGCCCGGACCGCTGGCTTGTGCTTATCCGCCAGGGCATTTAGGGTCGAGCGATTCGAACTGGAGTCGCATCTCATGCAGAAAATCCTGGTCAGTCGTTGCCTGCTGGGCCACCGGGTGCGTTACGACGGCGGTGCCCACGGCCCGTTCGGCCTGCTCGAGCGCTGGCAGGCCGAGGGGCGGGTGGTCGCCCTGTGCCCCGAGGTGGCCGGCGGCTTGCCGACGCCACGCCCACCGGCGGAGATTCCCGGTGGCCAGGGCGGCCTGGTGCTCGATGGCGAGCGGCCGGTGCTGTGCGCCGACGGCGCCGAGGTCAGCGCCGCCTTCGTCGCCGGTGCCGAGCAGGCGCTGGCGCTGGTTCGCCGGCACGGCATCCGCCTGGCCGTGCTCAAGGCGCGCAGCCCCTCCTGCGGCAACCTGGAGAACTACGACGGCAGTTTCACCGGCACCCGGGTCGCTGGCGAGGGGGTCACCGCGGCGGCCCTGCGGCGCGCCGGGGTACGGGTCTTCAACGAGGAACAGCTGACCGAGGCGGCTTGCGCACTGGCCGTGCTAGACGAGGTGGCGGGCGAGGGCGCGTCACTGGACTAGAGTCATAGCTTCTCGTCTTGCTTTGAGGTATCCGCCATGAATCCCGTGCTCGCCCGTCTTGGTCTGTTCGCCGCGCTGCTCGCGCCCCTCGCTTCGGCCTGGGCGGAAATGCCGCGCACCCCCGCGCCGGAAGGCGCGCAGGTGTACTTTATCGAACCGGCCGACGGCGCCAGCGTGGGGCAGAGTTTCACCGTCAAGTTCGGCCTCAAGGGCATGGGCGTGGCACCGGCCGGCACGGATGCGCCCGCCACCGGCCACCACCATCTGCTGGTGGATGTCGCCGAATTGCCGGCCATGGACATGCCGCTGCCGGCCACCGACAACATCCGCCATTTCGGCAAGGGCCAGACCGAGACCGAACTGAGCCTGGCGCCGGGCCAGCACAGCCTGCAGCTGCTGGTCGGCGACAAGAACCATGTGCCGTTCGATCCGCCGGTGATGTCGCAGAAGATCAGCATTACCGTGCAGTAGCCCGGTTGTCGCGGCGCTGCTGCAGCGGCGCAGCCTGCCTGCGCAGGCGTATTCAGCCGGCGCCGCCGAACCAGCCGAGACCCAGCAGCGTCTGCACCAGGGTGGCGTTGGCGATGTCGATGAAGAAGGCGCCGAGCAGGGGTATCACCAGGTAGGCCTTGGGGCTGGGGCCGAAGCGGCCGGTTACCGCATTCATGTTGGCGATGCCCACCGGTGTGGCGCCCAGGCCCATGCCGATAAAGCCGGCGCTGATACAGGCCGCGTCGTAGTCGCGCCCGAGCAGGGGGAAGATCAGCCATACGCTGAACAGGGCGATCACCACGGCCTGGATCAGCATCACCAGGCTGATCATGCCCAGCGCGCCCTGCAGCGACAGCAGCGGCAGGCTGATCAGGCTCATGCCGAGAAACAGCTGCAGGCTCAGTTCGCCCATCAGCTGGATGGGCCGTTGATCCACTTCGACCTTGCACAGCTCCAGACCGTTGCTCAGCAGGATGCCGAGGAACATGGCGGTCAGAAAGGCTGGCAGGCGCGTGCCCAGCGCGGCGAGCCAGTCGTACACGGCCGCGCCCAGGGCGAAGCACAAGGCCATCAGCAGCACCGCGGTCAGCAGGCTGTTGAGGTCGATCAGGTAGGTGGTGCGCTTGCCGACCTCGATGTGCGGCAGCTCGGGCTCCTGGCGGGCCGGCGACAGTCGGTGCCGGCGGATCAGGAAGGCCGCGACCGGGCCGCCGATCAGCCCGCCGCTGATCAATCCGGCCGTGGCGAAGGTCATGCCCAGGGTGCTGGCATTGGCCAGGCCGAAGTGCTCCTCGAACAGCTTGCCCCAGGTCAGCGCGGTGCCGTGGCCGCCGGCCAGGGAAATGCTGCCGCCAATCAGGCCGTACAGCGGGCTTTCCCCGGCGAGCATGGCCAGCGCCGTGCCGGTGAGGTTCTGGAACAACAGGAACAGCACGGCCAGGCCCAGCAGGATCGCTAGCGCCTTGCCGCCCTCGAGCATCTGACGCAGCCGGGCCGAGAGGCCGACGGTGCTGAAGAAGCCGATCAGCAGCAGGTCGCGCAGTTGCAGGTCGAAGCGGATCTGCCAGCCGCTGGCCCATTCCAGCAGCGCCACCAGCGTGCTGATCAGCAAGCCGCCGCTGACCGCGGGCGGAATATTGAAGCGGTTGAGCAGGCCGATCCTGTGGTTGATCCGATAACCCAGCCAGAGCGCCACTATGGCCAGCGCCAGGGTGCTGGCGGTGTTGATCAGCATGAGCGGGGAGTCTTGCATGGGCTACCCTTGAGCGCCTGGTCCCTTGCAGCTTAGTCGGGCCGGCAAGGCGCGCATGAAAAAGGGAGGCCTGCGCCTCCCTCCGTGTCCCGCCGGTGCGCCCTTAGAACAGCACGCGGCTGCGGATCGTGCCGTGGACCTGCTGGAGCTTCTCCAGGGCCAGGTCTGAGTAGTCGGCATCGACGTCGATCACCACGTAGCCGACCTTGTCGTTGGTCTGCAGGTACTGGCCGGAGATGTTGATGTCGTTGTCGGCGAACACCTTGTTGATCTCGCTCATCACGCCCGGCACGTTGGCGTGGATGTGCAGCAGGCGGTGCTTGCCCGGATGCGACGGCAGGGCCACCTCGGGGAAGTTGACCGAAGACACCGAGGTGCCGTTGTCGCTGTACTTGACCAGCTTCTCCGCCACTTCCAGGCCGATGTTGGCCTGGGCCTCGGCGGTGGAACCGCCGATGTGCGGGGTCAGGATCACCCGGTCGAGGCCGCGCAGCGGGCTCTCGAATTCCTCATTGTTGGCCCGCGGCTCGACCGGGAACACGTCGATGGCGGCGCCGATCAGGTGCTCGTCCTTGATCGCCGCGGCCAGGTGCTCCAGCTCGACCACGGTGCCGCGGGCGGCGTTGATCAGGATGCCGCCCTTCTTCATCGCACGGATCTCCCGTTCGCCGATCATCCACTGGGTGGAGGGCAGCTCGGGCACGTGCAGCGAGACGATGTCGCACAGGCCCAGCAGTTCGTGCAGGTTGCCGATCTGGGTGGCGTTGCCCAGTGGCAGCTTGGTCACGGTGTCATAGAAGTACACCTGCATGCCCAGCGCTTCGGCCATCACCGACAGCTGGGTGCCGATCGAGCCGTAGCCGACGATGCCGAGCTTCTTGCCGCGGATCTCGAAGGAGTTGGCCGCGCTCTTGATCCAGCCGCCACGGTGGCAGGAGGCGTTCTTCTCGGGAATCCCGCGCAGCAGCAGGATGGCTTCGGCCAGCACCAGTTCGGCCACCGAGCGGGTGTTCGAGTAGGGCGCGTTGAACACGGCGATACCGCGCTCGCGGGCGGCGTCCAGGTCGACCTGGTTGGTGCCGATGCAGAAGCAGCCGACGGCCACCAGCTTGCTGGCACAGTCGAAGATCTCGGCGGTCAGCTGGGTGCGCGAGCGGATGCCGATGAAGTGGGCATCGGCGATCCTTTCCTTGAGCTCGGCTTCCGGCAGTGAGCCGGTCAGGTACTCGATGTTGGTGTAGCCGGCAGCCTTCAGGGTGTCCACGGCATTCTGGTGGACGCCTTCGAGAAGAAGGAACTTGATCTTGCTCTTGTCGAGAGAGGTCTTGCTCATCGGAGTACCTGTTGTCCCACAAATAGTGTCAGGAGAGGCGTCAGCGGCAGTGCTGACCGGACCCGGCAAATCGGCGCGAGGGGCACGATTCGCGGGAGGCGTATGCTAGCATGATCTCCTTTTTCCATGCTCGGTTGCGACCTGAATGGTTCTCAGGGCGACCATGAATCGTTTGAGAGTTCACTTGATGACCACTGCTGCCCTGATCGAAGAGCTGAAGACCCTGGTTGAGCCCGGCAAGGTGCTGACCGACGCCGATTCCCTCGAGGCCTACGGCAAGGACTGGACCAAGCATTTCGCCCCGGCGCCGACCGCCATCGTGTTTCCCAAGAGCATCGAACAGGTCCAGGCGATCGTGCGCTGGGCCAATCAGCACAAGGTCGCCCTGGTGCCGTCCGGTGGCCGTACCGGCCTGTCGGCCGCCGCCGTCGCGGCCAACGGGGAGGTCGTAGTCGCGTTCGACTATATGAACCAGATTCTTGCCTTCAACGAGTTCGACCGCACTGCGGTGTGCCAGCCCGGCGTGGTGACCAAACAGCTGCAGCTGTTCGCCGAGGACAAGGGCCTGTACTACCCGGTGGACTTCGCCTCCAGCGGCTCCAGCCAGTTGGGCGGCAACATCGGCACCAATGCCGGCGGGATCAAGGTGATTCGCTACGGCATGACCCGCAACTGGGTCGCCGGGCTCAAGGTGGTCACCGGCACCGGCGAACTGCTGGAGCTGAACCGCGACCTGATCAAGAACGCCACCGGCTACGACCTGCGCCAGCTGTTCATCGGCGCCGAAGGCACCCTGGGTTTCGTGGTGGAAGCCACCATGCGCCTGGATCGCGCGCCGCAGAACCTCACCGCCATGGTCCTGGGTGCGACCGATGTCGACTCGATCATGCCGGTGCTGCATGCCTTCCAGGGCAAGCTGGACCTGACCGCCTTCGAGTTCTTCTCCGACAAGGCCCTGGCCAAGGTGCTCGGCCGCGGCGATGTGCCGGCGCCGTTCGAGACCGAATGCCCCTTCTATGCCCTGCTGGAATTCGAGGCCACCACCGAAGAGGTGGCCGAGGCCGCCCTGGCCACTTTCGAACATTGCGTCGAGCAGGGCTGGGTGCTCGACGGCGTGATGAGCCAGAGCGAGCAGCAATTGCAGAACCTGTGGAAACTGCGCGAGTACATCTCCGAGACCATCAGCCACTGGACTCCGTACAAGAACGACATCTCGGTAACCGTGTCGAAGGTGCCGGCCTTCCTCCACGACATCGACCGCATCGTCGGTGAACACTATCCGGATTTCGAGATCGTCTGGTTCGGCCATATCGGCGACGGCAACCTGCACCTGAACATCCTCAAGCCGGACAACCTGAGCAAGGACGAATTCTTCGCCAAGTGCGCCACGGTCAACCAGTGGGTGTTCGAGACCGTGGAGAAGCACAACGGCTCAATCTCCGCCGAGCATGGCGTGGGCATGACCAAGCGCGATTACCTGCACTACAGTCGCAGCGCGGCGGAAATCGGCTACATGAAGGCGATCAAGGCAGTGTTCGACCCCAACGGCATCATGAACCCGGGCAAGATCTTCCCGCTCTGAGCCGCTCATCCCTTGGTAGCAGTGACCGCCGCCACAGCCACCGGCAGTAACGGCGGTCGAGCCTCGCATCCCATCAGGAGTCGCCCATGAGTTATCAGCACCAGTATGTCGACGGAACCCATATCCACTTCCCGATGGGCAAGGTGGTGTGCATCGGCCGCAACTACGCCGAGCACGCCAGGGAGCTGAACAACCCGGTGCCCAGCGAACCCCTGCTGTTCATCAAGGCCGGTAGCTGCGTGGTACCGCTGGACGAGGGCTTCGCCATCCCCGATGACCGCGGCGCGGTGCACTACGAGGCGGAGATCGCCGTGCTGATCGGCAAGCCGCTGTCGCGCACCCCGGATGCCGAGGAAGTGCGCGACGCCATCACCGGCTTCGCTCCGGCCCTGGACCTGACCCTGCGTGACCTGCAGACCGCGCTCAAGGAGAAGGGCTATCCCTGGGAAATCGCCAAGTCGTTCGACGGCGCCTGCGTGCTGGCGCCCTTCGTGCCCGGTGATGCACTGGAGGATCTAACCGATATCGGCATCCGCCTGAGCATCAACGGCGAGGTGCGCCAGGATGGCAACAGCCGCGACATGCTCAATCCGATCCTGCCGATGGTTCAGCATATCTGCGGTCACTTCAGCCTGCAGCCGGGCGATGTCATCCTCACCGGTACACCGGTCGGGGTCGGTCCGCTGCACAAGGGCGACGCCCTGGAGCTGGAGTTGGTCGGCCATTCGCGTTTCACCAGCCGGGTGCTGTAACTCGACCACCCTGCATGGGGCGCCTGGAGGCGCCCTCGATCGGTCATCGAACCTTAAGCCCTGGTCGCTAGTCTGACGGCCATGGTTCTCTTGAGTCCTGTCCGATGCGCCGTCTGCCTTTGCGTCTCTTGCCTTCGCGCCGCCTGGCGCTGTTGCTGTTGATCCTCGTCGCCGTGCTGCTGGTCGGCTATCAGCGCTGGGAGCAGCGCGCCTGGTACTGGTTCAAGGAGCAGGGCGTCGGTGCCGCCCGCCAGCAGGCGAGCATCTGGCTGCCGGGCTACCGGGTGGTGCTGCAGGGCAAGCCGTTGGCGGGCCTGGAGCATGACGAGACGTCCGGGCTGACCTATAACGCCGCCAGCGACACCCTGTTCACCGTGACCGGCAAGCGTCCGCAACTGGTCGAGCTGTCGCTCGCCGGGGACGTGCTGCGGCGCATCCCGCTCACCGGCTTCGCCGATCCCGAGGGGGTCGAGGTCATCGGCGCGGGGCGTCTGGCGATCATCGACGAACGCCGGCGCAGCCTCACCGCATTCAGGCTGGAGGACGACGCGCTGAGCCTGGATGCGGCCGATTATCCAGCGTTCGACCTGGGCTTCGCCGATGCCGGCAACAAGGGTTTCGAAGGCATCGCCTGGGATTCGCGCAAACAGCAGCTGCTGCTCGGCAAGGAGCGCGGTCCGCTGGGGCTGTTCAGTCTGCCGTTTCCCGGCGAGGACGGCGCGGCAGGGGTGATGCGGGCCTTGCCGGCGGGGCAGCTGTTCGTGCGCGACATCTCCTCGCTGAGCTACGACGCCCGTACCGGCCATTCGCTGGTGTTGTCCGACGAGTCGCGATTGTTGCTGGAGCTGGATGGCGACGGCGAGCCGGTCAGCTTCATCAGCCTGATCGGCGGGCTCAACGGCTTGAGCGAGAGTATCGAGCAGGCCGAAGGGGTGACCATGGACGCGGCAGGCAATATCTATATCGTCGGCGAACCCAACCTGCTCTACGTCTTCAGCAGGAAGCCGCGGACCGAATTGCCGCTCAACTAGTGTTGGCCGCGCCCGGCCCCGTCCAACGGCGGGGCCACTGGCCAGGGTTCAGCTGTCGTCCTGGAGCACGGCGCTCACGGCATTGCGTTTCACCGATTCGACGCCATTGTCGCAACCGGACTGGCTGGCATACAGCTGACTCTGTCCAATCACCTGGCCGTTGGTCGCCTTGAGCACGAAGTGGAACTTGTCGCCGGCGGCGGGTTTGCTCTCGAAGGCACCCTCGCGCTGCGAGTTGTTGCGCACCGAAGCAATGCCGTTGAGCGCCGAGGCCTTGCTCTTGTACAGCTCGCTGGTGAGGATCACCTCGCCGTTGCCGGCGAGCAGGTTGAAGTGAAACTGGCCATCTTTGGCGGTCTTCAGGTGGAACTTGCTGGCCATGGCGGCCTCCTGGTCTGCTGGGGGGAACCTTTAGATCCTAGCGCCCCCAGGCTTTACCGCCAGTCGAGTTCACGGGTTGCTGAGGCGCTTGACCCCTTCGGCGGTGCCGAGCAGCAGCAGGTCGGCCGGACGCGCGGCAAACAGACCGTTGGTGACCACCCCGACGATGTTGTTGATCTGCGCTTCCAGTTCGCGCGGGTTGACGATCGACAGGTTGAACACATCGAGAATCTGGTTGCCGTTGTCGGTGATCACGCCTTCGCGGTACACCGGGTCACCGCCGAGCTTGACCAGTTCGCGGGCAACATGGCTGCGCGCCATGGGAATCACTTCGACCGGCAGCGGGAAGCTGCCGAGCACCGGCACCAACTTGCTGGCATCGGCGATGCAGATGAAGGTTCTGGCCACGGCCGCGACTATCTTCTCGCGGGTCAGCGCGGCGCCGCCGCCCTTGATCAGGTTGAGGTGTTCGTCGCTCTCGTCGGCGCCGTCGACATAGAACTCCAGGTCGCTGACCGAGTTCAGCTCGTACACCGGGATGCCGTGGCCCTTCAGGCGCGCGGCGGTGGCCTCGGAGCTGGCCACGGCGCCGTCGAATTCCATCTTGTGCTTGGCCAGGGCATCGATGAAGCAGTTGGCGGTGGAGCCGGTGCCGACGCCGATGACGCTCTTAGCGTCCAGCTGGGGGAGGATGAAGTCGACTGCAGCCTGGGCGACTGCTTGCTTGAGTTGATCCTGGTTCATCGCGGGTTGTGCGCCTGAGTGAAATCGTGAGGGCAAATTATAGCCGCAAGCGCCGGCAAAACCCCGGGTTTCGTATGGTCGTTCGGCGCGGCCCTGGGGTAGACTCGCTGGCTCCCTTGCCTGAACGCCTGCGAAATCGCCATGCTCGAACAGTACGTCAAGAAGATCCTCACCTCGCGCGTCTATGACGTTGCGGTGGAAACCCCACTGCAAACGGCCAACCAACTGTCCGAACGCCTGGGCAACCAGATTCTGCTCAAGCGCGAAGACCTGCAGCCGGTGTTTTCCTTCAAGATTCGTGGCGCCTACAACAAGCTGGCCCAGCTGTCGGCCGAGGAGCAGGCGCGCGGTGTGGTCACCGCCTCGGCCGGCAACCACGCCCAGGGCCTGGCCCTGGCGGCCAAGGTGCTGGGGGTCAGGGCGACCATCGTGATGCCCAAGACCACCCCGGAGATCAAGGTCCAGGGCGTACGCTCGCGCGGCGGCAAGGTAGTGCTGCACGGCGACAGCTTTCCCGAGGCGCTGGCCTATTCGCTCAGGCTGGTGGAGGAGAAGGGCTTCACCTACATCCACCCCTACGACGACCCGCACACCATCGCCGGCCAGGGCACCGTGGCCATGGAGATCCTCCGTCAGCACCCCGGCCAGCTCGACGCGATCTTCGTGCCGGTGGGCGGCGGCGGCTTGATCGCCGGGATCGCCGCCTACGTCAAGTACCTGCGCCCGGAGGTCAGGATCATCGGCGTCGAGCCGGACGACTCCAACTGCCTGCAGGCGGCGATGGCTGCTGGCGAGCGGGTGGTGCTGCCGAGTGTCGGGCTGTTCGCCGATGGCGTGGCGGTGGCGCAGATCGGCGAGCATACCTTCGCCATCTGCAAGGATCATGTCGACGAGGTGATCACCGTCAGCACCGATGAGATCTGCGCGGCGATCAAGGACATCTACGACGACACCCGCTCGATCACCGAGCCGGCCGGTGCCCTGGCCGTGGCCGGGATCAAGAAGTACGTCGAGCGCGAGGCCTGCAGCGGCCAGGTGCTGGTCGGCATCGACTCGGGCGCCAACGTCAACTTCGACCGCCTGCGCCACGTCGCCGAGCGTGCCGAGTTGGGCGAGAAGCGCGAGGCCATCATCGCGGTGACCATTCCCGAGCGGCCGGGCAGCTTCAAGGCCTTCTGCGAGGCGATCGGCAAGCGCCAGATCACCGAGTTCAACTACCGCTACCACAGTGGCGAAGAGGCACATATTTTCGTTGGCGTGCAGACCCACCCGGAAAGCGACCCGCGCGCGGCCCTGGTGGAGAACCTGCGCGGCCAGGGTTTCCCGGTGGTCGACCTGACCGATAACGAACTGGCCAAGCTGCATATTCGCCACATGGTCGGCGGCCATGCCCAGCGGGTCAGCGACGAGCTGGTGTTCCGTTTCGAGTTTCCCGAGCGCCCCGGCGCGCTGTTCAACTTCCTCCAGCGCCTGGGCGGGCGCTGGAACATCTCGATGTTCCACTACCGCAACCACGGTGCGGCCGATGGCCGGGTGGTCGCCGGCCTGCAGGTGCCCCAGGCCGAGCGTCACCTGGTGCCGGCGGCGTTGGATGCGATCGGCTATCCGTACTGGGATGAGAGCGACAATCCCGCCTACAAACTCTTTCTTGGAAAACCGTGATGGAGCATTACCAGCTGTTGAAGATCGCTCACAGCCTGCCGGCAATCCTGCTGCTGCTGCTGGGCGTGCTGGCCCATGTGCTGATGCTGTGGAAGGCCGCCCGCAGTGGTGATGCGGCGCTGCTGCAGCGCAAGCTCAGGCGCACCCGGCTGATCAGCCTGCCGCTGCTGGGCCTGTTGGCATTGAGCCTGCCGGTCAGCGGCTGGTGGCTGGCCAACCTGGCCGGCCTGCCGTTGTCGCAGACCTGGCTGCTGGCCAGCAGCCTGCTGTTCGCGGTACTGGCGTTGTTCGGCCTTCTGCTGGCCGGTCGCCTCGGCGCCTGGCAGGCGCTGGGCGATGCCCCGGCGCCGACGCGTCTGCTGCGCTTTACCGGCGCCTATGCCGGCCTGCTGGTGATTCTGCTGCTGGCGATCATGGCGCTGATGGGGGCCAAGCCGGCCTGAGTGTTGTAGGGAAACGAAAACGCCGCCTGTTCAGGCGGCGTTTTTCGTTGCGACGCGGGGCGGCTTCAGCGCAGCGAGATGATCGGCCAGCCACGCTGTTCGGCTTCGGCGCGCAGCCTGGGGTCGGGGTCGACCGCCACCGGACGGGTCACCTGCTCCAGCAGGGCCAGGTCGTTCATCGAGTCGCTGTAGAAACAGCTGTCGTCCAGGCTCAAGCCGGTTTCGGCGAGCCAGCGGTTGAGCCGGGTCACCTTGCCTTCCTTGAAGCAGGGCACGTCGGTGGTGCGGCCGGTGTAGCGGCCGCCTGCCATCTCGCATTCGGTCGCCAGCAGGGTGTCGACGCCCAGGCGGGCGGCGATCGGCGCGGTGACGAAGCGGTTGGTGGCGGTGATGATCAGCAGCTTGTCGCCGGCCCGGCGGTGTTCTTCCAGCAGGGCCTCGCCCTTGCTGAGGATGATCGGTTCGATGCAGTCGCGCATGAACTCGCGGTGCCATTGCTCGAGCTGGGCCATCTCGGTGCGGCCGAGGATCGCCAGGCTGAAGTTCAGGTACTCGCGAATGTCCAGACGGCCGGCCAGGTAGTCCTGGTAGAACTCGTCGTTGCGTGCCTTGTAGGCCTCGCCGTCGAGGATGCCGCGCTCGCACAGATAGTCGCCCCAGGCGTGGTCGCTGTCGCCGCCGAGCAGGGTGTTGTCGAGATCGAATAGAGCCAAGCGCACGGGGCAACCTTCCTCACAAGCCAATGAAAGGCGCCCAGAATAACGGCTTTTGCCTGGCATTCCTATTGCAGGGGACGGCCGCGTTGCCGCTGTAATGGCCTTTGTGGAACAATGCCGTAACATGCGTTTACGAGGTTGCGCGCCGTGATCGATCCAGATGGTTTTCGCCCCAATGTCGGCATCATTCTGACCAATGAGGTCGGCCAGGTGCTCTGGGCGCGTCGGATTAACCAGGACGCCTGGCAATTCCCGCAAGGCGGGATCAACGACTATGAGTCGCCGGAAGAAGCGCTGTATCGCGAACTCAACGAAGAGGTCGGCCTGGAGCAGCAGGATGTGAAAATTCTCGCCTGCACCCGTGGTTGGTTGCGGTATCGTCTTCCCCAGCGTCTGGTGCGGACCCACAGCCAGCCGCTGTGCATCGGCCAGAAGCAGAAGTGGTTTCTGCTGCGCCTGACGGGCTCTGAGGAGCGGGTGCGGATGGACCTGACCGGCAAGCCGGAATTCGATGGCTGGCGCTGGGTCAGCTACTGGTACCCCTTGGGCCAGGTGGTGACGTTCAAGCGCGAGGTCTACCGGCGCGCCCTCAAGGAACTCGCTCCGCGCCTGTTGGCGCGGGACTGATACGGACTAGAGCCGACTTATGCTCAATACGCTGCGCAAGATCGTCCAGGAAGTCAACGCCGCCAAGGACCTCAAGACCGCATTGGGCATCATCGTGCTGCGGGTCAGGGAGGCCATGGGCAGCCAGGTCTGCTCGGTCTACCTGCTCGACCCGGAGACCAATCGCTTCGTCCTGATGGCCACCGAAGGCCTGAACAAGCGCTCCATCGGCAAGGTCAGCATGGCCCCCAACGAGGGCCTGGTCGGTCTGGTCGGTACCCGCGAGGAGCCGCTGAACCTGGAGAACGCCGCCGCTCACCCACGCTACCGCTACTTTGCCGAAACCGGCGAGGAGCGCTACGCCTCTTTCCTCGGCTCGCCGATCATCCATCACCGCCGGGTGATGGGCGTGCTGGTCGTCCAGCAGAAGGAGCGCCGGCAGTTCGACGAGGGCGAGGAAGCCTTCCTGGTGACCATGAGCGCGCAGCTGGCCGGGGTCATTGCCCATGCCGAGGCGACCGGTTCGATCCGCGGCCTGGGCAAGCAAGGCAAGGGCATCCAGGAAGCCAAGTTCATCGGCGTGCCCGGCTCGCCCGGCGCCGCCGTCGGTACCGCCGTGGTGGTGTTGCCGCCGGCCGATCTGGAGGTGGTGCCGGACAAGACCGTCGAGGACATCGACGCCGAACTGGCCTTGTTCAATACCGCCCTTGAGGGAGTGCGCGCCGATATGCGTGCGCTTTCGACGAAGATGGCCACTCAGTTACGCCCGGAAGAGCGCGCGCTCTTCGATGTGTACCTGATGATGCTGGAAGACGCCGCCCTGGGTAACGAGGTGGTCGAGGTCATTCGCACCGGCCAGTGGGCCCAGGGCGCCTTGCGCCAGGTGGTCGGCGAACACGTCAAGCGCTTCGAGCTGATGGACGACGACTACCTGCGCGAGCGGGCCTCCGACGTCAAGGACCTGGGGCGGCGCCTGCTGGCCTATCTGCAGCAGGCGCGCCAGCAGACCCTGGTGTATCCGGACAACTGCATCCTGGTCAGCGAGGAGCTGTCGCCGACCATGCTCGGCGAGGTGCCGGAGGGCAAGCTCGCCGGCCTGGTCTCGGTGCTCGGCTCGGGCAACTCGCACGTGGCGATATTCGCCCGCGCCATGGGCATTCCCACGGTGATGGGGGTGGTCGATCTGCCCTATTCGAAGATCGACGGCATTCAGCTGATCGTCGACGGCTATCACGGCGAGGTGTTCACCAACCCCAGCGAGATCCTGCGCAAGCAGTACGCCGACGTGGTCGAGGAGGAACGCCAGCTGACCCAGGGGCTCGATGCCCTGCGCGCCTTGCCCTGCGAGACCCTGGACGGCCACCGCATGCCGTTGTGGGTCAATACCGGCCTGCTCGCCGACGTGAAACGCGCCCAGGAACGTGGCGCCGAGGGTGTCGGCCTGTACCGCACCGAAGTGCCGTTCATGATCAAGGAACGCTTCCCCAGCGAGAAGGAGCAGCTGGCCATCTACCGCGAGCAGCTGGCCGCCTTTCACCCGCAGCCGGTGACCATGCGCAGCCTGGATATCGGTGGCGACAAGGCCCTGTCGTATTTTCCGATCAAGGAAGAAAACCCCTTCCTCGGCTGGCGCGGCATCCGCGTGACCCTCGACCACCCGGAGATCTTCCTGGTGCAGACCCGCGCCATGCTCAAGGCCAGCGAGGGGCTGGACAACCTGCGCATTCTCTTGCCTATGATTTCCGGCATCCAGGAGCTGGAGGAGTCGCTGCACCTGATCCACCGCGCTTGGGGCGAGGTACGCGACGAGGGCGTGGACATCCCCATGCCGCCGGTCGGGGTTATGATCGAGATCCCCGCCGCGGTCTATCAGGTTCGCGAGCTGGCGCGTCAGGTCGACTTCCTCTCGGTGGGCTCCAACGACCTGACCCAGTACCTGCTGGCGGTCGACCGCAACAATCCGCGGGTCGCCGACCTCTATGACTTCCTCCACCCGGCCGTTCTGCAGGCGCTGCAGCTGGTGGTCAACGGCGCCCATGCCGAAGGCAAGCCGGTGAGCATCTGCGGCGAGATGGCCGGCGACCCGGCGGCGGCCGTGCTGCTGATGGCCATGGGCTTCGACAGCCTGTCGATGAACGCCACCAACCTGCCGAAGGTGAAATGGCTGCTGCGCCAGGTCAGTCTGGGCAAGGCCAAGGAACTACTGGCCCAGGTCATGACCATCGACAGTCCGCAGGTGATCGACAGCACCCTGAGCCTGGCCCTGCGCAACCTCGGCCTGGGCCGGGTGATCAATCCGGCCTCGAATATCCAGGCCTGACTGTCAGCAGTCGATGCTGACCTCGCCCAGGTGGGCGCCGTAGGGCCCATAGCTGCGCTCGACCAGTTGCCGCGAACCATCGGCGCGGACCAGCAGCACGCTGCTGGCGCGGGTGCCGTAGGTGCCGGTGGCGATGAAGATGCTCGAGAGCAGGCGCTCGCTCTGCAGGCCGATGCCGGTGTCCGGCAGGTGGGCGTCTTCGGCCTGGCGGTCGTCATGCAGCAGGTCCAGCAGGGACGGCACCTGAGGGTCGATCAGGCATTCGCCGAGCAGGGCCTTGGCCTTCTCGACCTTGGGCCAGGGAGTGTCGAGGTCGGCATTGGACAGGCCGTAGAGCCCGGGCGCGAGCCGTTGCGGTTGGCCTACCCGGGAGTTGAGCAGCCACAGCTGCCGGCGGTCGCCGAGCAGCAGGTTGAAGCCCGCGTAATCATCGGCACGCTGCGCCGCTGCGCGCAGGAAGCTCTCGGGGGCCTGGGTGCCGCGCAGGAACTGCGCCGGCAACTCCCCCCGCGAGCGCCCCCGCGGCGGCTGGCGCGGGTCGCGGATATTGGTCAGGGCGGCGAAGCGGCCTTCGGCCCCGACCCCCAGCCAGGTGCCGCCGGCCTCCAGGTCGCGGCCGCCGCAGATCTCGGGGGCGTCTTCCCAAGCCGCCAGGGGCAGGCTGGGGCGGGCGTAGAATTCGTCGCGGTTGGCGGCCAGGACCAAAGGCAGTCGATGGTCGGGGCGCCAGGCGAAAATGATCAGGCACATGCCAATCTCCCTGTCTCGCGAGTTGTGCTCGTACGGCGTCCTCCATCTCGGCGCGCGGGGCCTGTCCGACACTGTACGCAAAGCGGCGGACGGTATCCATCGTCGCAACTGGAGGCGAGGGGGTCGCATCCGGTACCATGCCGCTTTGCTTGCGGGGGTGTCGATGGAACTGCTGCTGTATCTAGTGCTGGGCTCGGCTGCCGGGGTGCTGGCCGGGCTGTTTGGCGTCGGCGGCGGGATCATCATAGTGCCGGTGCTGGTGCTCAGCTTCACCGCCCAAGGCATCGCCCCGGAGGTGCTCACCCACCTCGCCGTCGGCACCTCGCTGGCCACCATCATCTTCACCTCGATCAATTCGGTACTCGAGCACCAGCGCAAGGGCGCAGTGCGCTGGCCGATCTTCGTCTGGATGACGGTCGGCATCCTGCTCGGCGCGGCGCTGGGTTCGCTGACTGCCGCGGCCATCCAGGGCCCCCTGTTGCAGAAGATCATCGGCGTGTTCGCCATCATCATTTCCATCCAGATGGCCCTGGACCTCAAGCCCAGGGCCAGCAGCAGCGTTCCCGGCAAACTGGGGCTGACGGCCGCCGGCGGGGTGATCGGCTGGGCCTCGGCGATCTTCGGCATCGGCGGCGGTTCGCTCAATGTGCCCTTCCTGACCTGGCGCAGCGTGCCCATGCAACAGGCGGTGGCCACCTCGGCGGCCTGCGGCCTGCCGATCGCCGTGGCCAGCGCGCTGAGCTTCATGTGGCTGGGCTGGGGCAATCCGCGGTTGCCGGAGTGGAGCCTGGGCTTCGTCTACCTGCCGGCGATGGCCGGGATCGCCTTCACCAGCATGTTCTTCGCCCGTTTCGGCGCCCGCCTGGCCCATCGTCTGTCGCCGCGGGTGCTCAAGCGTCTGTTCGCCCTGCTGCTGTTCAGCGTGGGCCTGAGTTTTCTGATTTAAGGAGTGCAGCATGCTGCCTTACCCGCAGATCGACCCGGTGGCCATCGCCCTGGGACCGCTGAAAATCCACTGGTACGGGCTGATGTACCTGGTCGGTATCGGCGGCGCCTGGCTGCTCGCCACGCGCCGTTTGCAGGCCTTCGACCCGCAGTGGAGCAAGGAGAAGCTCTCCGACCTGGTGTTCTGGGTGGCCATGGGGGTAATCCTCGGCGGCCGCCTCGGCTACGTGCTGTTCTACGACCTGGAAGCCTACCTGGCCCAGCCGAGCCTGATCCTGCAGGTATGGAAGGGCGGCATGTCCTTCCACGGCGGCTTCATCGGGGTGATGCTGGCGACCTGGTGGTTCGGCAGCCGTAACGACAAGAGCTTCTTCCAGCTGATGGACTTCATCGCGCCGCTGGTGCCCATCGGTCTGGGCGCCGGGCGGATCGGCAACTTCATCAATGCCGAGCTGTGGGGCAAGGCCACCGACCTGCCCTGGGCCATGGTCTTCCCCACCGACCCCCAGCAGTTGCCGCGCCATCCCTCGCAGCTGTACCAGTTCGCCCTGGAGGGCGTGGCGCTGTTCGTCATCCTCTGGCTCTACTCGCGCAAGCCGCGCCCGACCATGGCGGTGTCCGGCATGTTCGCCGCCTGCTACGGGCTGTTCCGCTTCGTCGTCGAGTTCGTCCGGGTGCCCGATGCCCAGCTCGGCTACCTGGCCTGGGGCTGGCTGACCATGGGCCAGCTGCTCAGCCTGCCGATGATCCTCGGCGGCCTCGGCTTGATCTGGTTCGCCTACCACCGCCAAGCCGCCCAAGGAGCCGCCTGATGAAACAGTACCTCGACCTGATGCGCCGGGTGCGCGAGACCGGCACCTTCAAGAGCGACCGCACCGGCACCGGCACCTACAGCCTGTTCGCCCAGCAGATGCGCTTCGACCTGGCCGAGGGCTTCCCTCTGGTCACCACCAAGAAGTGCCACCTGAAATCCATCATCCATGAGCTGCTGTGGTTTCTGGCGGGCGACACCAACATCAAGTACCTGAAGGACAACGGGGTGCGCATCTGGGACGAGTGGGCCGACGAGAACGGCGACCTCGGCCCGGTCTACGGCTACCAGTGGCGCAACTGGCCGGCGCCGAACGGCGAGTCGATCGACCAGATCGGCCAGTTGATCGAGATGATCAAGCGCAACCCGGATTCGCGCCGGCTGATCGTCTCGGCCTGGAACCCGGCGCTGGTCGAGCAGATGGCCCTGCCGCCGTGCCACGCGCTGTTCCAGTTCTATGTCGCCAACGGCAGGCTCAGCTGCCAGCTGTACCAGCGCTCGGCCGACATCTTCCTCGGCGTGCCCTTCAATATCGCCAGCTACGCCCTGCTGACCCTGATGGTGGCCCAGGTTTGCGATCTGCAACCGGGCGAATTTATCTGGACCGGCGGCGACTGCCACCTGTACGCCAACCACCTGGAACAGGCCGACCTGCAACTGACCCGCGAGCCCCTGCCGCTGCCGACCATGAAGCTCAACCCGGAAGTGAAGGATATCTTCGCCTTCAAGTTCGAGGACTTCGAACTGGTCGGCTACCAGGCTCATCCGCACATCGCCGCAGCGGTCGCGGTCTAGCCGCTCAGGCGGCCAGGCTGCGGCGAAAGCGCAGCGCCGCCAGAACGAAGAAGCCCAGGCCGATCGCCGTCAACGCCGCCAGCTCGGGCCAGACCACGTCCGGGCCGGCGCCGCGGAACAGGATCGAGGTGCTCAGGCTCAGGTAGTGGGTCGACGGCGAGAACTGCATCACTTGCTGCAGCCAGACCGGCATGCTTTCCATCGGCGTGCTGCCGCCGGAGAGCATCAGCATCGGGATGATCACCGGGATCGCCAGCAGGCCGAACTGCGGGATCGAGCGCGCCAGGGTGGCGAGGAAGATGCCCAGCGCGGTGCTGGCGAACAGGTAGAGCGCGGTCACCGCCAGGAAGAATGCCAGCGAGCCGCTCAGCGGCACACCGAGCGCGCCCTTGATGACCAGTTCCAGCGACAGCCAGGTGCAGCCGACCACCACCAGGGCGTTGCTCCAGATCTTCGCCAGCATGATCTCCAGCGCCGTCAGCGGCAGTACCAGCAGGTGGTCCAGGGTGCCGTGTTCGCGTTCGCGCAGCAGCGCCGTGCCGGTCAGCAGGATGGCCAGGATGGTGATGTGGTTGACGATCTGGAACAGGGCGAGGAACCAGCCGCCCTGCAGGTTGGCATTGAACAGCGCGCGGCTGCTCAGGCCGATGGGCGCCTGCCCGGTCGCCTGCCGGCCCGCGTAGTCGAGCAGTTCGCCCTGGAGAATCCGCCCCAGGTCGCGCGCGCCCATGAACGCCTGGCTCATGGCGGTGGCATCGACGTTGACCTGCAGCGCCGGCTGGCGGCCGGCCAGCAGGTCGGCCTGGAAGTTCGCCGGCACGTCGATGACGAAGGTAAAGCGGCCGCTGTCCAGGGCCGCGTCCAACTGGTCGTAGGGCAGCGTCTCGGGCGCCTGGAACTCCGGTGGCTGCAGCGCCTCCGCCAGGCGCCGCGACAGCAGGCTGCGGTCCTCGTCGACGATGGCCACGCTGGCATTGTGCACGCCGATCACCGAACCGGTGGCCGGCAGGTAGACGGCCACGCTGAAGGCATACAGCAAAAACAGCAGCAGTACGCTGTCGTAGCGCAGGCTGGTCAGCTCCTTGAGGCCGAGGCGGAAGATGTGCGCCAGCTTGTCCACCCTAGACCTCCTGCTTCTTCAGCAGCCATAGGCTGAGCGTGGTGCTGGCGAGAAAGAAGCCCAGCAACGCCAGACACTGCGGCCACAGGCTGCGTAGGTCGAGGGCCTTGGTGAAGGTGCCGACCGCGATGTCGAGGAAGTGCCCGGCCGGGAACAGCTGGCCAATCAGCGCCGAGCCGCCCTCCAGCGAGGAACGCGGCACGATCAGCCCGGAATACTGGATGGTCGGCAGGGTGGTGATGATCACCGTGCCGAGGATCGCGGCGATCTGGGTACGGGTGAAGGCCGAGATCAGCAGGCCCAGGCTGGTGGTGGCGAGCACGTAGAGCAGGCCGCCGAGGGCCAGGGTCAGGCCGCTGCCCTTGAACGGCACGCCGAACAGCAGGCGGTTGAGCGCCACCAGCATGGCCAGGTTGAGCAGGCTGATGGCGAGGTAGGGCAGCTGCTTGCCGAGGAGGAACTCCAGGCGGGTCAGCGGGGTGGCGTAGAAGTTGGCGATCGAGCCCAGCTCCTTTTCCCGCACCACGCCCAGGGCGGTGAGCATCGCCGGGATGAAGGCCAGGATCAGCGCCATCACCCCGGGGCCGATGGCGTGCACGCTGACCACGTCCTGGTTGTAGCGAAAGCGCGTCTGCAGGCTGGCGACCGCCGGGGCGGGCGGGGGCGGACTGCTTTCCCGGGCCAGGCGCTCGAGGTTGCCCTGGTGCACCGCCTCAACGTAGTTGCGGCTGGTCTCGGCGCGAAACGGCATGCCGCCGTCGAGCCAGGCGGCCACCTGCGGCTGGCGCCCGGCGAGCAGGTCGCGGCCGAAGCCGGGCGGGATCTGCAGCGCCAGCTTGAGCTCCGAACGCTGCAGGCGCCGGTGCAGCTCGGCGGCGGTGGCGATCGGCGCTTGTTCCTCGAAATAGCGCGAGCCGCGGAAGGCCTCCAGATAGGCGCGGCTCTGCGGCGTCTGGTCCTGGTCGAAGGCGGCGAAGGCGATGTGCTCCACATCCAGCGAGATGCCGTAGCCGAAGATCACCATCATGAACAGCGCGCCGAGCAGGGCGAAGCCCAGGCGCACGCGGTCGCGCAGCAGCTCCTTGCTCTCGCGCACGGCCAGGGCGACCAGGCGCTGCCAGCTGAAGCCGCCACGCGCCTCGCCCGTATGCGTGCCCCCCGCGCTCGCCAGCGGTGCCGGCGCGGGGCTGTCGCCCTGGGCCTGCTCCAGGCAATGGACGAAGGCCTCCTCCAGGGTGGCGCCGGCGAACTGCCGTTGCAGCACCGCCGGGGTGTCGCAGGCCAGCACCCGCCCGGCGTGCATCAGCGAGATGCGGTCGCAGCGCTCTGCCTCGTTCATGAAGTGGGTGGAGAGGAAGATGGTCACGCCCTGACCACGTGACAACTCCACCAGCAGCCGCCAGAAGTCGTCGCGCGCCGCCGGGTCGACGCCCGAGGTGGGTTCGTCGAGGATCAGCACCTCCGGCTGGTGGATCACCGCCACCGCCAGCGACAGGCGTTGGCGCAGGCCCAGCGGCAGCGCGCCGGCCGGCTCGCGCTCGTAGTCGCCGAGGCCGAAGCGCTGGATCAGTGCCTGGCTGCGGGCGCGGCCCTCGTCGGCCGGCAGGTCGAACAGGCGCGCATGCAGCTCCAGGTTCTGCCGCACGCTCAGTTCGCCGTACAGCGAGAAGCTCTGCGACATGAAGCCGACCCGCTTGCGCGTGGCCAGGTCGCCGGCGTCCACCGCCTGGCCGAGCAGGCGTGCACTGCCGGCGCTGGCCGGCAGCAGGCCGGTGAGCACCTTCATGGTGGTGGTCTTGCCGCAGCCATTGGAGCCGAGGAAGCCGAAGATCTCGCCGCGGCGGATGGCGAAGCTGACCCGGTCCACCGCGGTGAAGTCGCCGAAGCGCAGACTCAGTTCGCGGGCCTCGATGGCGATCTCGGCGGCGCGCGCGGCCAGCGGCGGGATCAGCAGCGGCGCCGGCGCCTGTCCGGCAGTGCCCTGGAAGTGGGTGAAGGCCTGGTCCAGGCGACCGTCTGTGCCGACCGCCGCCAGCTCGGCGGTGCTGCCGGCGGCGATCAGGCGGCCGCGGTCGAGCATCAGGCAGCTGGCAAAACGCTCGGCTTCCTCCATGTAGGCGGTGGCCACCAGCAGGGTCAGTTGCGGGCGGGCCGCGTGCACCTGCTCGACCAGCTCCCAGAAACGCCGCCGCGACAGCGGGTCGACCCCGGTGGTCGGCTCGTCCAGGATCAGCAGGTCCGGTTCGTGGATCAGCGCGCAGCACAGCCCGAGCTTCTGCTTCATGCCGCCAGACAGCTTGCCCGCCGGCCGCTCGGCGAATCGGCTCAGGTCGGTGGCGGCCAGCAGGCTGGCCATGCGCCGCGCGCATTCGGCAGGCGGCAGGCCGAACAGGGTGGCGAAGAACTGGATGTTCTCGGCGATCGACAGCTCGGGATAGAGGTTGTGGCCGAGGCCCTGGGGCATGAAGGCGATGCGCGGATACAGGCGGGTGCGATGGCGGCCCTCGGCGATCGAGCCGCCGAGTACCTCCAGGGTGCCCTGTTGCAGCTGCTTCACCCCGGCGATCAGCCCCAGCAGGCTGGACTTGCCGGCGCCATCCGGGCCGATCAGGGCGCAGCGGGCGCCGACCGGCAGGGCGAAGTCGATCGCCTGCAGCGCCAGCTGCTTGCCGTAGCGATGCTGCAGGCCCTCGGCGCGGATCGCCCAGCGATTCATTTCAGGTCGGCCGGCCAGGCCACCTCGCGGGTGCGCACGTAGCCGGCCCCGGGCATGCCGGGTTTGGCCTGGGGTACGGCGGCGGGCTCGCTCAGGCGCAGCTTGACCCGGAACACCAGCTTCTGCCGCTCGTTACGGGTCTCCACCTCCTTGGGGGTGAACTGCGCCTTGGCCGCGACATAGGCGATCGTCGCCGGCAGCGCCCGCTCGGGCAGGGCATCGAGGAGAATGCGCGCCTCGTCGCCCTGGGTCAGGCGGCCGGCCAGGGCGGCGGGCAGGTAGAGGTTCATGTACTGGTCGCTGGGGTCGATCAGCAGCAGCACCCGCCCGCCGGCGCCGAGCACTTCGCCGGGCTCGGCCAGGCGCAGCTGGACCAGGCCGTCGAGCGGCGCACGCAGGGTGCTGTCGTCGATCTCGCTGCTCAGTTGGGCGACCTGGGCCTGGGCCGCGCCGATCGCCGCGCGGGCGGCGGAGACCTGGGCCTCGGCCGCCTGCAGGGCGGCGCCGGCGGTATCGAAGCGCGCCTGCTGCTGGTCGAGCAGCTGGCGGCTGGTGTGGCCGCGCTGGAACAACTCGCGAAAGCGCTTGAGGTCCTGTTCGGCCAGCAGCCGTTCGCTGTTGCGCAGGCGCACCGTGGCCTGCGCCGCCGCCAGGTTCTCTTCGGCGCGGCGCACTTCGGCCTCGGCCTGGGCCCGCTGGGCCTCCAGGGTTCGGCTATCCAGGCGGGCCAGGGCCTGGCCGCGCACGACCCGATCGCCTTCCTGCACCGTCACCTCGGCCAGCCGGCCAGGATACTTGCTGGCGATCTGCACCTCAGTGGCCTCCAGGCGACCGTTGCCCATGGCCAGGCCCTCGGGCAGGCGGTCGGCGAGCGAACGCCAATAGCCGAACAGGCCGGCGGCCAGCAGGCCCAGCAGCAGTGGCAGGACGAACAGACGGGAAGGGCGGGTATCGCTAGACATGGGCTGCATCCTGCAAGGTGACCTGGTCAGTTTGCCAGCGGCGGGCGAAGGGGTCTTGATCCGTATCAATCGGTACCATGGTGCGATCTCGGCGCTGTCCGGAAAAAACCGCGGGCCGGTGTCGCTGGCGCTTTTTGTTACCCTTGAGCCTTTGCCGAACCAAGAGGAGCGTGCCGGTGCCGAGGATTCTGATCGTCCTGATGTTGGGGCTGCTGGGGCTGAACGCCGCAGCCGCGCAGGAAAGCGAACCGGTGCTGCGGGTCGGTATCAGCGAGGTACCGCCGTTCGTGATCAAGGAGCCGGACGGCAGCTGGCGCGGCATCAGCATCGATCTGTGGCAGACCGTCGCGGCCAATGCGGGTTATCGCTTCGAGCTGCAGCCGATGCCGTTCAAGCGCCTGTTGCCGAGCCTGGAGGACGGTCAGCTGGACGTGGTGGTCGGCGCCCTGACCATGACCGCCGAGCGTGAGGAGCGCTTCGACTTCACCCATCCGTTCTTCCGCACCGGCCTGGCCATCGGCGTGCCGCGGGGCGGCGAGGGCAGTGGCTGGGCCGCGGTCAGGGGCCTGCTGTCCTGGCAGTTCGTCAGCCTGATTCTCGGCCTGGCCGCGCTGCTGTTGCTGGTCGGCGGCCTGGTCTGGTTGTTCGAGCGGCGGCGCAACCACGAGCAGTTCGGCGGCAGCCCGGTGCAGGGCCTGGGTTCGAGCTTCTGGTGGGCGGCGGTGACCATGACCACGGTCGGCTACGGCGACAAGGCGCCGATGACCCTGGGCGGGCGCCTGATCGGCCTGGTGTGGATGTTCGCCGGCCTGATCATGGTCTCGACCTTCACCGCGGCGGTGGCCAGCGCGCTGACGGTGGGCAACCTGCAGGGCGGCATCCAGGGCCCCGACGACCTGCGCCGCGCCCATGTGGCGACCATCGACAAGACCGTCAGCGCGCGTTACCTGGACAGCCAGCGGATCCGCCACAGCGACTACCCCGACCTGCTCGGCGCCATGCGCGCGGTGCAGCAGGGCCAGGCCGACGCGGTGGTCTACGACCTGCCGATCATGCAGTACCGCAACGGCGAGCTGGGCCAGGGCGGCCTGCGCCTGCTGCCCGGCACCTTCGAGAACCAGTCCTACGCCTTCGCCCTGGCCGATGGCAGCCCCTACCGCGAGCGGCTCAGCCAGGAGCTGCTGCGGGTCACCGGCGGCGAAGACTGGGGCAAGGTGCTGCGGCTCTACCTGGGCACGCCCTGAGCCGTGTCAGCCGGCAGTGGCCAGGGCGCCGCTGAGCGCGTCGATCTGCTCCTGACGCTCCGCCTGCTGCAGCCGCGCGCCGGGGTTGAGTGACGACCATTCGGGGTGGGCGCGGGCCCGCTGCAGGGCGTCGGGCAGGCCGCCCTGGCGCCAGTCGGGCTCCTGCGGCGTCGCCAGCTGGATCCGCTCCACGGCGGCGTGCCCGCGTCGCTCCAGGGCATGCAGCAACTGCTGCTGGCGCAGCGCCAGCAGGCGCAGCACGGCGTCGTCCACGCTCAGCTCGCGCTCGCCCTTGAGCTTGCCTTTGAGGCGCGAACCGTAGCGGCGCAGGGTCTGTGCGCTACCGCCGATCAGCGCCCCCAGGGCGGCGGCGGCGCCGAGGGTGACGCCGCCGACCAGCAGGTCGATGCCGACCCCGGTGGCGGCGCCGGCCGCCATGCCGCCGCCCACCTGAACGCCGAGCTGGCGCAGGGTCTCCGGATTGAATAGGTCGTCGCCCCAGCGGCCGTCCAGCAGCGGCAGCTCGCCGGCCTGGGCATCCTCCGCGCGGAAGGCGTAGAGGCGCAGCAGCGCCTCGACGCAGCGCTGCTCGCGCTGGCGGATGGCATCGCGCAGCTCGCCGACCGCCCGCTGTTCCAGGGTCGCCTGGGCGGCCACGCTACGCCGGCAAGCGGCGCAGTCCAGCAGCAGCTCGGCGATCAGGCGCGTGGCGCTGTGCCGGCGCACCAGGCGCTGCTGCTCATGGTCATCGACCAGCCGTTGCAGCGCCGGGCGGGCCCGCTCCAGCAGCAGCGCCAGGCTTTCATACAGGCGCCGCTCGCCATCCTGCGGCGGCGCCACCGTATCGAAGGCCACCCGCGCATGCAGGCCGAGACGGGCCAGCGCCTCGCACCACTCGTCCTCGCGGTGCTGATGGCCGGCGACGAAGTTGAGTACCGGCAGCAGCGGTCGACCGCTCATGGCCAGTACCGCCAGTTCGTCACGGTACTTGGCCAGCACCGGCTCACGGGCGTCGATCACGTAGAGGCCGGCGTCGGAGGCGAGCAGCTGACGCAGCACCTTGGCCTCCTGCTCGAAGCGCTGGCGCGCCTCGCTGCCATCGAGGAAGCGGGCCAGGCGGTCCGGGCCGTCCAGCCGTTCGCCGGGACGGTCGAGGCGCTCGAGGTAGTCGAGCAGGGCGATGGCGTCTTCCAGGCCGGGGGTGTCGTACAGCTCCAGCAGCGCCTGGCCATCCACCGACAGCCGCGCGCCTTCGACATGGCGGGTGGTGCTGGCCCGGGGCGAGACCTCGCCAAAACCCTGGTCGCGGGTCAGGGTGCGCAGCAACGAGGTCTTGCCGACATTGGTGTGGCCGACCACGGCCAATTTGAGCGGCTGGCTCATCGCGCGTGCCTCGGTTCGGCGGCCCTGGATTGCATCCGGGCTACGGGGTTTCGCAGGGCGTGCACAGCTTCAATCATGTCCGCTCTCCAGCCAGCTCAGTGGCGCGCTGTCGCTGTGCGCCAGCTGCAGCCGGTCCAGGGCGTTGTGCCAGTCGGTGAGACGGGCACTGTCGATACTTTCGCCGGGCGCAGCGGGCAACAGCCAGACCCGCGTGCTGGCGGCGCTGCGCGCCAGTTCGCCGAGTAGTGCCAGGCTGCCGCGGTCCGGCGAGCGACGCGGGTCGCAGGCGATCGCCAGGCGCGCCGGCGGGAAGCGGGTCAGTTGTTCGAGCAGGTGCTGGCGCTGCTCGCGACTGTCGATCACCCCGGCGTCACCGACGCCCTGGGGCAGCGTCGGCGGCCAGGGCCGGCGTGGGTCCAGTTCGACGGCCACCAGCAGCGCGCCCTGGCTGTCGAGGGCCCGGCTGCCGGCCAAGGGTTGATGCAGCCGGGCCGGCGCCACATCGCAGATGCCGAGGCGTTCGCTGCTCGGCTGCAGGCGTTCGCGCAGCAGGCCATAGCCGGGCAGCTCGACATCCAGGCGCAGGGTGGCGCAGCCGCGGCGCCAGCGCCACAGGCACAGCAACAGCAGCAGCAGGCGCGGCAGCAGGCCATAGACCACCAGCACCCCGAGCAGCCAGCCGGCCCAGCTGTGCCGCGCCGCCTCGCCGCTCAGGGCGGTATCGCCGCTGGCGCGGATCAGTTCGGCGTCCGGCACGGCGAAGCCGAGCAGCGCCGGCAGCGCGCCGAGCCCCTGTGTCAGGCTGATGAAGCTGTCGCCGCCGAGCAGGGTGCTTTCCCAGACGAAGCCGTAGCGACGGGTCACCAGCAGGGCCAGCAGGCTGGCCAGCGCCGCGGTCAGGCTCAGCAGCCACAGGCCATTGGTCAGCACGCCCAGGGCCCAGCGGCCCAGGCGCTGGCGCTGCAACAACAGCAACAGGGCCGGGGCCAGCTGTGCGGCGCGGGCGTCACGGGCGAGCTTGTCGCTGAGCCACAGCCACAGGCGGCCCAGAGCGCCGGCATGGTCGCCGCCGAGCAGCAGGCCCAGGCCCCAGCCGAGCAACAGCAGCAGGTTGACCCCGAGCAGGCTGCCCAGGGCCCAGAACACGTTGACCGGGCGCAGGCCGTCACCCAGGGCGGCCAGGGCCAGGCCGGCGCCGCCGAGCAGGGCGAGTAGCACCAGCGCGAGCAGCGCCAGTTGCGCGCCCTGGTACCAGTGGCGCAGCGCCTGCACCTGGCCATCGCGCTCGGCCAGCAGCAGCGCACGCCGCTCGATGCGTGCGGCCAGGTCGCCGCCGGCGGCCCGGACCTGGCGATTGGCCTCGCCGTCCTCCAGCGGGCCGGCCCGTTCCTCGCGCAGGCGAATCGCCTCGCACAGCCACAGGCGTTGCAGTTTGTTCAGAGTCGGGGCAGCGCTCACGCGGCATCTCTTCGGCCAGTCCAGGGCTGAGCATAACCGTTGCCGCGCCCGCCGGCTAAAGGTTGTCCGTCCGGCTTCGGCTGCGCCGGCATCTGTCGCTCTGCTATGCTCGCCGCCATGAACAAGACCCTGCCCCTCTGCCTGATCGCCGCCCTCGCGCAGAACCGCGTGATCGGCCGCGACAACCAACTGCCCTGGCACCTGCCGGCGGACCTCAAGCACTTCAAGGCGCTGACCCTGGGCAAGCCGATCATCATGGGCCGCAAGACCTGGGATTCGCTCGGCCGGCCATTGCCGGGGCGACTCAACCTGGTGGTCAGCCGCCAGGCGGACCTGCACCTGGATGGCGCCGAGGTGTTCGCCTCGCTGGACGCGGCCATCCTGCGCGCGGACCAGTGGGCCCGCGAGCAAGGCGTCGACGAGCTGATGCTGATCGGCGGGGCGCAGCTCTATGGCCAGGCCCTGGGCCAGGCCGAGCGCCTGTACCTGACCCGGGTTGGCGTCAAGCCTGAAGGCGATGCCTGGTTCCCCGAGTTCGATGAGGCCGACTGGCGGCGTGAGGCTCTCGAGGAGCATCCGCCTGTCGAGGGCGTCCCGGCATACGATTTCGAGACCTGGGCACGCCGCTGATCGCCGCTTCCTTGACCCCGGCCAATTCGAAGAGCGCACGCTTGGTCTAGCATCCGCGCCTCACTCCTCGCACTCACAGGTTCGACACCATGGCCGACGCCAGCTCAGAGAGTCCGCCGGAAGACGCCGTTGCCGCGATCTTCATCCGTCATCCGCTGTGGGAAGATGCCCTGGCGCTGCTGATGGGCACCGCCATGGTGGCCCTGGGCATCGCCCTCTACGGCCACGCCGGGCTGCTGACCGGCGGCACCGTGGGCCTGGCCTTCCTGCTCAAGTACCTGCTGGGCTGGCCCTTCGGCCTGGCGTTCTTCCTGATCAACCTGCCGTTCTACGCGCTGGCCATCTGGCGCATGGGCTGGCCCTTCACCCTGCGCACGGTCTGCGCCGTCGCCCTGGTCTCGCTGCTGGCCGAGCTGACCCCGCAATGGATTGGCTTCGCCCAGTTGAACCCGCTCTACGCGGCGCTGTTCGGCGGCTTCGCCATGGGCCTCGGCCTGCTCATGCTGTTCCGCCATCGCGCCAGCCTGGGGGGGGTGAACATCCTCGCGCTGTTTCTCCAGGAGCGCTTCGGCCTGCGCGCCGGCAAGGTGCAGATGGGCATCGATGCATCGATCGTGCTGGCGGCACTGTTCGTCGTGTCGGCGGACAAGGTGGCGCTGTCGATCCTCGGCGCGGTGGCGCTGAACCTGGTGCTGGCGATCAACCACCGGGCCGGGCGTTATATGGGGGTGAGCTGATGGCTCGTAGGACAGGCACAAAAAACCCGGCGCCTGGCCGGGTTTCTTGTTGCGCAGCCGATCAGTCCTCGAGCATCGCCTTGTTGCGCACCGCGCCCTTGTCGGCACTGGTGGCGAGCAGGGCGTAGGCCTTGAGCGCGGTGGTCACCTTGCGCGCGCGGGGCGCGGCCGGCTTCCAGCCCTTCTGGTCCTGTTCGATGCGGCGGTGCGCCAGCTCCTCATCGGACACCAGCAGGTTGATGCTGCGCTTGTGGATGTCGATGAGGACCTTGTCGCCTTCGCGCACCAGGCCGATGGCGCCGCCGGCAGCGGCCTCCGGCGAGGCATGGCCGATCGACAGGCCCGAGGTGCCGCCGGAGAAGCGGCCGTCGGTGAGCAGGGCGCAGGCCTTGCCCAGGCCCTTGGACTTCAGGTAAGAGGTCGGGTAGAGCATTTCCTGCATGCCCGGGCCGCCTTTGGGGCCTTCGTAGCGGATGATCACGATGTCGCCGGCCTGCACCTCGTCGTTGAGGATGCCTTTGACCGCGCTGTCCTGGCTCTCGAAGATCTTCGCCGTGCCTTCGAACTCGAGGATCGACTCGTCGACCCCGGCGGTCTTCACCACGCAGCCGTCGACCGCGATGTTGCCGTAGAGCACGGCCAGGCCGCCTTCCTGCGAGTAGGCGTTCTCGACGCTGCGGATGCAGCCGTTCTCGCGGTCGTCGTCCAGGCTGTCCCAGCGGGTGCTCTGGCTGAAGGCGGTCTGGGTCGGGATGCCCGCCGGGCCCGCCTTGAAGAAGCTATGCACGGCCTCATCCGTGGTCTGGGTGATGTCCCACTGGGCGATGGCCTCGCTCATGCTCGGGCTGTGCACGGTGGCCACGTCGGTGTGCAGCAGGCCGCCGCGGGCCAGCTCGCCGAGGATGCTGAAGATACCCCCCGCTCTATGAACGTCTTCCATATGGTACTTCTGGATGTTCGGCGCCACCTTGCACAGCTGCGGCACCCGGCGCGACAGCCGGTCGATGTCGCGCAGGTCGAAGGCCACCTCGCCTTCCTGGGCGGCGGCCAGCAGGTGGAGGATGGTGTTGGTCGAGCCGCCCATGGCGATGTCCAGGCTCATGGCGTTCTCGAACGCCTTGAAGTTGGCGACGTTGCGCGGCAGCACCGACTCGTCGTTCTCGCCGTAGTAGCGCTGGCAGAGTTCGACCACCAGGCGCCCGGCGCGCAGGAACAGCTGCTCGCGATCGCTGTGGGTGGCCAGGGTCGAACCGTTGCCCGGCAGCGCCAGGCCGAGGGCTTCCATCAGGCAGTTCATCGAGTTGGCGGTGAACATGCCCGAGCAGCTGCCACAGGTCGGGCAGGCGCTGCGCTCGTACTCGGCGACCTTCTCGTCGGAGGCGCTGTCATCGGCGGCCACCACCATGGCGTCGACCAGGTCCAGGCCGTGGCTGGCCAGCTTGGTCTTGCCGGCTTCCATCGGCCCGCCGGAGACGAATACCACCGGGATGTTCAGGCGCAGGGCGGCCATCAGCATGCCGGGGGTGATCTTGTCGCAGTTGCTGATGCAGACGATGGCGTCGGCGCAGTGGGCGTTGACCATGTATTCCACGGAGTCGGCGATGATCTCGCGGCTGGGCAGCGAATAGAGCATGCCGTCGTGGCCCATGGCGATGCCGTCGTCCACGGCGATGGTGTTGAATTCCTTGGCCACGCCGCCGGCCTTCTCGATCTCGCGGGCGACCAGCTGGCCCATGTCCTTGAGGTGCACGTGGCCGGGCACGAACTGGGTGAAGGAGTTGGCGACGGCGATGATCGGCTTCTTGAAGTCCTCATCCTTCATCCCGGTGGCGCGCCAGAGGGCGCGGGCGCCGGCCATGTTGCGGCCTTGGGTAGAGGTTTTCGAGCGGTAATCGGGCATGACGGAAATCCTGCGGAGGCTGGTCAGGGTATGTGCGTATGTTGAGCGCGCTACGCGCCGCTGGCAAACGGAAGTGACCGTCTGCCGGGGCTGGGGCCTGAGATGGTGCGGGATCACCGCTGGCTCGGCCGGGGCTCACGAGCCCGCCTGGGGTTGGGCAGGAGAATGCCGATTCTAATCCCTGCGGGCGCGACGACGAAAGCCTGGGGGCGACGCCGGCCGTTCAGTCCTGGGCGGTGCGCCGGCCCCTTGCATCGGCGCCCGCATCAGGTCCGCGCGGGTGGTGGCTGGTTCAGGCGGGTCCGCCGGCCAGGCGACGCAGCTTCTCCAGCTCGTGCGCGGGCAGGCGGATGCCCTGGCGCTCGGCCTCGGCGCGCTGGCGGTAGCGGCGGTCGCCCGGCTGGCGCGTCTGCCCGGCATCGTGCATGCGCCCGATCAGCTGTTCGCAGCGCTCGGCGAAGTTGCGCCCGGCACCCAGACTCGGGTCGATGACGATCAGCAGCTGACCGGTCCAGGGCGTCTGCGCGCCCGGATGAGCGGACCAGTCGAACTCGAAGGAGAAATGCCCGCCGGTCAGCGCCGCCGCCAGCAACTCGACCATCATCGACAGCGCCGAGCCCTTGTAGCCGCCGAAGGGCAGCAGCGCGCCGCCGTCGAGAATGGCCTTGGGGTCGCGGGTGGGCTGGCCCTGGCGGTCGACGCCGTAGCCCTCGGGCAGCAGGTGGCCCTCGCGGGCGGCGATCTGCACGTCGCCGTTGGCGATGGCGCTGGTGGCCAGGTCGAACACCAGCGGCTGGCCGTTCGCGCGCGGGGCGGCGAAGGCGATCGGGTTGGTGCCGAACAGCGCGTGATGGCCGCCGTGGGGCACCACGCAAGCCATGCTGTTGACGAACGACAGGGCGACCAGGCCCTGCTCGGCGAAGGGCTCGACGTCCGGCCAGAGCGCGGCGAAGTGGTGCGAATTGCGGATCGCCAGCAGGGCGATGCCGGCACTACGGGCCTTGGCCTCGACCAGCGGGCGGGCGGTGGCCAGGGCCGGCTGGGCGAAGCCGCCGCGGGCGTCGACGGCGACGAAGGCCGGCGCCAGGTCCTCGACCAGCGGCACCGCCTGGCCATCCACCCAGCCGCTGGCCAGGCTCGACAGGTAGCCGGGGATGCGGAACACGCCGTGGCTGTCTGAACCGTCGCGCTGGGCGCTGGCGCAGTTGTGCGCCAGGCAGCGGGCGACCTCGGCCGAGGTGCCGTGGCCCTGGAAGATGGCGGCGAGCAGCTCGCTCAGCTCGGCAAAGCCGATGGTTTCCTGGGGGGTGTTGGCAGTCATGGGGCGTCTCCTGGCGGTCGTCTGGGAAGGTGGCTGCGGCGGCTCACTATCCGTTTTGTGCAAGTTATCTGTCAAATGTTGACTCTGTGACAGAAAACATTCATTTTGATCGTGAACGGGGAGTCACAGATGAATCAATCGATCAAACAGCGTCTCGAGAATAGCCTGGAACATTCGGCTGCTTCAGGGCGGGCAATCGCCAACTACATGCTGGCCAACCTGCACGAGCTGCCGTTCCAGACCTCGGCGGCGATCGCCGACAAGCTCGGCGTCAGCGAGTCGACGGTCGGGCGCTTCTGCCGTTCGCTGGGTTATGCGCATTTCAAGGCCTTGAAGAACGACCTTAAGGACGACCTCGGCGACAGCCCCTGGCTGATTGGCGACCGGCTCAAGGAATTCCAGCGCCAGGGCGGTGAGGACCGTTCGCACAGCCTGGAGCTGGAGATCGCCGGCCTGGTGCAGGTCTACGAACACAGTCGCAGCCCGCAGTGGCAGGCGGTGGCCGAGCGGCTGGCGAAGACCCCGCGGGTGTTCGTCGCCGGCTTCCAGACCGAGCGCGGCATCGCCGTGTCGGCGGTGCACCTGCTGCAATACCTGCGCGACGGCGTGCAGCTGGTCGATGGCGCCTCGGGGCACTTCGGCGAAGTGCTGCTCAGCCCGCCGCAGCAGGCCTGCCTGCTGGTGTTCGAGGCCCGCCGCTATTCGCGTCACGCCCAGCTGCTGTGCCGCAAGGCGCGTGAGGCCGGGATCAAGGTGACCCTGGTCACCGACCCCTATTGCGACTGGGCCGACAGCCACGCCGACGAGGTGCTGCGCGTGCCCACCGATATCAACCTGTTCTGGGAATCGACGGCGGCGATGCTGTCGCTGGTCCACCTGTTGATCAACGAGGTGTTCCGTCACCTGGGGCCCGAGGTCGAGGCGCGGCTGGAAGCCACCGCCGCGCTGCATAACGAGTTTGTCGGCTACACCGCGTCGCCGGGATTCAGCAAGAAACCATAACAACAAGTAGAGGTGCATGATGAATCGAGTAAAGAGCTTGGCCACCGCCTGCGCACTGTTGATCGGCAGCATGGGCGCCGCCCACGCGGAGTCGCTGCGGATCGCCACCGAGGGCGCCTACCCGCCCTTCAACTACGTCGACTCGAACAACCAGCTGCACGGCTTCGACGTCGACATCGCCAAGGCGCTGTGCGCCAGGATGCAGGTCGAGTGCACCCTGGTCGCCCAGGACTGGGACGGCATCATCCCCGCCCTGATGGCCAAGAAGTTCGACGCCGTGGTGGCCTCCATGGTGGTCACCGAGGAACGCCAGAAGAAGATCAGCTTCACCGACCGCTACTACCGCACCCGCCTGGCCGTGGCGGTGCCGAACGACTCCAGCCTGGCCGACACCCTGCCGGCGACCCTGGACGGCAAGGTGGTCGGCGCGCAGTCGTCCTCGACCCAGAGCATCTATGCCGAGGACGTCTACGGCGCGGCCGGCGCCGAGGTCAAGCTCTACCCGACCCAGGACGACGCCAACAGCGACCTGGCCAACGGCCGTCTGGACGCGGTGGTCAACGACAAGTTCCCGCTGCTCGACTGGCTGGCCAAGAGCGGCAAGGACTGCTGCAAGCTGCTTGGCGACATCCAGGGCAGCGACGACGATGTGGCCATCGCCGTGCGCCAGGATGACCAGGCGCTGCGCGAGCGGCTGAACCAGGCGCTGGCCGAGATCCGCGCCGACGGCACCTACCAGCAGATCGTCAGCCGCTACTTCGCCTTCGACATCTACTGATCGAGCCGGCGCACCGGCCCGCGCTCGCCACCCGAGGGTGGCCGCGGGCCGGGCCAGCGTCATCCTGCCTGAACCGCCAATTCCGGGGTTGCGACCATGCTCGAACCTTTCTCTCTGCTGTTTTTCGGCGACGGTGGCTGGGGCCTGACCCTGCTCGCCGGCGCCCTGGTGACCATCGCCCTGGCCCTGAGCTGCCTGCCGCTGGGGCTGCCGCTGGGCCTGCTGGTGGCGGTCGCGGCGCGCTCGAAAAAGCGCCTGCCGCGTGCCCTGTCGACTCTGTTCGCCACCGTGTTTCGCGGCCTGCCCGAGCTGCTCACCCTGCTGATCGTCTACTACGGCTGCCAGATCGGCCTGCAGAAGCTGCTGGCCCATTGGGGCTACGACACCGAGGTGACGATCAACGCCTTCGCCGCCGCGGTCATCGCCTTCGGCCTGGTGTTTGCCGCCTTCTCCAGCCAGGTCTGGCTGGCGGCCTTCAAGACCGTCGGCAAGGGCCAGTACGAGGCGGCCAGCGTGCTCGGCCTGTCGCGCTGGCAGGCGTTTCGCAAGGTGATACTGCCGCAGCTGGTGCGGGTTTCCCTGCCGGGGCTGTCGAACAACTGGCTGACCCTGCTCAAGGACACCTCGCTGGTCTCGACCATCTCCCTGGTCGACCTGATGCGCCAGACCAACCTGGCGGTGAGCGCGACCAAGGAACCCATGCTGTTCTACTTCGCCGCCTGTCTGCTCTACCTGTTCTTTTCGGCGATTTCCGGGCGGCTGTTCAGCCTGGCGGAGCGTCACTTCAGCTACGGTCAGCGGAGTGCCCGGTCATGACTGCCCCCGAATGGATCAACCTGTTCTTCGACCCCGAACTGTTCGAGCGCTACGGCCTGCGCATGTTCGACGGCCTGCTGGTGACCGCCAAGCTGGTGGCGATCTCCTTCAGCCTGGGCCTGCTGCTCGGCCTGCTGCTGGCGCTGGGGCGGCTGTCGCGCAGCGCCGTGCTGCGCTCGGTGACCTCGGGCTACATCTACTTCTTCCGAGGCTCGCCGCTGCTGGCGCAGCTGTTCATGCTCTATTACGGCCTGGGCTCGCTGCGCGAATTTTGGCAGGACCTGGGCCTGTGGTGGTTCTTCCGCGACGCCTGGTACTGCGCGCTGCTGGCCTTCACCCTGAACACCGCGGCCTACCAGGCCGAGATCCTGCGTGGCAGCCTGCAGGCGGTGGCCCGCGGCCAACACGAGGCGGCGGCGGCCCTGGGCCTGAGCCGGCGCACCACCTTCTTCAAGGTGATACTGCCGCAGTCGCTGCTGATCGCCCTCGGCCCCCTGGGCAACGAGCTGATCCTGATGGTCAAGGCCAGCGCCATCGCCTCCCTGGTGACCATCTACGATTTGATGGGGGTGACCAAGCTGGGCTTCTCGCGCACCTTCGATTTCCAGCTGTACCTGTGGGCGGCGGTTCTGTACCTGCTGATCGTCGAGGTCATCCGCCGTCTGCTGCGGCGCATCGAGGGGCGCCTGGGAAGGCACCTGCACGGCTGAACCGGACCAATTTCGTTAACAGTCGCGCCCGGGCAAGCGGGCGCGCGGCAAGGATCCAATCATGAGTTGCGACACTATCGTTCTGGGTGCCGGGATCATCGGCGTATCGAGCGCCTTGCACCTGCAGGCGCGGGGCCGGCGGGTGGCGCTGGTCGACCTCAAGGAGCCGGGCGAGGGCACCAGCTTCGGCAACGCCGGCCTGATCGAGCGCTCCAGCGTGGTGCCCTACGCCTTTCCCCGGGAGTTCTGGCGGCTGCTGCGCTACGGCCTGAACCGCCAGTCGGATGTGCGCTACAGTCCGGCCTACCTGCCCAAGCTGGCGCCCTGGCTGTACAGCTTCTGGCGCCAGTCGGCGCCCGGGCCGCTGGCCGAGTCGACCCGCGCCCTGCAGCCGCTGATCGAGCGCTGCGTGCTGGAGCACGACGCCCTGGTCGAGCAGGCCGGGCTCGGCCGGCTGATCCACGCCAATGGCTGGATCGAGATATTCCGCGACCCCGCGGCCCTGCGTCAGGCGCAGCGCGAAGCCGAGGCGATGAACGCCTACGGCCTGCACTTCGACCTGCTCGACGGTGCGCAGCTGCGCGAGCGCGAGCCCAACCTGTCGGGCGAGGTGTGCGGCGGCGTGCACTGGCTGGATCCGAAGACGGTCAGCGACCCCAGTCAGCTGGTCAAGGGCTACGCGGCGCTGTTCGCCCTGCGCGGCGGCCAGGTGCTCAAGGGCGATGCGCGCTCGCTGCGCCAGCACGCAGAGGGCTGGCAGCTGGTGAGCGACCAGGGCCTGCTGAGCGCCAGGGAGGTGGTGGTCGCCCTCGGCCCCGAGTCCAACGATCTGCTGCAGCCGCTGGGCTACCGCATCCCCCTGGGCATCAAGCGTGGCTACCACATGCACTACGCCCACGACCGCGAGCTCAGGCACTCGCTCTGCGACACCCAGGGCGGCTACGTGCTGGCGCCGATGGACCGGGGCATCCGCCTGACCACCGGCATCGAGTTTGCCGCGCCCGACGCGCCGCCCAACGAGATCCAGCTGAGCCGGGCCGAGGCCCTGGCGCGCAGCATCTTCCCCTTGGGCGAACGCCTCGAGGCGCAGCCCTGGCTGGGCCGGCGGCCGTGCCTGCCGGACATGCGCCCGGTGATCGGCCCGGCGCCGAACCACCCCGGCCTCTGGCTCAACTTCGGCCACGCCCACCACGGCCTGACCCTGGGCCCGGTGAGCGGCCGGCTGCTGGCGGAGATGATGACCGGCGAGAGGCCCTTCACCGACCCGACGCCCTTCAGTGCCGAACGCTTCTCCTGAGTGGCGAAGCACACAACAAGAAACGCCGGGCGGGCCCGCGTCCGCACCGGCAGCCATGGAGACACCCGCATGCTTTCGACCAGCCAGCCGTCCGGCGCAGTCGCGCCATCCCCCAGCCCGCTCCAGGCCGTGCCGTGCAGCGCGCCGGCCGTGGAGATTCAGGGCCTGAACAAGTGGTACGGCCCCTTCCAGGTGCTGCACGACATCGACCTGAGCGTGCAGCCCGGTGAACGCATCGTCCTGTGCGGGCCCTCGGGGTCGGGCAAGTCGACCCTGATCCGCTGCATCAACCGGCTGGAGATCGCCGAGCAAGGGCGCATCCTGGTCGAGGGCAGCGACCTGTCCAAGGACAGCCCGCAGGCTGCCCGGGTGCGCCGCGAGATCGGCATGGTGTTCCAGCATTTCAACCTGTTCCCGCACATGAGCGTGCTGGACAACTGCAGCCTGGCGCCGATCAGCGTGCACGGCCTGAGCCGTAGGGCCGCCGAGGAGCGGGCGCGCCACTACCTGGCCAAGGTCGGCATCGAAAGCCAGGCCGGCAAGTACCCCAGCCAGCTATCGGGCGGTCAGCAGCAGCGCGTGGCCATCGCCCGGGCGCTGTGCATGCAGCCGCGAATCATGCTGTTCGACGAGCCGACCTCGGCGCTGGACCCGGAAATGGTCAGCGAGGTGCTGGATGTGATGGTCAAGCTGGCCGACAGCGGCATGACCATGCTCTGCGTCACCCACGAGATGGGCTTCGCCCGCCAGGTGGCGCAGCGCGTGCTGTTCCTCGACGGCGGGCGCATCGTCGAGGACAGTCCGCCGGAGACCTTTTTCAACGCGCCGAAGAGCCCGCGGGCGCAGGCCTTCCTGACCCAGATCCTGCACTGAGGCGGGGGTGGACGATCAGCTGTTGGGCAGCAGGCGGCAGGTCAGGCTCTTGATGTAGCGGGTCTCGGCGATGGCCGGGTGCACCGGGTGGTCGGGGCCCTGGGCGCCGCGCTCGAGCAACTGGATATTGCGGTCCAGGTGGCGGGCGCTGGTCAGCAGGATGTTCTGCAGGTCGTCCTCGGGCAGGTGCATCGAGCAGCTGGCGCTGATCAGGATGCCGTCCTTGCCGAGCAGGCGCATGGCCTGTTCGTTGAGGCGGCGATAGGCGGCCTCGCCGTTCTTCAGGTCCTTCTTGCGCTTGATGAAGGCGGGAGGGTCGGCGATCACCACGTCGAAGCGCTCCTCGGCGCTCTTCAGTTCCTTGAGCGCGGCGAAGACATCGCCCTCGATGCAGGCCACCTGCTCGGACAGGCCGTTCAGCGCGGCGTTGCGCTCGACGCCGTCGAGGGCGAAGCCGGAGGCGTCCACGCACATCACCTCGGACGCGCCGAAGGCGGCCGCCTGCACGCCCCAGCCGCCGATGTAGCTGAACAGGTCGAGCACCCGCTTGCCCTTGACGTAGGGCGCCAGGCGCGCGCGGTTCATGCGGTGGTCATAGAACCAGCCGGTCTTCTGCCCTTCGATCACCGGCGCCTCGAACCTGACCCCGTTCTCTTCCAGGGCGACCCACTCCGGCACCTGGCCGTAGGCGGTCTCGACATAGCGCTCCAGGCCCTCGGCGTCGCGCGCCGCGGAGTCGTTCTTGAGCAGGATGCCGCTGGGCTTGAGCACCTGGATCAGCGCGGCCAGCACCTCGTCCTTGCAGCGTTCCATGGTGGCCGAGGCCAGCTGCACCACCAGGATGTCGAAGAAGCGGTCGACCACCAGCCCCGGCAGCAGGTCGGAGTCGCCATACACCAGGCGGTAGCAGGGCGCCTCGAACAGGCGCTCGCGCAAGCTCAGGGCGACGTTGAGCCGGTGCACCAGCAGCGACTTGTCCAGCACGTGCTTGACGTCACGCGAGACCAGGCGGGCGCAGATCAGGTTGTTCGGGCTCATCGCGACCACGCCCAGCGCCTTGCCGCCGGCGGCTTCGAGAATCGCCTGATCGCCGGCGGCAAAACCATGCAACGGGGTGGCGGCGACGTCGATCTCGTTGCTGTAGACCCACAGGTGGCCGGCGCGCAGGCGTCGGTCGGCGTTGGCTTTCAGGCGCAGGCTGGGCAGGGTCATGGGGCGCTCTCCGGAAAAAAGAGCGGGATTATAGCCCAGGGGCGAGCCGTCCCGCATTGGGGCGCCCGGCGGACTTCCCAGTGGCGATTCGACGGTCGGATTCTTGTCGAGCGGGGGCGCGGCCGAGGGGGCATTGCGGCTACACTCTGGCCTTCTGCCATCTCACCAGAATCGCCATGGCCCACGAACTCACCGCCGAACAAATCAAGAAGGCCCTGCAGGGCATCAGCGTGCCGCCGCAGCCGCAGATCATGGTCGACCTGCAGATGGAGCAGGTCATGCCCAATCCGGACCTGCGCACCATCGCCAAGCTGATCAGCCAGGACCCGGGCCTGTCCGGCGCGCTGCTGAAGATCGTCAACTCGCCGTTCTTCGGCCTGGCCAATCGCATTGCCTCGATCCAGCAGGCGGTCAATCTGCTCGGCTGCGACATGGTGATCAACCTGATCAACGCCCAGTCGATCAAGGGCGAGCTGAGCGACGAAGCCATCGTCACCCTCAATCGTTTCTGGGACACCGCCCAGGACGTGGCCATGACCTGCCTGACTCTGGCCAAACGCATCGGCTACCAGGCGCCCGACGAGGCCTACACCCTGGGCCTGTTCCACAACTGCGGCATCCCCCTGATGGTCAAGCGCTTCCCCAACTACATGGTGGTGCTGGAGGAGGCCTACTACAACGCCCGCGGCGAACAGCGGGTGGTCGATACCGAGAACCGCCTGCTCAACACCAATCACGCTGTGGTCGGCTACTTCACCGCCAAATCGTGGAACCTGCCGCTGCACCTGTGCGAGGCGATCGCCAGCCACCACAATGCCCTGTCGATCTTCAGCGACGACTCCGGGCGCGACGCGCAGCTCAAGACCCTGCTGGCGATCCTGAAGATGGCCGAGCACATCTGCGAGAGCTATCGGGTGCTCGGCAACCAGGACGAGGACCATGAGTGGCAGAGCATCGAGCAGCTGGTGCTGGAGTATGTCGGCCTGTCCGAATACGACTTCGAGAACCTGCGCGAGAGCATTCGCGAACTGGGCACGGTCTAACGAAGAGGCCGCTGTTGCTGCTAAGGTAGCGGTTGCCGTTCAGCCTCCCTCGCGATCGATTGCCATGCCCGAACTGCCCGAAGTCGAAACCACCCGCCGCGGTATCGCCCCCTACCTGGAAGGCCAGCGCGTCAGCCGGGTGATAGTGCGCGAGCGCCGCCTGCGCTGGCCAATTCCGGAGGACCTCGATGCGCGCCTGTCCGGCCAGCGCATCGAGTGCGTCGAGCGGCGCGCCAAGTACCTGCTGATCAAGGCCGAGAGCGGCAGCCTGATCAGCCACCTGGGCATGTCCGGCAACCTGCGCCTGGTGCCGGTGGGGACGCCGGCGGCCAAGCATGAGCACGTCGACATCGAGCTGGAATCGGGCCTGGCCCTGCGTTACACCGACCCGCGGCGCTTCGGCGCGCTGCTCTGGTGCAGCGATCCGCTGCAGCATGTGCTGCTCAGCAAGCTCGGCCCGGAACCGCTGACCGAGCTGTTCGACGGCGAGCGGCTGTTCCAGCAGTCACGCGGCCGCAGCATGGCGGTCAAGCCGTTCATCATGGACAACGCGGTGGTGGTCGGGGTCGGCAACATCTACGCGACCGAGGCCCTGTTCGCCGCCGGCATCGACCCGCGTCGCGAAGCCGGCTCGGTCTCCCGGGCGCGCTACGTCAGGCTGGCCGAGGCGATCAAGCGCATCCTCGCTCACGCCATCGAGCGCGGCGGCACCACCCTGCGCGATTTCGTCGGTGGCGATGGCCAGCCGGGCTATTTTCAGCAGGAGCTGTTCGTCTACGGCCGCGGCGGCGAGTTCTGCAAGCACTGTGGCAGCACCCTGCGCGAACTCAAGCTGGGCCAGCGCGCCAGCGTCTATTGCCCGTGCTGCCAGCGATAGCCGGCCGCGCCAGCGCAACGACACAGAGGTCAAGCGATGGTCGGCAACTACCTGCCCCGCAACCCGCTGGCCGAATGGATCGGCCGCCGTGTGCTCGGGTTGATGGGCTGGCGCATCGAGGGCGAGTTGCCCAAGCTCGACAGGTTCGTCGCGATCGGCGCGCACCACACCTCCAACTGGGACTTCGTGATCTTCATCGCGGTGAAGTTCGTGTTGCGCCTCAATGCCCGCTGGTTCGGCAAGCACACGCTGTTCCGCTGGCCGTTCGGCTACCTGATGCGTGCCTGGGGTGGCATCCCGATCCGTCGCGAGCTGCGCCGCCAGACGGTCGAGCAGGCCATCGCGGCGTTTCGCCAACACCGCCAGTTCATGCTGATCCTCTCGCCGGAGGGCACGCGCAAGAAGGTCGCGCGCTGGAAGATGGGCTTCTATCACATCGCCCTGGGTGCCGGTGTGCCCATCGTCCTGGGTGCGCTGGACTACCGAAACCGGCGGGTGGTTATCGGTCCGACCTTCTGGCCTAGCGGCGACGAGGCCGCCGATCTCGAGGCGATTCTCGCGTTCTACCGGCCCTTCGTGCCGAAAAAGCCGGAGAACGCCTTTCATGGCGATTGACGGCCGTCACGCTGACAATTGTCCGAGCGCTGTTATAGTTAGCCTCACCGCCCTTACAAGCTGAAGGATCGCCCCATGAATCTGTTTCGTTCGACCGCTGCTGTCCTGGCGCTGACCACTGGCCTGCTGGCGCTGCCGGCTCAGGCGGAAGTGACGCAGCAGAATGCCAGCGGCGACCCGCTGTATACCGCCAATGCGCCCAAGGCGTTCTCGATGATCGGCGACCTGGTGATTGCCCGTCCGTTGCTGATCGGCGCGACCGCCATCGGCGCCGTGGCCTTCGTCGTCAGCCTGCCGTTCACGGCCCTGGGTGGGAACGTCGGCGAGGCGGCTCAGGCGCTGGTCGTCGAGCCGGGCAAGGAAGCCTTCGTGCGCTGCCTGGGCTGCACGGAAGCAGGGTACAAGCAGGATCAGTGACACTGCCGATGCCGTTCTAGATGCCTGACGCCGACCACCCTGCGTTATCCCGATTACGGTCGGCCTCCTGGGTTTTCCTGTTCGCCCTGCTGGCCCTGAGCTTCTGGTTCAGCGCCGGTTGGCTGGCCTTGTGCGGCGGCCTGGCCTTCTTCCTGTTCGGTATGCAGTGCCTGGAAGAGGGCTTGCGCCAGCTGGCCGGCGGCAAACTGGAGCGCCTGCTGGCCCTGAGTACCGCTACCCCCTTCAAGAGCCTGATGTTCGGCATCAGCGCCACCATGCTGGTGCAATCCAGCTCGCTGGTGTCGCTGCTGACCATCGCCTTCATCGGCACCGGCCTGATCCAGTTGGCGGCCGGTATCGCCATCCTGTTCGGCGCCAACCTGGGCACCACCAGTGGTATCTGGCTGCTGGCGCTGGCCGGGCAGAACGTCAGCCTAACGCCATTGGCCTTGCCGTTGCTGGTATTCGGAGTACTCGGCGGTTTCGGTGGCCCGCGCGCCCAGGCCATCGCTCGGGTGATTCTGGGGGTGGCCCTGCTGCTGCTCGGGATCGAACAGATGAAGACAGCCTTTACCGGTTTGGCGGTCGATTTCGATCCCTTGCAGTACCAGTTGCCGGGTAGCGCCGGCCATCTGCTGTTCATCGCCGTCGGTGTCCTGGTCACCGTGCTGCTGCAATCGAGCCATGCCACCCTGATGCTGTCGCTGACGGCCCTGGCCAGCGGACACCTGTTGCTGGAACAGGGGCTGGCCATCGCCATCGGCTCCAACCTGGGCAGCACGGTGACGGCCGTGATCGGCGCGGTCGGCGGTAGCCGGGGCGGCCAGCGCCTGGCCCTGGCCCATGTGCTGTTCAACTTCGGTACCGGCCTGTTCGCCCTGAGCCTGTTGCCGCAGTTGGCCCAGCTGGTGGGCTGGCTGATGGCGCCGCTGGGCCTGGGCGACAACCTGTTGATTCAGCTGGCGCTGTTCCATTCCCTGTTCAACGCCGCCGGCGTGCTGCTGTTCTGGCCCTGGCAGGCGCGTCTGGCGGCGCTGTTGCAGCGCCTGCTGCCCGAGCGGCCGGAACCGCGGGTATTGATCACCGAATTGGTCCAGCCGCCTGCCGAGCCGACCCGCGCCCGCTACCTGGACGAGAGCGCGCTGGCCAGCGCCGAAGCCGCTGCCAGTGCGGTGGTTCAGGAGCTGCAGCATCTGGCCAGGCTGAGCCTGGAGGTGATCTGCCATGCCCTCTATCTGCCGGTGGACCAACTCGAGCGCAGCCGTGCGGACCAGGCCCTGCTGAACAGCCGGCCCGACCCGCAGGCGCTGGAGGCCGAGCAGCTCTATCAGCGCCATATCAAGGGCGTGTATGCCGACCTGCTGAGTTTCATGAGCCGCCTGGAAGTGGACCTGGACGCTGCCCACCAGCACTTCTGGGTCAGCTGCCAGCTGGCCGCGCTGCAGCTGGTGGATGCGGTCAAGGACGCCAAGCACCTGCAGAAGAACCTCGGCCGCTACCTGCGCCAGGATGATTCGCCGGCGCGCCAGGCCTATGTCGAGTTGCGCCGGCACCTGCTCGGGGTGTTGCACGAGGTGCGCGAACTGGGCCAGCTGGCGCTGTCCGATGGACTCTGGGATGAGCGCTTGCGCCAGTTCGACGAGGGTGCGGCGCAGTTCGATGCCGCCTTCCGCCAGCGCCTGTTCGCCGCGGTGCGCGAACGGCGCCTGGACGGCCTGCAGGCCGGCTCGCTGATGAACGACCTGGGTTACGCCAGCCGTATCACCCAGAGCCTGCGCAATGTCCTGCTGCTCGGCCAGGGCGACGGCAACCAGGCCTTCCGCGCGCTGCGGCATCTGGCAAGCGAGGACGGCCCGCTGATCCGGGTCGGATAAGCGGGCGCCGCACTAGCGCGGCGGCAGGTTGAAGACCGCGCTGGTGCCGATGCCGCGGGGGTCGCTGGCCGCCTCCACGCGCTGGCCCTGCTTGTCCCAGAACAGCACCTGCTGGTTGCCATAGCGCCGCTCGAGGTTCTTCAGTCGATGGCCGCGGGCCTGCAGCTCGGCGATCTGCGCCGGGCTGAAGCTATCCGGCTCATGCTCGATCAGATCGGGCATGAACTGGTGGTGATAGCGGGGCACGGCGGGCCAGTGGGCGACCGGCTGACCGTCGAGGTAGTCGAGGATGGCCAGCAGCACCATGCTGGGAATGCGGCTGCCGCCGGGGGTGCCGAAGCTGGCGAAGTCGCCGGCGCTTTCGATGAAGGTCGGGCTCATGCTCGACAGCGGGCGCTTGCCGGCGGCGATGGCGTTGGCCGCACTGCCGGTCAGGCCATAGGCGTTGGCGCCCTGCACGTCGGCGGCGAAGTCATCCATCTCGTCGTTGAGCAGCACCCCGGTGCCGGGCGCGGTGAAGGCGGCGCCGAACGGCAGGTTGATCGACAGGGTGGCGGCGACCGCGTTGCCTTCGGCGTCGAGCACCGAGAAATGGGTGGTGTGATCGCCCTCATGCCAGCTGCCGGCCGGTGGCAGGCTGGCGCTGGGGGTGGCGCGCTGCGGATCGATGCTGCCGGCCAGCTGCTTGAGGTACGCAGGGGCGAACAGTTTGGCACGCGGGTCGTCGACGAAGTCCGGATCGCCGAGCAGGCCGCGGTCGCGGTAGGCACGGCGCAGGGCCTCGACCACGAAATGGCTGCGCTGCACCGGCTCGGCCTGACGCCAGGGCAGCTGTTGCAGCAGTGCCAGGCTCTGCGCCAGGGCGATGCCCCCGGCCGACGGCGGTGGTGCGCTGATCAGCTCGCGGCCCTGCTCCAACTGGTAGCGCAGCGGCTGGCGCTCCACCAGGCGGTACTCGGCCAGGTCGCGCAGGGTCCAGATGCCACCGGCGTCGCGCACGCCCTTGACCAGGCGCTCGGCGGTCTCTCCGGCATAGAAGCCGGCCTGGCCGTGCTCGGCCAGGCGCTCCAGGGTCTGGGCCAGCTCCGGCTGGCGCAGCAGGCTGAACTCGGCGGGAATCTCGCCCTGCTCATCGAGGAACAGGCGTGCAGTCTCCGGGTCGTCCCGCAGCGCGGCCAGGCGCCAGGCGGCGCGTTCGCGGTAGACCCGGTCGATGGCTACGCCGTCACGGGCCAGGCGGATGGCCGGGGCCAGGGCATCGCGCAGGGGCAGGCGGCCGAAGCGCTGGGCCAGCTCGACCAGGGCCGCGGGCAGCCCGGGTATCGCCGCGGCCAGCGGGCCGTTGAGCGACAGCGCCGGCAGTACCTGGCCGCCGCGCCGGTAGAGATCGGCATGGGCGGCCAGCGGCGCCCGTTCGCGGGCATCGAGGAAGCGATAGCGCGGTTGTTCGCCCGCCTCGCGCAGCAGGAAGAAGCCGCCGCCACCCAGCCCGGAGCTGTAGGGCTCGACCACGGCCAGGGCGGCGCTGACGGCCACCGCCGCGTCGAAGGCGTTGCCGCCCAGGGCCAGGGTTTCCTGGCCGGCCACGGTGGCGGCCGGGTGGGCGCTGGCGACGGCGGCGCGGCCCGGCTGTTCGGCGGCAGCCAGGGCGCAGGCGGCGAACAACAAGAGGGCGCAGCCAAGGACGCGCAGGAGGATCGGGTCTCGGGTCGGGTGGCGCATGGAACAGGCCTTCTGGGCAGCGTGACGGTAAAGCAGCATAGCCCAGCGCGGCGGCTTTCCCAGGTCTGTCAGGCCTTGCCGGTGATGATCAGGTACTTCTGCATCAGCTCGTCCTTGCTCTCGACATGGTTCTCGTCGAGGGGAATGCAGTCCACCGGGCACACCTGCTGACACTGCGGCTCGTCGTAGTGGCCGACGCACTCGGTGCACAGGTTGGGGTCGATCACGTAGATCTCCTCACCCTGGGAGATCGCGCCGTTCGGGCACTCGGGCTCGCAGACGTCGCAGTTGATGCAGTCGTCGGTGATGATCAGGGACATGAAATAAACGCTCCTGCCGTGGCCTGTGGCCGCGGCACTCTCAAACAACCAGGAAACGGACAGTCAGGGCGAATTGTGCCGGATTGTCGGGGCGGGCGCCATGCAGGGGCGACCTCGGCCGCCCCGCTGGCCCGCGGGTCAGGGCTTCAGGCGCTGCTGCAGGGCCTCGGCTACCGCCGGGTGGACGAACTTGGAGATGTCCCCGCCGAGAGCGGCGATTTCGCGTACCAGGGTCGAGGAGATGTAGGAGTATTTTTCCGACGGGGTGAGGAACAGGCTCTCCACCTCGGGTGCCAGCTGGCGGTTCATGTTGGCCAGCTGGAATTCGTACTCGAAGTCCGACACCGCACGCAGGCCGCGCAGGAAGACATTGGCGCCCTGCTCCTTGGCGAAGTGCGCGAGCAGGCTGGAGAAGCCCATGACCTCGACGTTCGGCAGGTGACGGGTGACCTCGCGGGCGAGTTCCACGCGCTGCTCCAGGGGGAACAGCGGGTTCTTCTTCGGGCTGGCGGCCACCGCGATGATCACGCTGTCGAACAGGCGCGCCGCGCGCTCGACCAGATCGCCATGCCCCTTGGTGATGGGGTCGAAGGTGCCTGGGTATAACACTCGATTCATCGTGACGTCCTGGCGGGGTCCGTTGGGGAGTCGGATGGTAGCGCAGCCATCCGCGCCGGCCAAGTCGGGGCGGGGTAAAGGCACCGCCCAGGCCGCTCCGGCGCTTGCTCCGGTGGGGTCGCCTCAGGCCGGCTTCAGGCGCTCGGCCAGCCGGCTGCTGAGCTTGGCGGTCAGGCCGTAGATCGACAGCTGCGGGTTGGCGCCGATGCTGGTGGGGAACAGCGAGCCGTCGTGAATCGACAGGTTGTCCAGCTGGTGATGGCGGCCGAGGCTGTCGCAGACTGCCTGGCGCGGGTCCTCGCCCATGGCGCAGCCGCCCATCACGTGGGCGCTGCCCAGGCGGGTGCGGTACAGCGCCAGCGGCAGCGCGTCGATCAGCCGACGTGCCTCGCCCAGGGTCTTCACGTAGCCGGCATCGGCATGCAGCGGCAGCACCGCCCTGGCCCCGGCGGCGAACTGGATCTCGGCCATGCTGTGGAACGCCCGGCGCACACCATTCCAGGTGTAGTCGGTCATCCGGTAGTCGAGCACCGGGCTGCCGTCGCCGCGCAGCTCCACCCGGCCCTCGGCGCTGTCCGGATGGAAGCCGTCGCGCAGCAGGGCGAGCATCACGTTGGTGTGCGGCAGCTGCTCCATGCGCAGGGCATTGTCGATGCCGAAGCGGCCGAGCAGGGTGGCGGTCAGCGCCGGCTGCAGCGGCGGCACCTCGAGCTTGTAGGACATGCGCCCGGCGGCGCCGTCGTCCCACTGGAAGTGGTCGGAATAGATCGACTGGGGCGCGCCATAGAAGGGGTTGATCACCTGCTCGAACTGCGCCGCGGAGAAGTTCACCAGGTGCAGGAAGGTGCGCTTGCCGGTGCGCTGGTGCGGGTCGGGCGCCTGGGAGCGCAGGAGGATGCCCGGGGTGTTGATGCCGCCGCCGGCGAGGATGTAGTGGCGGGCCTTGACCGTGACAGTGCGCCCGTTGGGGGCTACGCCCCGTTCGTCCAGGCCCTGGCACTGGATGCCGCTGACCCGCTCGCCATCGTGCAGCAGGCGCTCGGCACGGGCCAGGTAGAGCAGTTCGCCGCCCTGGTCTAGGGTCGCCGGAATGGTGGTGACCAGCATCGACTGCTTGGCGTTGGTCGGGCAGCCCATGCCGCAGTAGCCGAGGTTCCAGCAGCCGCGCACGTTGCGCGGTATGACGTGCCAGCCGTAGCCGAGCCGGTCGCAGCCGGTGCGGATCACCTCGTTGTTGGCATTCGGCGGCAGGGCCCAGGGCGCCACGCCCAGGCGTTGTTCCATGCGCGCGAACCAGGGCGCCAGGTCCTCCGGGCTGTGGCCCTGGACGCCGTGCTCGCGGGCCCAGTGCTGCAGGGTCGGCTCGGGAGTGCGGAAGCTCGAGGTCCAGTTGACCAGGGTGGTGCCGCCGACCGCGCGGCCCTGGAGGATGGTGATGGCGCCGTCCTTGCTCATGCGGCCGATGCCTTCCTGGTACAGGCTGGTGTAGGCCTCGGCCTCGCGCATCTTGAAGTCGCTGCTGGTCTTCAGCGGCCCTTCCTCGATCAGCAGCACCTTGAAGCCGGCGGCGCTGAGGATCTCCGCGCTGGTGCCGCCACCGGCGCCGCTGCCGACGATGGCGATATCGGCTTCCAGGACCAGGTCGCTCTCCAGGCGCGAGCCATCATGGGTTTTCCAGCCGCGGGCCAGGCCTTCGGCGAACAGATCGGGTACGGGCATTTAAGGCTCTCTTTCTTATCGATTGCGCTGCATACAAGGCTGAGCTAGCTAGTAGCCAGGCTAGGCGCAGATGCGCGAGGACGCGGAGTTTACGAGCTGTAAATGAGCACTCCGAGCGCATCTGCAACAACGCCTGGCCGACGCGCAGCCAGCCGTCAAACTGTAGGTGGGCCCGGGTAGCCGCAGTGCGCCCAGGACTCGGGGCGGCCGTACCAGCTCATCATCACCAGTTGCAGCAGCGAGGCGTGCCCCATCTGCAGCAGGCCGATCGAGCTGTTCTGCCAGCGCTCCAGAAAGGCGCACACCGCGGCCGGCGAGGCCTTGTCCCAGCTGCCCCAGACCCCGGTCAGTGGCCCGCGGGTGAGGGGCAGGGCGAGTACGTCGAACAATTGCACGGTGAGCTTGAGCAGCTCCGGCGACAGGTGCTGGAGGCTGTAGTCGAGGCTTTCGAGGGTGCCGGCCACGGCCTCGGGCATCTTGGCGGCAGGCACCGCGCCGTCGAGCATCACCGGGATCAGGGCGTTGAGAAACGCCAGGTCGGAGGCGCGGATCACCGCGAAACCTGCCTGCGGGACGCTCGCCGAGCACCCGCTGAGGGTGGCGGTCAGGCCGGCGCCACCGAGAAAGGCCGAGCCCAGCAGGCCGACCTTGAGCAAGCGCCGGCGCGACAGGCCGGGGGCGTCCAGGAAGGTGTCGGTCATCGTTGTTGTCACCGGCAGTGGTCGAGGAAGGGCCCGGTCGACAGCGGCCGGGCCGGTGGCGGGCTAGCGGACGAACAGCTTGTAGACCAGCTTCTGCAGGGCCTGGCCGTACGGCGGGTAGATCAGCCTGGCGGCATTGAAGCGCTGCTTGATGAACACGCCCTTGGCCTTGCTGAAGGTCAGGAAGCCCTCGTGGCCATGGTAATGGCCCATGCCGGAGGGGCCGATGCCGCCGAATGGCATGTCGTCCTGGGCCACGTGCAGCAGGGTGTCGTTCAGGCATACGCCGCCGGAGTGGGTTTCGTGCAGCACGCGCTGCTGCTCGCCCTTGTCGTAGCCGAAGTAATAGAGCGCCAGCGGCCGCGGGCGCTGGTTGACGTAGGCGAAGGCCGCCTCGATGCCCTCGTAGGGCACGATCGGCAGCAGCGGGCCGAAGATCTCGTCCTGCATCACCTTCATCTCGTCGCTGACGTTGAGCAGCAGGCTGTGCGGCATGCGCCGGCCCTGTGCCTCGGCGAACAGCGGGATGACGGTCGCGCCCTTGCTCTGGGCGTCGGCGAGGTAGCCGTTGAGGCGCTGCTGCTGGCGCTCGTTGATGATCGCGGTGTAGTCCGGGTTGTCCGCCAGCTGCGGGTAGAAGCCCTGCACGGCGGCGCGGTAGGCGGCGACGAAGCCCTCGACCCGGTCCTTGGGCACCAGCACGTAGTCCGGGGCCACGCAGGTCTGGCCGGCGTTGAGGGTCTTGCCGAAGGCGATGCGCTCGGCGGCGTCGCTCAGCGGCACCTCGGCGCTGACGATGGCTGGCGACTTGCCGCCCAGTTCCAGGGTCACCGGGGTCAGGTTGTCGGCGGCGGCGCGCATCACCTGCTTGCCGATGCTGGTGGCGCCGGTGAACAGCAGGTGGTCGAACGGCAGCTTGGAGAAGGCCATGCCCACTTCCGCCTCGCCCAGCACCACGCTGACCAGGTCCTCGGGAAAGATCTGCGCCAGCAGGTCCTTGAGCAGCTGCGAGGTGGCCGGGGTCGACTCGCTCATCTTGATCATCACCCGGTTGCCGGCGGCCAGCGCCCCGACCAGCGGGCCGATGGCGAGGAACAGCGGGTAGTTCCAGGGCACTATGACGCCGACCACGCCGAGCGGCTGGTAGACCACCTTGGCCGAGGCCGGCAGGAACTGCAGGCCGACGCTGCGCCGAGAGGGTTTCATCCAGCGCTTCAGGCGTTTGCTGGCGTAGTGGATGCCGTGCAGGCTGGGCATCAGTTCGGCGAGCAGGGTCTCGTCGGCCGAGCGGTTGCTGAAGTCCTGGGAGATCGCCTGGATCAGCGCCTGCTGCTGGTTGGCGAGCACCTCGCGCAGGGCCTTGAGCCACTGCAGGCGCTGCTCCGCGGACGGCATAGGGTTGGCCTGGAACGCCTGGCGTTGGTGGGCGAAGGTGGTGTGCAGCTGCTCGATCAGTGCCTGATTGTGCTGCAGGCTTTGTTCCAGGTAGGCGATGTCGGCGACCATTGCGGGTTCCTCGGCAGTCCGGGAGGGGGAACCGGTGGTGCGGGTTCCCGGAGAGTGTGCTGGATTTTTAGAGCAATTGCTCTAATCTGTCAAATGTCGGCGCAGCCGTCGCGCCGCTGGGCCTGGCCGATGGTCCGCGGTTGACACTTCGCTGGTGGCCCCGTGTACCTTTGCCGGGCCGCTGCCAGCGGCTTCCAACCCGAGTCGAGAGCGAGCCGTACCATGGCGCCCCCTGTGAAAACCCGCGAGCGGATCATTCAAGCCAGCCTGGAGCTGTTCAATGCCCAGGGTGAGCGCGCGATCAGCACCAACCACATTGCCGCGCACCTGGGGATTTCGCCGGGCAACCTGTACTACCACTTCCGCAACAAGCAGGCGATCATCGCCGAGCTGTTCGCGCGCTACGAAGACCAGGTCGACAGCTTCCTGCGCCTGCCCGAGGGTCGCGCGCTGACCATCGCCGACAAGACCTTCTACCTGGAGGCGCTGTTGGCGGCGATGTGGCACTACCGCTTCCTGCATCGCGATCTGGAGCACCTGCTCGACAGCGATGCGCAGCTGGCCGAGCGCTACCGGCTCTTCGCCCAGCGCTGCCTGCAGGGGGCGCAGCGGATCTACCAGGGCTTCGTCGACGCCGGCATCCTGCTGATGAACCCGGCGCAGCTCGAGGCGCTGACCCTCAATGCCTGGATCATCATGACCTCCTGGGTGCGCTTCCTGTGCACCACCCGCGGCCAGGCCGGCGACCTCAGCGAGGCGATGCTGCGCCGCGGCATCTACCAGGTGCTGGCGCTGGAGGGGGGCTATATCGCGCCCGAAGCGCGCGAGGCGGTGGACGCCCTGTACCAGAAGCTCTACGTGCCGCTGGAGCAGGTGATCTGAGCCGAAACGGGGGCGCAACCCGCAGAAAAACTGGCGCCTGCATGGGCTGCGTCCTGCGCCGCTAGCCCCTGAGTATCCAGCGCCAGCCTGCGGCTTCTATCCGCTGGCCCGCGCGGACAGCCACTGCGGGATGCGCCGCTCCAGGTAGTAGCCGGGCCGCCGCGGCGAGCCATCGACGAAGCCGACATGGCCACCGTGGGCGTGCAGTTCGAACTGGGTGCAGGCTGACAGTTGCTGCGCCTGCGGCTGGCTGTGGCGGAACACGAAGGGGTCGTCGGCGGCCTGGATGATCAGGGATGGGGTCTGGATGCGGCCGAGGAAATAGTGGCTGGAGGCGCGCCTATAGTAGTCCTGGGCGTCGCTGAAACCGTGCAGCGGGGCGGTGACGCGGCCGTCGAAGTCCCAGAAGGTGCGCATGCCGTCCAGCGGTCCCAGCTGCTCCAGGGCGGCCAGGCGATCGGCCATGCCCTTGTGGGCGAACAGGCGCTGCTTGGTCTTCACGTAGGCCACCATCTCGTTCATGAAATGCGCCTGGTAGATCCGCGAGAAGCCCTGGCCCAGGCGGTCGGCGCACTGATCCAGGCGAAACGGCACCGAGACCGCCACGGCGCCATGCAGTGGGTTGTCGGCGCCGGTTTCACCCAGGTACTTGAGCAGCACGTTGCCGCCCAGCGAGTAGCCCACCGCGTACAGCGGCGCCATCGGCCGCTGTGCATGCAGGTGACTCAGGACCTCGGCCAGGTCCTCGCTGGCGCCGGAATGGTAGCCGCGCGCCAGCAGGTTGGGCTCGCCCGAGCAGCCGCGCCAGTTCAGCGCCACGCTGGCCCAGCCGCGAGCGGCCAGAGCCTGCTGCAGGCCCAGTACATAGAGCGAGCTGGACGAACCGGTCAGGCCATGCAGCACCAGCACCAGCGGGGCGGTGGCCTCGTGGCGGCCGCACCAGTCGAGGTCGAGAAAGTCGCCATCCTCCAGCCACAGCCGCTCGCGCTCACGCGACAGCTGTGGCGGCTTGCGCAACAGCGGGTTCCACAGGGTCTGCAGGTGCGGACCCGGCAGCCACCAGGCGGGTCTGAAGATCATGCTCATGGTTGTCGCCTGAGGCCTTGTCGTGGCGTGCGGGCAGCCGTTCGGCGCCGCCTCACTCGGCGGGCGCGCTGCGCTGCCAGAGTGCGTAATACACCTGACCGGCCTTCTGCTCGCGGTGCAATCGCCAGTTGCCGGGCAGACCGAGGCTCGAGGGTGGCTGCTCGCTCTCGGTATAGACCCAGGCATCGTCGGCCAGCCAGCCTCGGGCTTCCAGCAGGCTGCAGGCCGGCAGCAGCAGGTCCTGGCTGAACGGCGGGTCGAGGAAGACCAGGTCGTAGGGCGTGGCGGGCTGCTCGGCCAAATAGCGCAGGGCATCGGTCTGCAGCAGCTGGCCGTTGTCGCAGCGCAGGGTCAGCAGGTGGCCGCGCAGGCTGGCGATGGCGTTCGGGTTGAGGTCTAGGGCCAGGGCGCTGGCGGCCCCGCGCGAGAGGGCCTCGAGAAACAGCGCGCCGCTGCCGGTGAACAGGTCGAGCACCTTGGCGCCCTCGACATAGGGCGCCAGCCAATTGAACAGGGTTTCGCGCACGCGGTTGGGCGTGGGGCGCAGGCCGTGGGCCATGGGGAAGCCGAACTGACGCGAGCGCCATTGTCCGGCGATGATCCTGAGTTGGCCGTCGCCGCCATGGGCGGGTGGCGCTTTGTGGGGCTTGCGCATCAGTGCTCCGGAACGCCGGCGGGTTGCTCGGCGGTATTGTCGGTGGGGGGCGGCAGCTCCTTCTGGGCGACGCTCGGGCCGGCGCTGACGATCACCAGACCGTCCGGGTCCAGGTGCTTGGCCATGGCCGTACGCACCTGCTCGGTGGTCAGGGCCTTGATCTCGTGCATGAAGTCCTGCAGGTGGGTCAGGGGCAGGTCATAGAAGCCCATGGAGCCGAGCTGGCCGACGATGGCCGCATTGCTGGCGGTGGACAGCGGGAAGCTGCCGGCCAGTTCGCGCTTGGCGTCGTCCAGTTCCTTCTGGGTCGGCCCCTTGGCCAGGTATTCGGCCAGCAGGTCCTTGACCAGCTGCAGGGTACCCTCGCTGAGTTCGGCGCGGGTCTGCAGGTTGATCATGAAGGGCCCGCGTGCCTGCATGGCGCTGAACCCGGAGTAGATGCCGTAGGTCAGGCCGCGTTTCTCGCGTACCTCTTCCATCAGGCGGGTGCCGAAGCCGCCGCCGCCGAAGATCTGGTTGCCCAGGTAGAGCGCGGCGTAGTCCGGGTCGCGGCGGTCGATGCCGAGCTGGGCGATCATCAGGTGAGTCTGGTTGGACGGGAAGTCGATGTGGCTGGTGCCACCCGCCGGTTCCTGCGGCTGGCCGATTCGCGGCAGCGCCGGGCCCGGCGGCAGGGCGGCGGACACCGCCGCGGCCAGGGCCTCGGCCTCGCTGCGCGAGAGGTCGCCGACCAGGGCGATCACCGCGTTGCCGGCGGCGTAGGCCTTGGCATGGAAGGCCTGCAGCTGCTCGCGGCTGATCGGCGGGATGGATTCGGCCGTGCCGTCGCTGGGGTGGGCGTAGGGGTGCTCGCCATACAGGCGCTTGAACAGCTGCTGGCTGGCCAGGGTGCCCGGGTTCTGCTTCTGGTACTCGAAGCCGGCCAGCACCTGGTTCTTGATGCGCAGCAGGGCGTCCTCGGGGAAGGTCGGCTGGCCGATGACCTGCTCGAACAAGCGCAGGGCCGGCTCGCGCAGCTCCGGCGCGCTCAGGCTGCGCAGGCTGGCGATCGCCATGTCGCGGTAGGCGCCGTTGCCGAACTCGGCGCCGAGGCTCTCGAAACCCTCGGCGATGGCGCTCACGTCGCGACCCGGCACGCCCTCGTTGAGCATGGCGTTGGTCAGCATGGCCAGGCCCGGTACGTCGCCGTCCTGGCTGCTGCCGGCGGCGAAGGTCAGGCGCAGGTCGAACATCGGCAGCTCGCGGGCCTCGACGAACAGCACCTTGGCGCCCTCGGCGGTCTGCCAGCTGTGGATCTCGAGCTGGCGCCCATCGGGCGTCTGGCCATTGATCTCGGCCAGGGACGCCAGCTTGGCCGCATCGGCCGGTGGCGCCGGCGGGGCTTCGGTGGGCGCGTCCGCGCGGTTGGCCAGCAGGAGCAGGATTGCCAGCAGAACCAGGATCGCCAGGCCGAGCAGGCCGTAGCGCAGGCCATTGCGCTCACTCATCGCGCTTCTCCTCGGGTAGTACATGGGCGACGCTCAGGCGCTCGCGGGTAAAGAAGGTCTTGGCCGCGGCCTGGATGTCGGCCGGGGTGACGGCCTCCAGCTCGGCCAGCTCCTGGTCCATCAGCGTCCAGGACAGGCCGACGGTTTCCAGCTGGCCGATGGCGGTGGCCTGGCTGGTGATGGAGTCGCGCTCGAAGACCAGGCCGGCGATGACTTGAGCACGCACCCGCGCCAGTTCCTCGGCCGACGGTGGATTCTGTTGCAGGTCCTGCAGTTCCTGCCACAGGCCGGCCTCGGCCTGATCCAGGGTCTTGCCGGTCTGCACGTTGGGGGTGGCCGAGAGCATGAACAGGCTGTCGCCGCGGGCATAGGCGTTGTACCAGGCCGAGGCGCCGGACACCAGTTCCTGCTCGCGCTCCAGGTGGCTGGGCAGGCGGGCGCTGTAGCCGCCGTCGAGCAGGGTGGCGATCAGGCGCAGGGCGTGGACCTGGCGCGGTTGTTCGGCGGTGGCCAGACTGGGCACGTTGAAGCCCATCAGCAGGCTCGGCAGCTGGGTCTGCAGGTAGAGGGTGAGGCGGCGCTCGCCGGGGGCGGCGAGTTCGCGCGGGGCCTTGGCCGCCGGCAGGGGGCGGCTGGGGATGTTGCCGAAATAGCGCTGGGCCAGGGTCTTCACCTCGTCGGCGCCGACATCGCCGACCACCACCAGGGTGGCGTTATTCGGCACGTACCAGCTCTGGTACCAGTGGCGCAGTTCGGCGACGCTCATGCGCTCGAGGTCGGCCATCCAGCCGATGGTCGGGGTGTGATAGCCGCTGGCCGGGTAGGCCATGGCCTTGAAGCGTTCGAAGGCCTTGCTCGAGGGTTTGTCGTCGGTGCGCAGGCGGCGCTCCTCCTTGATAACCTCGATCTCGCGCTCGAACTCGTCGGCCGGCAGCTTGAGGCTGGCCAGGCGGTCGGCCTCCAGCTCCAGGGCCACGGCCAGGCGATCGCGCGCCAGCACCTGGTAGTAGGCGGTGTAGTCGTCGCTGGTGAAGGCGTTTTCCTCGGCGCCCAGTTCGCGCAGGATGCGCGAGGCCTCGCCGGGGCCCAGCTTGCGGCTGCCCTTGAACATCATGTGTTCGAGGGCATGGGACAGGCCGGTCTGGCCCGGCGTCTCGTAGCTGGAGCCAACCTTGTACCAGAGCTGGGACACCACCACCGGGGCGCGATGATCCTCGCGGACGATGACCTTGAGGCCGTTATCCAGGCTGAACTCATGGGTGGGCTGTGGTTCGGCGGCGAATGCCAGCAAGGGGGGGCAGAGCGCGCCAAGGACTAGGATGGCGACGGCGTGGCGAGCAAGTTTATTCATCGATTGTCGACCTGTCGGACGGGCCCGCTTGGACTTAGCGTAGGCGGGCGCGGAGGTGCTAGGATACGCATCCGTTTTACTGGCGGCCATGCCTGGTATGGCGTCTGGATAGTTTCCTGGGCACGGCGATGTTCCTGCCGCCTGCCGCGAAGCCGATTATCCAGACCCGCTTGCCGGCGCGTCGCTCCTTTGAGATAGCCGTCCTCCATGTTTGGTTCCAACGACGACAAGAAAGCCCCCGTAACGCCTTCTGCCGAGAAAAAAGCAGCGGAGAAGAAGGACCTGTTTGGCTGGTTTCGCAAGAAGCCGCAACAGCCCGCCGGTGGCGAATCCACTGCGCCGACGGCCGAGCCTGCGGAACCTGCTCCGGCCGCCGAAGCGCCCGCTCCCCAGCCGACCGCGCCAGCAGCCCATGGCGAAGCGGCCGACGTGGAACCGGCTGCCGAGCCTGTCGCGCCGTCCCGGCCTTCGCGCTTTCGCATCAATGCCGGCAGCGAGGTGCTGCATGCGCCGGTGCAGGCGCCGCCGGTCGAGCCGCCTGCTGCGCCAGAGTCGGGCGCCGCTGCGTCGGGCGCCGTCGCGTCGAGCGCCGCTGCGTCGGGCGCCGTCGCGTCGAGCGCCGCTGCGTCGGGCGCCGCTGCGCAGGCTGCCCCGTCATCGGCTGCCGCAGCATCGGCTGCCGCAGCACCCTCTGCCGTAGCGCCGGTCGAGCAGGCCAAGCCAGGCGACAACCAGGGCGGCTGGTTCGCCCGCCTCAAACAGGGCCTGTCGAAGACCAGCGCCAGCCTCGGCGAGGGCATGGCCAGCCTGTTCCTCGGCAAGAAGGCCATCGACGACGACCTGCTCGACGAGATCGAGACCCGCCTGCTGACCGCCGACGTCGGCGTCGAGGCGACGACCGCGATCATTCAGAGCCTGACCCAGAAGGTCGCACGCAAGCAGCTGACCGACAGCGGCGCGCTCTACACCGCCTTGCAGCAGGAGCTCACCGCGCTGCTCAAGCCGGTCGAGCAGCCGCTGCGCATCGATTCGAGCAAGCAGCCCTATGTGATCCTGGTGGTCGGGGTGAACGGTGCCGGCAAGACCACCACCATCGGCAAACTGGCGTGCAGGCTGCAGCAGGAAGGCAAGAAGGTCATGCTGGCGGCCGGCGATACCTTTCGCGCCGCCGCGGTGGAGCAGTTGCAGGTGTGGGGCGAGCGCAACCAGATTGCGGTGATCGCCCAGCACACCGGTGCCGACTCCGCCTCGGTGATCTTCGATGCGGTGCAGGCCGCCAAGGCCCGCGGCATGGATGTGCTGATCGCCGACACGGCGGGGCGCCTGCACACCAAGGACAACCTGATGGAAGAGCTGAAGAAGGTCCGCCGGGTGATCGGCAAGCTCGACGACACGGCGCCGCACGAGGTGCTGCTGGTGCTGGACGCCGGCACCGGGCAGAACGCCATCAGCCAGGCCAAGCAGTTCAACCAGACGGTCAACCTGACCGGCCTGGCCCTGACCAAGCTCGATGGTACCGCCAAGGGCGGGGTGATTTTCGCCCTGGCCAAGCAGTTCGGCCTGCCGATCCGCTACATTGGTGTCGGCGAGGGTATCGACGACCTGCGTACGTTCGAGGCCGAACCCTTCGTCCAGGCATTGTTTCAGCAGCGGGAGCGGGGATGATCCGATTCGAGCAGGTCGGTAAACGTTACCCCAACGGTCACGTCGGACTGCACGAGCTGAGTTTTCGCGTGCGTCGCGGCGAGTTTCTGTTCGTCACCGGGCATTCCGGCGCAGGCAAGAGCACCCTGCTGCGCCTGATCCTGGCGATGGAGCGACCTACCAGCGGCAAGCTGCTGCTGGCCGGCCAGGACCTGGCGCAGATCACCAATGCGCAGATTCCCTTCCTGCGTAGGCAGATCGGCGTGGTGTTTCAGAACCATCAGTTGCTGTTCGACCGCAGCGTGTTTGACAACGTCGCCCTGCCGCTGCAGATCCTCGGCCTGTCCAAGCCGGAGATCGGCAAGCGGGTCGCTTCGGCCCTGGAGCGCGTGGCCCTGGCAGACAAGGCCGAGCTGTTCCCCGGCGACCTGTCCACCGGCCAGCAGCAACGGGTCGGCATCGCCCGCGCCATCGTCCATCGTCCGGCTCTGCTGCTGGCCGATGAGCCCACTGGCAACCTCGATCCGCGCCTGGCGGCGGAGATCATGGGGGTCTTCGAGGACATCAACCGCCTCGGCACCAGCGTGCTGATCGCCAGTCACGACCTGGCCCTGATCGCCCGCATGCGCCATCGCATGCTGACCCTGCAGCGTGGCCGCCTGATCGGCGACGGGGAGGCCGTCTGATGAGCGCCACCCGCATGCCGCCACCTCAGCCAGCCCAGCGCGTCGGCGCCGCGCAAAAGCAGTCCGAGGCGAACACACCGGATGACACCCAGGATTTCCGCGCTCAGCTGCAGGCCTGGCTGGAGAGCCACCGTGCCAGCCTGGTCGACAGCCTGCGCCGGCTGGGCAAACAGCCGATCGGCAGTTTCTTCACCTGCCTGGTGATGGCCGTGGCCCTGAGCCTGCCCATGGGCCTGGCCCTGCTGCTGGATAACGTCGAGCGTCTGGGTGGCACCTGGCAGCGCGCCGCACAGATTTCCCTGTTCCTCCAGATCGAGGCCGACGAGGCTCAGGGGCAAGGCCTGCGCGAGCTGATCGCGGCGATGGACGACGTCGCCGAGGCCGAATGGATCAGCCGCGAACAAGCCCTGGCCGAGTTCCAGCAGCAGTCGGGGCTGGGCGAGGCGCTCAAGGAACTGCCGGACAATCCGCTGCCTGGGGTGGTGCTGGTCACGCCCAAGGAAGTCGACAAGGCCGCGCTGGAGGCCCTGCGTCTGCGCCTGGCCGACCTGCCCGGCGTGCAGCAGGTGCAGCTCGACCTGCTCTGGGTCGAGCGCCTGACGGCGATCCTCGGCCTGGGCGACCGCTTCGTCTTCGGCCTGACCCTGCTGCTGGTGATGGCGTTGCTGCTGGTGATCGGCAATACCATTCGCCTGCATATCGAAAACCGGCGCACCGAGATCGAGGTGATCAAGCTGGTTGGCGGTACCGACAGCTACGTGCGCCGGCCCTTCCTCTATATGGGTGCGCTCTACGGTTTCGGCGCCGGCCTGCTGGCCTGGCTGGTGCTGGCCTTCGGGCTGGACTGGCTGGATGGCGCGGTGGTGCGCCTGGCCGGGCTCTACGGCAGCGACTTCGCCCTGGGCGGGGTGCCGAGCGCCGACGGCCTGTCGCTGCTGCTCGGTGCGGTGCTGCTCGGCTATATCGGCGCCTGGCTGGCGGTCGCCCGTCACCTGCGCGAACTGGCGCCCAAGTAGTAACCCATTGTTTTTGTTGATATTGACTATCTGTAACGGAACTTGTATACGCGTTCCATGTCCTATCGGGCAGTGCTACACTTCGGTCGTTTCGTGAGTCGGAGGATTCCAATGTCCACTTCTTTGCAACCTGTTCATGCCCTAGTCCCCGGCGCCAATCTGGAGGCTTACGTGCACGCGGTCAACAGCATCCCGCTGCTGAGCCCGGAGCAGGAGCGCGAGCTGGCCGAGAGCCTCTTCTATCAGCAGGATCTCGAGGCCGCGCGGCAGATGGTGCTGGCCCACTTGCGCTTCGTGGTGCATATCGCCCGCAGCTACTCCGGCTACGGTCTGGCCCAGGCCGACCTGATCCAGGAAGGCAATGTCGGCCTGATGAAGGCGGTCAAGCGCTTCAACCCGGAAATGGGCGTGCGCCTGGTGTCCTTCGCCGTGCACTGGATCCGCGCCGAGATTCACGAGTTCATCCTGCGCAACTGGCGCATCGTCAAGGTGGCGACCACCAAGGCCCAGCGCAAGTTGTTCTTCAACCTGCGCAGCCAGAAGAAACGTTTGGCCTGGCTGAACAACGACGAGGTGCATGCCGTGGCCGAGAGTCTGGGCGTGGAGCCGCGTGAGGTGCGCGAGATGGAGAGCCGCCTGACCGGCCACGACACCTCCTTCGACCCGGCCAGCGATGCCGATGACGACAGCGCTTTCCAGTCTCCGGCCCAGTACCTGGAAGACCATCGCTACGACCCGGCGCGCCAGCTGGAAGATGCCGACTGGAGCGACAACGCCACCAGCAACCTGCATGAGGCCCTGGAAGGGCTCGACGAGCGTAGCCGCGACATCCTCTACCAGCGCTGGCTGGCCGAGGAGAAGGCCACGCTGCACGACCTGGCGGCCAAGTACAACGTCTCTGCCGAGCGCATCCGCCAGCTCGAGAAGAACGCCATGAACAAGCTCAAGGGCTCGATCGCCGCCTGAGCCCACCTTCGAGAAAAGCCGCACCCGGGTGCGGCTTTTTTCTGCCTGGAGAAAAACCATGAAGATGCCACCGCTGCGCGCGCAGCACTGGCTGGTATTCGCCGCCGTGGCGCTGCTGTTCTTCGCCTGGGGCGCCTGGCTGACGCGCCCGCCACAACCGGCCGAGCCGCTTCCCGGGTGGGACACGCTGCAGGCCGAGGTGCTGGCGCCGCTGGCCGACGATCGCCTGAGCCTGGCCGCGCTGAGCGCCCGGGTCGATGGCGAGCTGTGGCTGCAGCCGCGCCTGGATCGGCCGCGGCTGCTCTATCGCGGCGAGTGGCAGGCGGACGGCAGGCCCTGGTCGCTGGAGGCCGAGGTGGCGTTGAGCCAGGAGGAGCGAGACAGCCTGATGGCCGCGTCTGGACTGAGCGCCCGGGACGATGAGCAGCCACTCGGTGGCCAGCTGCTGGCCCCCTTGGGCGGTCACGCCGTGGTCGAGCTGACCCTCAGGCCGCAGCAAGATGTGTCCGCCGAGCGCCTGGCGGCCAGCCTGGGCCAACCGCGCCTGCGCCTGCAGCTGAGCGAGGGCCAGGCCTGGGTCTACCCGGAGGCGGGCCTGACCCTGCACCTGGAGGACGAGCGTCTGCACCTGTTGCATGGCGTGCCGCGTCGAGCGCTACAGCGCCGTTGATTGCTGACTCAGGCCCTGAGCCAGCGCGGCCACCAGCGCGGGCGCGCGGCTTGCAGCTGGTTGAGGTAATGGCTGCCGCCGAGTTGCCACATCTGCTGGCGAATCCAGGCGGCGCGGCGGCTGACGTGGCTGCTCGGTCGGCTGGCGCTCCATTGCCGGGGGTTGGGCAGCACCGCGGCCAGCAGACTGGCCTGCTGGCGTGACAGGTAGGGCGCGCCGACACCGAAGTGATGGCGCGCGGCGGCCTCGGCGCCGAACACGCCGTTGCCCCATTCGGCGCTGTTGAGGTAGACCTCGAGAATTCGCTGTTTCGGCCAGAGCAGCTCGATCAGCCCGGTGAACCAGACCTCGATGCCCTTGCGCAGCCAGCTGCGGCCGGACCAGAGGAACAGGTTCTTGGCCACCTGCTGGCTCAGGGTGCTGGCGCCACGCACCGAGCCGCCCTGCAGGTTGTGGCGCAGCGCCGACTGGATCGCCGCAATGTCGAAGCCCCAGTGCAAGGCGAACTTCTGGTCCTCGGCCGCGATTACCGCCAGCTTCAGGTCATCCGGCAGTTCGTCCCAGGCGCGCCAGCTGCGCTGCAGGTCGATCGGCTTGCCGTCGATCCAGGACTCGATCTTGCGCTCGACCATCAGGGTCGTGCCCGGGGTCGGCAGCCAGCGAAACAGCAGCACCAGCAAGGCCGTGGCGGCCATGAAATAGAGCAGCAGTTTCAGCAGTTGGCGGCGTAGGGAGCGGAGCATGCAGACTTGGCCGGGACAGTGGAGGTGGGTCATTATACTGGCCGCCTTCCCCCTGTCTGGAGTGATGCATGGCGCGTCTGTGGTTATTGCTGTCCGCCTGCGCCGGTTTCACCGGTGTGGCCCTCGGCGCCTTCGCCGCCCATGGCCTGAAGCGCCGGTTGGCCGCCGACGCCCTGGCGGTGTTCCACACCGGCAGCCAGTATCAGCTGATCCATGCCCTGGCCCTGTTCGGCGTCGCTCTGCTGGCGCTGCAGGCGCCGAGTCGCCTGGTCAACCTGGCCGGCGGCCTGTTCGCCCTGGGCATCCTGCTGTTCTCCGGCAGCCTGTACCTGCTGAGCCTCAGCGGGGTGCGGGCGCTCGGCATGATAACGCCCTTCGGTGGTCTGGCCTTTCTCGCCGGCTGGCTCTGCCTGGGGTTGGCGGCCTGGCACCTGGCCGAGCGTTGAGCCAGGTGGCGGCCTGACCCGTGGGTCAGGTTGTTGGACGAATGGTGCGCCGGCGGTCTTGGTGATCCCCGGCGATCGGGCTAGAATGCCCGCCCCCCTTCAGTTGGGACCGCTTGCCCATGCACATTCAGTTGAACGGTGAACCCTTCGAACTGGCCGACGGCCAGACCGTCGCCGACCTGATCGGCCGTCTCGAGCTGACTGGGCGCCGCGTGGCGGTCGAACTCAATCAGGACATAGTGCCGCGCAGCCAGCACGCCACCACCGCGCTGCGCGACGGCGACCAGGTCGAAGTGGTGCACGCCATCGGTGGCGGCTGACGCCACTTCGCCCCCGCCAGCCCGTCCACGTCATGAGGAGTCTCCGATGAGCCACGTTCGCAGCGACAAGCCCTTTACCCTTGCCGGTCGCACCTACAGTTCGCGCCTGCTGGTCGGCACCGGCAAATACAAGGATCTCGACGAGACCCGCGCGGCCATCGAGGCCTCCGGCGCCGAGATCGTCACGGTGGCGGTGCGCCGCACCAACATCGGCCAGAACCCCGGCGAGCCGAACCTGCTCGACGTGATCAGCCCGGAGCGCTATACCATCCTGCCGAACACCGCCGGCTGCTACGACGCCGCCGAGGCGGTGCGCACCTGCCGCCTGGCCCGCGAGCTGCTGGATGGCCACAAGCTGGTCAAGCTGGAGGTGCTGGCCGACCAGAAGACCCTGTTCCCCAACGTGATCGAGACCCTCAAGGCCGCCGAAGTGCTGGTCAAGGACGGCTTCGACGTGATGGTGTATACCAGCGACGACCCGATCATCGCCCGCCAGCTGGCCGAGATGGGCTGCATCGCGGTGATGCCGCTGGCCGGTTTGATCGGCACCGGCCTGGGCATCTGCAACCCCTACAACCTGCGCATCATCCTCGAGGAAGCCACGGTGCCGGTGCTGGTCGATGCCGGTGTCGGCACCGCCTCCGACGCCACCATCGCCATGGAGCTGGGCTGCGAGGCGGTGCTGATGAACAGCGCCATCGCCCACGCGCAGAACCCGGTGCTGATGGCCGAGGCCATGAAATACGCGATCGAGGCCGGTCGTCTGGCCTACCTGGCCGGACGCATGCCGAAGAAGCTGTATGCCAGCGCTTCCTCGCCGCTGGAAGGCCTGATCCGCTGAAGCGCGGCATGATCTGCTGCGCCTCGGCCATATGGCGTTAAAAACGATCTGGCTGTAGCTCGCCAGATCCCCAAGCGCGTTGTGCCCTCAAGGCAGACCCAAGAACCACCGATTTGAAGAGCCCCCGATGACCGATCCGCACCAACCCTCGGCCGCCGCCGAGGCGCAGCGTCACCTGCGCACCATCAAGAGCTTCGTCATGCGCGCCGGGCGCATGACCGAGGGCCAGCAACGCGGCCTCGACCAGGGCTGGCCGAAGTTCGGCCTGGAACTGCAGGACGGCCTCCAGGACTTCGACGCGGTATTCGGTCGCAGCGCCCCGCGCACCTTCGAGATCGGTTTCGGTATGGGCCACTCCCTGCTGGAGATGGCCGCCGCCGCCCCGGAGCAGGACTTCATCGGCGTCGAGGTACACAAGCCGGGTGTCGGTGCGCTGCTCAACGGCCTGATGACGCAGAATCTCGGCAACGTGCGGGTCTACAGCTGCGATGCCCTGGAGGTGCTGCGCCACTGCGTGGCCGACGCCAGCCTCGACCGTCTGCTGCTGTTCTTCCCCGACCCCTGGCACAAGGCGCGTCACCACAAGCGGCGGATCGTCCAGCCGGCCTTCGCCGAACTGGTGCGGCAGAAACTCAAGGTCGGCGGCGTGCTGCACATGGCCACCGATTGGCAGCCCTATGCCGAGCACATGCTCGAGGTCATGAGCGCGGCGCCGGGTTACCAGAACCTGGCCGCCGACAACCAGTACGTACCGCGCCCGCAAGAGCGTCCGAGCACCAAGTTCGAGCGGCGCGGCGAGCGCCTCGGCCATGGCGTCTGGGACCTGAAGTTCCAGCGCAGCGCCTGATTACCCATTCGCCAGGCTTTCGGCGCCGAGCCCATCGGCGCCACCCAGGACGACATCACTAGATCGGGACCACCCGACGCCAGGACGGCTCCTCACCGAAACAGCGGCATCAATAGAGCCCCACCGACCTCGGTGCGGGTAGAAAAAACAGCGGTGCACAATGTCATACGCTGTGAGGAGGAGGCTGTGTCGAGAAAACTTTCAATTCTGCTGTTGGCTGCCCTGGCGCTGCCGGTTCAGGCCAAGGTCGACGAGACCCAGGCGGCGCGCCTCGGTCAGGATCTCACCCCGCTGGGCGGCGAGCGCGCCGGCAATGCCGCTGGCACCATCCCCAGCTGGCAGGGTGGCCTGGCCCAGCCTTCGGCCAGTTACCGGCCGGGCATGCACCATCCCGACCCCTATGCCGGCGATGCACCGCTGTACCGGGTCGACAGCCGCAACCTCGAGCAGTACCGGGCCCAGTTGCCGGCGGGTACCCAGGCGTTGCTGGCGAACAACCCGGACTACCATCTGAACGTCTACCCGACCCGGCGCAGCGCCGCGGCGCCGCAGCGCATCTATGACGCCACCCGCTTCAACGCGCTGCGTGCCGAGCTGATCTCCGGCGGCAACGGCGTCGCGGGCGTCGCCGCGGGCATTCCCTTCCCGCTGCCCGAGGACGGGCTGCAGGCCATCTGGAACCACATCATGCGTTACCGTGGCGACCAGATCAGCATGCACACCAACCAGGCGGCGGTGCTCGCCAATGGCGCCTACAACCTTATCAAGCTGGAGCGCGACGTCTACTTCCTCTACGGGCGTGACGGCGTCAGCCCGCAGGACCTGGACAACACCCTGTTCTACTACAGGTACAAGGTGGTGGCGCCGTCCAAGCTGGCCGGTTCGGCGCTGGTGGTGCAGGAAACCCTCGACCAGGTCCTGGCCATCCGCAAGGCCTGGCGCTTCAACCGCGGCGAGCGCCGCGTGCGCCGCCTGCCGATGCTCGCCTACGACAGCCTGCAGCCGGACACCAACGGCCTGGCCACCGCCGACGTGGTCGATGCCTACAACGGCGCGCCGGACCGCTACCAGTGGCAGCTGCTCGGCAAGCGCGAGATGCTGGTGCCCTACAACAGCTATGCGGTGCACCAGCAGGGCATCCCCTACGAGCGGATCCTCCAGCGCAAGACCCTCAACCCCGAGCTGCTGCGCTACGAGCTGCACCGTGTGTGGGTGATCGAGGCCGACCTGCGCAAGGGCTTCAGCCATCCCTATGCCAAGCGCCGCTTCTACCTGGACGAGGACAGCTGGCAGATCCTCGCCGTCGACCTCTACGACAAGAGCGGCGAGCTCAGCGGCCTGCAGGAAAGCCACCCGATCAGCTACTACGAGGTGCCGATGTTCGGCAGCACCCTGGAGACCCTGTATGACCTCAAGGGCGAGCGCTACTTCGTCGACGGCCTGGACAACAACGAGCCGATGTACGACTTCAATGCCGAGCTGAGTCCGCGCGACTTCACCCCCGGGGCGCTGCGTCGAGGCGGCAACTGAGTCGACTGAACGAATGCAAGAAGCCGCCCTATCGGGCGGCTTTTTTCTGGGTGCCTGGTGGCGGCGGCCGGGACGCCAGCGCTTGTGGCGCTGGGCCCCTGGCGCGCAAGAAGGTGAGGGCTGGCCCGTTCGGCATGGTGGCCGCACGAGCGGGTGAGCGCTTGGGCGCTCGACGCGCCGGCCGGTTGTGCCGAGCCGGCGCGTTAGCCGCTGAGCGGATCAGGCGGCGGCGTACACCACCAGCTCCACCAGCATCTCCTCGCGGGCCAGGCCGGCGATGACCAGGGCCGCGCGATTGGGGTAGGGCGCCTCGAAATACTCGGCATAGACCGCATTGACCGTGGCCAGGTAGCTGCGGTCGGTGACGTAGATCAGCACCTGGGTCACCGCGTCCAGGCCCAGGCCCGCGCATTCTAGCGTGTGCTTGAGGTTGTCCAGGGTCTGCCTTGCCTGCGCCTCGATGCCGCCGGGCACCACCTGGCCCTGGGCGTCGATAGGGATCTGCGCGGTGTACAGGGTGCTGTTGCCGATCACCGCCCACTCCAGCGGGGCCTTGGACGGGAACAGCTGGGTTTTCACGGCCTGCTTCATGGCCTGCTCCTGTTTTGGGGGAATAAAAAGGAGGGAGGCGGCGGCTGCCGCGCTCCCTCAAAGTGGTGGGGATCAGAGTTGCTGTTCGTCGGCCATGCGCCGGGCGATCTGCGGGGCGTTCCACAGCGCCGGCAGCAGCACCAGGGACACCGGCACGGCGGTGATCACGATGAACGACTGCAGTGCGCTGATGCCGCCCGAACCGATGGAGATCAGCAGCGCGGCGACCACGCCCATCATCACGCCCCAGAAGATGCGAACCTCGGTGCGCGGGTGGTCGGTGCCGGTCATCACCATGGAGATGCAGTAGGTCATGGAGTCGCCGGTGGTGGTGACGAAGATCACCGTGAGGATCAGGAACAGCACCGAGATCAGGTAGCCCCAGGGCAGCTGCGCGGTGATCGCCAGCAGGGCGCCGGGCAGGTTGAAGCCGGCGAAGGCTTCGGACACCGAGCCGGGGTTGCTCAGTTCGAAGGCCAGGCCGCTGCCGCCGACGATGGTGAACCAGAAGCAGGTGATCAGCGGCGCGACTATCGAGATCATCAGCACCAGTTCACGGATGGTGCGGCCACGGGAGATGCGCGCGACGAACATCGCCATCAGCGGGCCGTAGCCGAGGAACCAGCCCCAGAAGAACACCGTCCACCAGTCCAGCCAGGCCGGATCGGCGCGGAAGGTGGCCATGGGGATGAACTTGTCCAGGTAGATGCCCATGGCCTGCAGGTAGGCGTCGAAGATGAAGGCGGTCGGACCGAACAGCAGGATGAACAGCATCAGCACCACCGCCAGCACCACGTTGAGCTGGCTGAGGATCTTGATCCCGCGGTTGACTCCGGACACGGCGGACAGGGTGTAGACCCCGACCAGCAGGCAGATGATGGTCAGCTGGGTGCCATAGTCGTTGCTGATGCCGAACAGCTTGTCCAGGCCGAAGCTCACCTGCAGGCCGAGGAAGCCGATCGGGCCGATGGTGCCGGCCACTACCGCGAGTACGCAGCAGGCGTCGATGAGGGCGCCGAGCCAGCCGCGCATGACGCGCTCGCCGAGCAGCGGATAGAGCAGGGTGCGCGGCTTGAGCGGCAGGCCCTTCTCGTAGTGCAGGTGCATCAGGACGATGCCGCTGAGGCTGCCGAGGATCGCCCAGGCGAGGAAGCCCCAGTGCATGAAGGCCTGCGCCAGCGCGTTGTAGGCCGCCTGCGGGGTGCCGGTGTCACCACCGAACAGCGGCGGCGGCGAGAGGAAGTGGGCCATCGGCTCGGCCGCGGCCCAGAACACGCCGCCACCGGCGAGCAGGGTGCACATGATGATCGAGACCCAGGTGTAGGTCGGCATCTCCGGGCTGGCCAAAGCGCCCAGGCGCACCCGGCCGGTACGGCCTATGGCCAGCACCAGGCCGATGCCGAAGGTCAGCAGCAACAGCACCTGCCAGTAGGCGCCGAACAGCTTGGTCGACCAGGCGAAGGCGCCGTTGACCCACTGGGTCATCGACTCGATGTCCCACAGAGCGAGGGCGGCGAACAGCAGGATGAAGCCGCCGCTGATGAGGAACACCGGGACATCCACTTCGTGCAGCAGCTTGCTCTTGTAGCTCATGGCTGGACTCCCCGGATGGGTCGCCGAGTGCGTGCTATTCATTACAGCCTCCTGACAAGGATCTTGTACTTGTTGGTTGTTCAGGGCAGTTATTGGGCGGGCTTGAGGCCCTGCTCCAGGGTGTTGAGCCAGTTCAGGCCCATGACCTTGGCCGTGTCTTCGGCGCTGAAACCGCGCTGCAACAGGCCTTGGGTGATGTTGGGGAAGTCGCGGCTGTCGCCGAACCAGCCCAGCGGCTTGGGCCAGTCGGCATTGCTCGCCGAGCCCTCGCCGTAGTCGACCTGCTTCGACCAGCGGCCGCTGCGCATCCATTCCAGCACCGACTGTGGCTGGTTCTGGCACAGGTCGGTGCCGATGCCGATGTGGTCGATGCCCATCAGGTCGGCGGTGCGCGCGACCATGTCGCAGAACTGCTCCAGGGTGCAGTCCGAGCCGTTGCGCAGGTGGAAGGGGTAGAGGCTGAAGCCGAGCAGGCCGCCGGAACGGCCCAGCTCGCGCAGCACCGCCTCCGACTTGTTGCGTTTGGCCGGGTGGAAGAAGCCCGGGTTGGCGTGGGAGATGATGATCGGCCGGCTCGACAGCTCGATGGCCTCCAGGGTGCTGCGCTCGGCGCTGTGCGACATGTCGATGAGCATGCCGACCCGGTTCATTTCGGCAATGGCCTGCTTGCCGAAGCGGGTGATGCCGCTGTCGCTGCCCTCGTAGCAACCGGTGGCCAGCAGGCTCTGGTTGTTGTAGGTCAGCTGCATGATCAGCAGGTTGAGCTGGCGGAACACCTCGATCAGGGCGATATCGTCCTCGATCGGCGAGCAGTTCTGCGCGCCGAAGAACACCCCGACCTTGCCCAGCTGCTTGGCCCGGCGGATGTCGGCGGCACCGGCCACCGGCATGATCAGGTCGCCGTGCTGCTCGAAGCGGCGGTTCCACTCGCCCAGGCGGCTCAGGGTTTCGCGGGCGTTCTCGTGGTAGACCAGGGTCGCGTGCACCGCACTGACCCCGCCCTCGCGCAGCTGGTTGAAGATCTCGCGGTCCCAGTTGGAGTACTGCAGGCCGTCGATCACGATCAGGTCGTCATGCATGGCGCGCCTCCTCAGGCCCGGATGTAGCTGGTCTTGACCACGGTGTAGAACTCGCGGGCGTACTGGCCCTGCTCGCGCGGACCGAAGCTGGAGTTCTTGCGGCCGCCGAACGGCACGTGGTAATCGGTGCCGGCAGTCGGCAGGTTGACCATCACGCAGCCGGTCTTGGCCCGGCGCTTGAAGTCGCTGGCGTATTTCAGCGACTGGGTCATGATCCCGGCGGTCAGGCCGAAGTCGGTGTCGTTGAGGGTGGCCAGGGCCTGTTCGTAGTCGTCGACCTTGATCACGCAGGCGATCGGGCCGAACACCTCGTCGCGGTTGATCTGCATGTCATTGCGGGTGTCGACGAACAACGCCGGGCGCATGTAGAAGCCCTCGTACTCCTCCTCGATGCGCTCGCCGCCACAGACCAGGCGGGCGCCTTCGGCTTTGGCCTGCTCGATGTAGCGCAGGTTCTGTTCCAGCTGCTTGCCGTCGATCACCGCGCCTATCTGCACGCCTTCGCGCAGCGGGTAGCCGACCTTGAGCTGGCCCATGCGCTCGACTAGGGCGGCGACGAAACGGTCGTGCACCCCGGCGCTGACGATCAGCCGCGAGGAGGCGGTGCATTTCTGCCCGGTGCCGAAGAAGGCGCCGTTCAGCGCACACTCCACGGCCTGGTCGAGGTCGGCGTCGTCGAGCACGATCAGGGCGTTCTTGCTGCCCATCTCCAGCTGGCAACGCACGAAGTTGGCGGCGGTGGCGCTGGCCACCTTGCGCCCGGTCTCCACCGAGCCGGTGAAGCTCAGGGCATTGATCTTGTTGGAGTGGATCAGCGCGTCGCCGACCGTGGCGCCGCTGCCCATCACCAGGTTGAAGGTGCCGGCCGGCAGGCCCTGGCGGGCGATGATCTCGGTCAGCGCCCAGGCGCTGGCCGGTACCGCGTTGGCCGGCTTGAACACCACGGCGTTGCCGAAGGCCAGGGCCGGGGCGATCTTCCAGGCGGCGGTGGCCATGGGGAAGTTCCACGGGGTGATGATGGCGACCACGCCCACCGGCTCGCGGCGGGTCTCGATCTCCACGCCCGGGCGTACCGAGTCGGCGGTCTCGCCCATCTGGCGCAGCACTTCGGCGGCGTAATACTGGAAGAACTGGCCGGAACGATAGACCTCGCCCATGCCCTCGGCGAGGGTCTTGCCCTCTTCGCGGGCCAGCTGCTCGCCCAGCTCGGCCTTGCGGGCGATCAGCTCGTCGCCGATGGCCATCAGCACCTGGTAGCGCTGCTCCAGGCCGCTGCCCTGCCACTGCGCCTGGCCGGCGATGGCCGCGGTGATGGCCTGCTCGACCTGCTCGGCGCTGGCCTGGGCGTAATGGCCCAGCACGTCCTGGACGTTGGCGGGGCTGACATTGGCCACGGTGCTGGAGCCTGCGACCCACTCACCCTGGATATAGTTGCTGAAGATTTCGCCGGACATATGCACCTCCTCTCATGCGTTGATCGAATGGTAGGCGCCGTTCTAAATAAACTAAAATCAGTAGTAACTATTGTTCGATAAGGAAAACTTACCGTGCTGCCTGACCTCAAGATCGTGCAACTGCGCCATTTCGTCTGGGTCGCCGAACTGCAGGGGTTCCATGCCGCCGCGGAGAAGGCGCACCGCACCCAACCGGCGATCTCGCTGTCGATCCGCGACCTGGAGGGCAAGCTCGGCCAGGCCCTGTTCGAGAAGCGCAACGCCCGTGCGGCGCGGCCGGAGCTGACCCCATTCGGCGTGCAGTTCATGGTCTACGCCAAGGAGCTGCTCGCCCACCACGACCGGGTGGTCAAGGACATGAGCCTGATCGCCCAGCACAAGTCCGGGCACCTGCGCATCGCCTCGGTGCCGTCGATCGCCAGCCGCCTGCTGCCGGACATCCTCACCCGCTTCATCGGTGACGCCACCGACCTGCACGTCAGCCTGTTCGACGACAGTTCCGAGGTGGTGCTGGGCATGGTCGAGAACCAGCAGGTGGATTTCGGTATCGCCAGCCTGTGGGAGGCGGAAAGCGACATCCAGTTCATTCCGATCTGGGAGGACAGCATCGGCGTGGTCTGCCGCAGCGACCATCGCCTGGCCGGCGAGGCGCAACTGAGCTGGCGCCAGTTGCGCGGCGAGCGCCTGATCGGCAACGGCACCTCGCGCCTGCTGGCCGGCAGCGAGGCGGAGGAGCTGGTGGCCGACTCGCAGTTCTTCATGTCCAACATGATTTCCCTGCTGGCCATGCTCGAGGCCGGCATGGGCATCACCACCCTGCCGCGCTTCGCCTTCCCGGCCGAGCATGGCCAGCTGCGCTTCATTCCGCTGAGCGACCCGCAGGTCAACCGTGACATCGGCATCGTCCGTCGCGCCGACCACTCGCTGCCGGTGGCGGCCCAGGCGCTGTTCGAGTTCATCCTGCGCGACAACGAACTGGATCCGGCAGACTGGTCATAGATGTCCTTAATCTGATCGAGTCGGCCATAAAGATAAGTTTCCCTTATCAGCTGATAGGCCGATCTGAATTGCCCAGTTCTCGACCTTGGACCACCATCGACGGCAGATAACAACAATCCGTCGCACCCCTGCAGGCCGCTGGCTGGCCGCAGTGTCAGGTGTGGCCTGCACCAGTCGAGGGCCCCTGTATGACTACTCCTTCCAGCATCGATCCCGCCATGCCCGGGGCGCAGGCGCTGCCCATGCGCCCGGCCGCCGTGGTCATGGACCTGGAGCGGCTCGGCAGCCTGCACCAGAGCCGGCTGAGTTTCATGCGCAGCCTGGTGCGCAAGGTCATGCGCGAGGGCTGGCGCATCGAGCCGCGGCGCTTCGAGCTGGATGCCGAGGGCTACGGCACGGTGATCTACCGGGTGCAGACCGAGGGCGACCTGTTCAGCTTCGTGCTGTTCTCCCAGTACCTGGCGCCGGAAAAGCGCAACGACCGGGTAATCGCCACCGAGTGGGACCTGACCATGGCCCTGTGCGAAGGCGAGGTGGACGAGGACTACGTCGAGTTCCTGCGGCGCAATGTGCCGTTGCAGGAGGCCGGGCGCCTGGATGCGCGGGTGCTGGTGCTGTCGCGGGCCAACCGCAGCGTGCGCAACTTCGACTCGGTGGTCGAGTCCCTGAGCGCCGGTCGCCAGCCCGAGGTCGAACAGATCGCCCGGGTCGGCTACCTGTACCGCACCACCGCGGTCTACGGCAGCGGCAAGCTGGGCATGGCCGACTGGGAGAAGGTCAGCGCCAAGCACCCGGACTTCGCCCGGCCCTACGCCGCCGAGATGTTCGTCTGCTACATGCTGCGCAACTTCAGCCTGCAGCAGGCCGAGCACATCGCCCGCCAGCGTGCGCCGCAGACCGCGGTGGCGCTGCAGCCGGCGCTCAAGCGCTATTTCGGCATCGGCAACTCCACGGGCCTGGGCATGGCGCCCTACCTGATCAACCATCCGCAGCTGGTCAGCCGCTGGATCGAGATGCGCGAGCTGGCGCTGGCACGGGTCTGCGGCCTCGGCCAGGTCACCGCCGAGCGTTTGGCCCGCCTGCAGGCGCTGGTCCAGCGCGGCATCGCGCACATCCAGCAGACCGTCACCGAAGATGAATGGCAGACCGGGCACAACCAGCAGGTGCTGGAGGACCTGGCCCGGCTGCAGGACTGGCTCGCCAGCCAGCCGCTGCAGAGCTGGGCGCAGCTGCAGCAATGGGCCGCGCGCATGCTCGGCCTGCAGGGCCAGGAGCTGCTCAACTGTATCCTGCTGGAGCTCTACCCCGAGCTGGTCGACGGTCTGGAGGATCGCCTGACCTTGGTCGAGAACCTCGAGTTGCAGCCGCAGATGCCGGCGCGCGAGCTGTGCGCCCTGATCGAGCAGCACTACGACTGGGCCCTGGCCATCGATTTCGACGCGGAGGGCGCCACCGAGACCTTCTGGTACCGCTCCGAGGAGAAGCAGGAGCCGCGCCTGGGCAACTGCAGCCTGGAGAGCGGCCGCGACAAGCAGATGCCGCTGGGCATCGGTTACCTGGTGCAGCGCTGCCATCGCCAGCTGCTGGCCTACCTGGCCGAGCAGCCGGAGCAATGCACCGCCAGCTTCCTGCTGCGCCATCCGGAGCAACGCGGCATCACCCGGCGCATCCAGAGCATGAGCCAGACCCGCTACGGCGAGATCCGCGCCAATCTGCTGGACCGCGAGGTGCTGCCGATGCACCTGCTGCGCTGCAAGCTGGCGTTCTTCGGTGTCAGCAAGTTCGATCCGCGCTCGCGTCTGTGGGTGCGCAACACCATGTTCCAGGGCGCGCCGCTGCTGGAGGATATCGGCCAGCCGTTCGAGGACGACTGGTTCTTGCCCCTGGCCCCGTCGCAGGAGAATTGCTGATGCTGATTTCGTCGAATGAACTGACCGCCCTGCTCAAGCGGGTGTTCGAGGGCATGGGCTACCCGGTGGGCTACTACGAGGACGCCGCCGCCCTGGTCAAGTGGTTGCAGGTGCATGGCGAGCAGGGCTTCGGCGAGCTGCAGCGCTCGCTGCCCTTCGTCGCCGACAGCCAGCGCCCGGCCCTGCAGGTGCTCGCCGAGGAGAGCCAGGCGCTGCTGGTCGATTGCCATGGCCGCAGCGCCCTGAACTGCCTGCCGAGCATCGTCGAGCTGGCCCAGACCAAGGTGCTGGAACAGGGCTGCGTCAACGTCAAGGTGCGCAACTGCCACAACCGCAAGTTCGTCCTCAAGCTGCTGGTCGACTGTGCCCGCCAGGGGATCAGCGTGCTGGCCTACTGGCAGAACGGCAAGCAGCCGGTCAGCGAGCATGTCGCCAGCATCGCCGCCGGCGCCGCCTACCCCAGCTACAGCGAGGCCCTGCTGGCCGACGCCAGTGCGGCCGATACCCAGACCCTGACCCTGCTGCTGAGCACCCGCATCGACCTGAGCGGCCAGCTGCACGGCAGCGCCGCCCCGCGCAGCGGCTATCGCCAGGTCGCCCCGGAGCAGTTCGCCCGCGCCGGCCAGAGCGCCCTGGAGGGCGGCATGGATATCGCCATCGAGCTGTGGCAACAGCTCAACCAGCTGGCCGAGGCGGTGCTGGTGGAGAACTCCGAGCAATCGCGCAGCGGCGCCGGCGGCCGCTAGGGCGTCGATTCGCGAACCAGGCGCCCATGGACTACGGCGGCGACGGCCTGGCCCTGCTGGTCGTGTTGCTCGCCAGCCTGGTGCAGGCCTGGCTGGGCATCGGCTTCGCCCTGCTGGGTGCGCCCCTGCTGTACCTGCTCGATCCCGCCTACGTGCCGGGCCCGGTGTTGCTGCTGGGCTTCGTCCTGGCCGCGTGCATGGCCGTCGGCAATCGCCAGGCCCTGGCCTGGCGCCGGCCGCTGCCGGCCATCCTCGCGCGCTTGCCCGGCGCCTGGTGCGGCGGCCTGCTGCTCGGCCTGCTGCCCGGCGCCTGGCTGGGCCTGTTGCTGGGCGCCTGCGTGCTGCTGGCGAGCCTGTCCAGCTACCGCTGGCTGGCGCTGTCGTGCAGCCCGCGCAACCTCGCCGTCGCCGGTTTCTGCTCGGGGTTGCTGGGCACCGCCACCGCCGTCGGCGGGCCGCCCATGGCACTGGTCTACCAGACGCGCAAGCGCCTCGACGGGCGCGATGAGCTGGCCGCCTTCTTCCTCCTGACCACGCCGATCTCGCTGCTGTTGCTGTTCCATCAGGACCGCCTGCCACTCGAGGTACTGGGCGCCAGCCTCAGGCTGGCACCGGCTGTGCTGGCCGGCTACGCCCTGGCGCGCCGGTTGGAGGGCCGTTTCGAGCGGCACAGTCCGCGGCAGGCACTGTTGTTGCTGTCGTTGCTGGCGGCCGGTGGACTGTTGCTGAACAGCCTGTGGCGACTGTGCGCCTAGGCGCCTCTGCGGGCTATGCTCAACGCCGAGGGGCGAAGGCGCCCGGCGCCAGGCGCGAATAGGGGGGCGAAGCATGTCGTTGACCCAGTTGCTTGCCGACTATGGCTACCTGGCGGTGTTCGTCGGCGCGCTGCTGGAAGGCGAGACCGTTCTGCTGCTGGCGGGCTTTGCCGCGCACCAGGGCTATCTGTCGCTGCCGCTGGTGTGTGTGATCGCCATGGTCGGCGGTACCCTGGGTGACCAGGCCTACTTCTTGCTCGGGCGGCGCTACGGCGAGTCCCTGCTGCGGCGCTTTCCGCGTTGGCTGCCGCGTGTGCGGCGGGTCGAGCAGCTGCTGCTGCGCTATCACGCGGGCCTCATCGTCGGCGTGCGCTTCATGTACGGTTTGCGTGTGGTCGGGCCCATCGCGATCGGCATGAGTGGCGTGCCGGTCTGGCGCTTCGTGCTGTTCAACCTGCTGGGTGCCGCGCTCTGGGCGCCCCTGGTCGCCGGGGTCGGCTACTTCTTCGGGCAAACGCTGCACTGGCTGTTCGCCGACCTCAAGCGGTACGAGGAGTGGGTGTTACTGGCGATAGTCTCCGGCGTGGTCGTGCACAGTCTGTTGCGTCGCCTCCTCAGGCGTCGGCGCGAACAGGCGAGCCGCAAGGAGTGATGGCACCCGACTGACCGCTGCCGCGTCCGGGCGAGCACGGGGTAAACTGCCGGCCCAGTTTCCGATTCGGTGGTTCAAGCAGCTGTATGGACGTGTTATCGCCGCTGGCGGCCTACCGACAGGCCGTCGAGCAGCAGGGCTTCGAGTCGGATGCGGCGCAGTGGCGCGCCGCGCAGGCGCTCGACGACTGTTATCAGGCCCTGCGCCGGCAGGGCGGTCAGCCGCCAAGCGGGGTCTATCTCTGGGGCCCGGTGGGGCGCGGCAAGACCTGGCTGATGGACCGCTTTCACCACAACCTGCGGGTACCGGCGCGACGTCAGCATTTCCATCACTTCATGAGCTGGGTGCATCGCCGCCTGTTCCAGCTGACCGGTACCGCCGACCCGCTGCAGGCACTGGCCCGCGAACTGGCCGACGAGGTGCGGGTGCTCTGTTTCGACGAGCTGTTCGTCAGCGACATCGGCGATGCGATGATCCTCGGCCGCCTGTTGCGGGCGATGTTCGAGCAGGGGGTGGTGCTGGTCGCCACGTCCAACCAGCCGCCGTCGCAGCTGTACGCCGAGGGTTTCAATCGCGAGCGTTTCCAGCCGGCGATCACCGCGATCGAGCGGCACATGCGGGTGGTCGCCATCGACGGCGGCCAGGACCACCGCCTGCATCCTGGCGTGGCCCGGCAGCGCTACTGGGTGACCGGCCCCGGTCAGGCCAGTACGGCCACGGCGCTGTTCGAGCGCCTGGCGGCGGGGAAGCCGACATCGGGCGCCGCGCTGGCGCTCGGCCAGCGCGCCCTGGCGGTGGTGCGGCAGAGTGCCGAGGTGCTCTGGTGCCGTTACGCCGAGCTGTGCGAGCAGCCGCTGTCGGCGCTGGACTTCATCGCCCTGTGCGATCGCTTCTCGGCCATCCTGATCAGCGAGGTGCCCTGTCTCGGCGGCCGCCAGCGGCCGGCGAAGATCGCCCGCGGTACCGAGGATGGGGTCGAGCGGGTGGCCGCCGGCGATCGCCAGCTGCCTGCGCTGGCGCCCCACGACGATGGCGTGCGGCGCTTCATCGCCCTGGTCGACGAGTGCTACGACCGCCGCGTGCCGCTGTACCTGGAGGCCCAGGTGCCGCTGGATGAGCTGTACACCGAGGGCTACCTGGCCTTCCCGTTCCGCCGCACCCTCAGCCGCCTGCGCGAGATGCAGCTGCAGCGCTTCGCCGGTGCCTAGCGCCGCTAGGTGCGGTCGGCCAGTACGCCGATCAGGAAGAACACCAGCAACAGCACCGGCGCCAGGGTGTAGTTGTTGAAGTGGCCCAGGCCCTGAGACAGTAAGGGCGTGAGAAAGACCATGGCCAGGCCATAGCCGACCGCGCAGACCAGCACGAAGATCAGGGTGCGCAGGAAGAAGTTGAGGTTGCCGATGGTGCGCTGCACCCAGGCGTTGATGCCCGGGCCGAACAGCACGAACAGGGTGGCCATGATGGCCAGGGAGATGTCGTACAGGTGGCCGCGGCTCCAGCGCGACAGGGTGGCGATCAGGTCGAGTAGCAGATCCATTCGGGGTCCTTAGCGAGATGCAGGGCTGCCGCTCAGGGCAGGAAATACTGCAGCAGGTCGTTGAGAAACAGCTGGCCCTCGCGGGTCGCGGCCAGGCGTGCCGGGTCGCCGTGCAGCAGGCCGCGCTCGACGGCCTGGCGGCGGGCCTCGGCCAGCTGGCTCAGCGGCAGGCCGGTGCGTTGAGTGAACAACTCGGCGGCGACGCCGTCCGTGAGGCGCAGCCCATTTATGAGAAACTCGAAGGGTAGCTCGTCCGCGGTGAGCACCCTTTGCCCGGCGCTGAAGCGCTTGCTCGGATCCAGGTAGTCCTTGGGCAGGCGGGTCTTCCAGCTGCGCTGGATGACGCCGGCCGGGCTGCTGAGCTTGGCGTGGGCGCCGGCGCCGATGCCGAGGAAGTCGCCGAAGGTCCAGTAGTTGAGGTTGTGCCGCGCCGCCTTGCCGGCCCGGGCATAGGCCGACACCTCGTACTGGCCGTAGCCGTGCTCGGCCAGCAGCGCCTGGCCGGCCTCCTGGATATCCCACAGGCAGTCGTCTTCGGGCAGGCTCGGCGGCTGGTTCCAGAACACCGTGTTCGGCTCCAGGGTCAGCTGGTACCAGGACAGGTGGGCCGGCCCCTGGTCAATGGCGGTGCGCAGGTCGCCGAGGGCGTCTTCGAGCGACTGCTCCGGCAGGCCGTGCATCAGGTCCAGGTTGAAGTTGTCGAAACCGGCGGCGCGCGCCATGTCGGCGGCGCGGATGGCCTCGTCGCCATCGTGGATGCGGCCCAGGGCCTTGAGTTTGGCCGCCTGGAAGCTCTGCACGCCGATCGACAGGCGATTGATGCCGAGCGCACGGTAGTCGCGGAACTTGGCCTGCTCGAAGGTGCCCGGGTTGGCTTCCAGGGTGATCTCGATATCGGCGGCGAAGGGTACGCGCCGTTCGACGCCCTGCAGCAGACGACCGAGCGCACCGGCCGAGAACAGGCTGGGGGTGCCGCCGCCGAAGAAGATCGAGCTCAGTTCGCGGCCGTGGACATGCGCGAGGTCGGCGTCCAGGTCGGCCAGCAGGGCCTTCACATAGTCCTCTTCCGGCAGCTGCGGCCCGGCGGCGTGGGAGTTGAAGTCGCAGTAGGGGCACTTCTTCACACACCAGGGGATGTGGATATAGAGCGCCAACGGGGGCAGGTGGAAGCCCCCGTGCGTGGCCGGGCTCATGCCAGTCCCAGCCGCTGCTTGAGCACCGCCATCGCGCGGGCGCGATGGCTCAGTCGGTTCTTCTCGATCGCCGGCAGCTCGGCGCTGGAGCAGTTGCGTTCGGGCACCCAGAACAGCGGGTCGTAGCCGAAGCCCTGCTCGCCCCGGGGCTCATGCAGGATGCTTCCGTGCCAGAGGCCCTCGCAGAGGATCGGCAACGGGTCCTCGGCATGCTGCAGCAGGGCCAGGGCGCAGACGAACTGGGCGCCGCGCCGATCATCAGGCACGTCCCTGAGCGCCTCGAGCAGCTTGGCGTTGTTCGCCGCATCGCCCTGGCCATCGGCATAGCGCGCCGAGTAGATGCCGGGGGCGCCGCCGAGGAAGTCCACCGCCAGGCCGGAGTCGTCGGCCAGGGCCGGCAGACCGGACACGCGGGCGGCGTGACGGGCCTTGAGGATGGCGTTTTCGATGAAGGTCAGGCCGCTCTCGTGCGGCTCTTCGCTGCTGAACTCGGCGACCGAACGGACCTGCACCGCGTCGCCGAGCATGGCCTGGAGTTCCTTGAGTTTGCCGGCGTTATGGCTGGCGAGTACGAGTTGAGTGAGCGGCATCATTCGTCGGGGAAGAATTCCTGGCTGAAATCGAAACTGTGGGCGGTGCCGCCCTCAGCGGTGACATTGATGGTGAAGCGCAGCACCTCGCGTCCCTCGAAGGGGAACTGCGCCAGGTAGTAGATCGCCGAGCCTTCGGTGACCTGCTTGAACTTCAGCGGGTAGCTCTGGCCGATCAGGTTCTTGACCGCGCCCTCGACGCTGGCGCTGCTGGGCTGGCCGGCCTTGAGCACGGCGATGTTCACCACGCCCTGGCTCTTGCTGCGCACCAGGCCGGTGGCCGAGGCGATTTCCGGCTGCAGGAAGCTGGAGTTGAAGGCGCTGTAATGTACATCCAGGTCGCCGAAGCTCTGCTTGCGCTCGGCGAGGGCCGGCAGGCTAAGGCACAGGGCGATAAACACTAGGGCGAGGCGACGCATAACGGTTCTCCTGAAGGTGGGGGCGGAGGGCAGGGGCTCATGGGGTGCCCTGCAACTCCACGGCGCTGGGGCCGCTGACCCGGTAGATGCCAATCTCACCTAACAGATTAGGCCAAATTCGGCTGGCCCAGCCGTGGCGATGCTCGTGATCCACCGCCAGGCGGTCCATGACCCTGGCGTGCTGGGCGCGGCACAGGCGCTCGAAGTCGGCGAAGGTGCAGAAGTGGATGTTCGGCGTGTTGTACCAGGTGTAGGGCAGGAAGTCGGAGACCGGCATGCGTCCCTTGCTGGCCAGGTACCAGCGGCAGCGCCAGTGGCCGAAGTTGGGGAAGGTGATGATGCAGGTCTTGCCGATCCGCAGCATTTCGGCGAGCACCTTGTCGGGGAAGTGCAGGGCCTGCAGCGACTGGGTCATCACCACCACGTCGAAGCTGGCGCTGGCAAAATTGCCCAGGCCCTTGTCGAGGTTCTGCTCGATGACGTTGACGCCCTTGCCGACGCACTGGGCGATCTTCTCCGGGTCGATTTCCAGGCCGTAGCCGCTGACCTGCTTGTGTTCGCGCAACCAGGCCAGCAGCTCGCCGTCGCCGCAGCCGAGGTCGAGCACCCGGCTGCCGGCGGGGATCCATTCTTGGATGATGTCCAGATCGGCTCTCATGGCTGCCTCATACTGCGATTCGGTTCATGTAGCTGCTGAAGGCCTGCAGATAACGCGGGATCGGCATGAGAAAGGCGTCGTGACCCTGGGGGGCATCGATCTCCAGGTAGCAGACGTTCTTGCGCGCGGCGATCAGGGCGTCAACGATCTCCCGCGAGCGCGCCGGCGAGAAGCGCCAGTCGGTAGTGAAGGAGAATACGCAGAAGTCCGCCGTGGCCGTGGCCAGGGTCTTGGCCAGGTCGCCGTCGTGGCTGGCGGCCGGGTCGAAGTAGTCCAGCGCCTTGGTCATCAGCAGGTAGGTGTTGGCGTCGAAACGGCCGGAGAACTCCTCGCCCTGATAGCGCAGGTAGCTCTCGACCTGGAACTCGACGCTGTGGAAGTCGTAGTTGAGCTTCTCGCTCTTCAGGCCGCGGCCGAATTTCTCGCCCATGGCGTCATCCGACAGGTAGGTGATGTGGCCGACCATGCGCGCCAGCATCAGACCGCGCTTGGGAATCACCCCCTGTTCCTGGAAATGCCCGCCGTGGAATTCCGGGTCGGTGAGAATGGCCTGACGTGCCACTTCGTTGAAGGCGATGTTCTGCGCCGACAGCTTGGGCGCCGAGGCGATCGCCAGGCAGTGGCGCACACGCTCGGGGTAGCTGATGGTCCACTGCATGGCCTGCATGCCGCCCAGACTGCCGCCGACCACCGCGGCCCATTGCGCAATGCCCAGGGCGTCGGCCAGGCGTGCCTGGCTGTGTACCCAGTCTTCCACGGTCATCACCGGGAAATCCGCGCCGTACGGCTTGCCGGTCGCCGGGTTGAGGCTGGACGGTCCGGTCGAGCCGTTGCAGCCGCCGAGATTGTTCAGGCTGACGACGAAGAACCTGTTGGTGTCGATGGCCTTGCCGGGACCGATGCAGCTGTCCCACCAGCCCGGCTTGCGGTCCTCGGCACTGTGGTAACCGGCGGCGTGGTGGTGGCCGGACAGCGCGTGACAGATCAGCACCGCATTGCTGCGCGCCGCGTTGAGCTCGCCGTAGGTCTCGAAGATCAGCTGGTAGTCGGCCAGGCTGCGCCCACAGGCCAGCGCCAGCGGCTCGGCGAACTGCAGCAGCTGGGGGGTGACCAGGCCTACGGAGTCGTGGGGAAAGGCAGTCGGCATCGGCCCTGCTCGCGAAAGGGGTAGAAAAGGAAAGTCCAGCAGTCTAAAGAGCGCCGCCCCGTGCGGCAAGCACGAGGGCGCCGGGCCTGAGCGGGGCGTCTGGCGGTCTGCTCAGACTACTCGCCGATGCTCTGCGCACGGGTCATGCCCGGCAGCTGGACCACCTTGCCCTGACGCTGGATCGGGGCCGGCCGGCGCAGGGCGCGGAGCATCTCGCCGGCCTCGCCCAGCTGGCGCTCCAGCTCGGCGCAGTAGCGCGCCAGTTGATGGCTGCGCGCGCGACTCTGCTGGGTCTGCTGGGCCAGGGTCTTGAGCCTGAGCATGTGCGTCTCCAGCAGCTGCTTGTGTTCCAGGCTGTGCTGAATCAGCGGCATCAGCGCCTCGCCGGACCACTGTCCGGCCTCCTGGCGCAGGCGCTGGTGCAGGCCGATCACTTCCTGCACCAGGGTGGCGAAGAAGCGCCGGGTCAGGCTGCGCTGCTCGGTGAGCAGGGTCTTGAGGTGCCGGCGGAACTGGTCGGCCTTGCCCTGCAGCAGCTTGAGTTCGCGGCGGTAGCGCTCGAGGTTGAATTGCGGCGCGTCGACGCCGTGCAGCGGGTTGTCCTGGTTATGCCGGCGGTAGATGGCGGCGACCATGGTGTTGGCCATCTCGATCTCGTGGCCGAGGCTGTCCAGGTCGTGCTCCAGCGCGCGGAAGAAGTGCAGGATCGCCTGGTTGATGCCCAGGGTGGTCCAGCTGCCGGTGAGGTTCTGGCGCACCTTGCGCAGGTGTTCGTCGAGGCGTTCGGGGCGCACGGCGTTGCGCAGCAGCTCGCCCTGGCGCTTGAGCAGGCGCTGGTTGGTCTTCAGCCCGAGCAGGCGCTTGTGGTGCTGGTTGTGGTCTTCCTTGGTCTTGGCGGTCAGCTCAAACAGCAGCTGGCCGTTGTCCTGTTGATGGTCGCTGAGCAGCGCCTGCTGCTGTTTGACCTTGTCCAGGCGCAGGCTGAGCGCCTGCTGGCTGTTGTGCAGCAGCGCCAATACCTGGCTGACCACGCTACGCTCGAGCAGCTGCTCCTTCTGCGCGACCAGGCGTTCGCAGAGCAGGTCTTCCAGCCGGGCCATCTGGCTGCGAGCAAGCAGACGCTGGTCCTTGCGCACCTTGGCCAGCAGCGCCTGCTTGGCCGACAGCGGCAGCACCTCGTCCGGCAGCAGGCCGAGCTGGCGGGCGGTGTCGGCCTGGATCTGGCGGATGCTGTGTTGCACGAAGGCCTCGCCGGCCAGGTCGTCCCAGAGCACGTCGATCTTGTTCAGCACGGCGTACAGGCAGGTGGGGGCGCCCTCGTCGAGTTGGCGAATGTGTTGCTGCCAGATGGCCATGTCGCTGGCACTGACCCCGCTGTCGGCCGACAGCAGGAAGAAGATCGCCTGGGCGTTGGGCAGCATCGACAGGGTCAGTTCCGGTTCGCTGCCCAAGGCGTTCAGGCCGGGGGTGTCGAGAATCCGCAGGCCCTGGCGCAGCAGCGGGTGATCGAAGTTGACCAGGGCGTGGCGCCAGGCCGGCACCAGCACCAGGCCGGGCTTGCCGGCGCCCTCCAGCATGTCGGGGTGAAAGCCCAGGGCAATCGCCTGCTCGACCGGCATCGGCTTGGTCTTGGCTACCTGGGCGAACGCCAGGGCCATGTTGGCCGGGTCGCTGGTGTCCAGCGGGATATTGACCCAGTGCCGAGGTACTCGCTTGAACTGGGCGATGCTGGTCGAGGTGCTGCGTGTCTCGATCGGCAGCAGGCGGATATAGGGGCGGGCCGAGCGGGGGTCGAAGAACAGCTCGGTGGGGCTCATGGTGGTGCGCCCGGCCTGGGAGGGCAGCATGCGCTGGCCGTATTCGGAGAAGAACAGGCCATTGATCAACTCGGTCTTGCCGCGGGAGAACTCGCCGACGAAGGCCAGGGTGATGTGGTCGGTGCGCAGCAGCTTGAGGGCGCGCTCGAGCCTGGCCTCGACCGCATCGGAGTTGAGCCGGTTGCTCGCCAGCCAGCTGCGATAGCGGGTGATCTCGCGTATCAGCTCGCGCTTCCAGGCGACATAGGCATCGACCTGCTGACCGAGACGTTCCATGCTCATCCTGGCTCTCCATTGGGTGCCTGCCGGGCGGGCAGTGCGCGGCTGTGCGCAAGGGATGTCGGCGAATGGGCGGCGGTTGCCGCTGTCGCGTCGTCGCGCGGGATGCCGGCATTATGCCGGTAGCGGAGGGGGCGTCAATTGGCCGCTGTCACAGTCCCGCCCTAAGGTCGCTCAGCAAGGCCGAATGGTCAGTTCGAGACACTCGGGCAAGCGTGCCGGGCGCTTGATGCGAACGCGCTTCTGGCGGCTCTGCTGGCCGCTTTCCAGGCTGACCTGGTGCTTGCTGACCGCGAACTCCGCGGCGAGGAAGGCCAGCAGCTGGGCATTGGCCTTGCCGTCCACGGGCGGCGCGCTGAGACGGATCTTCAGGCGCTCGCCGTGCAGCCCGGCGAATTCGTCGCGGCTGGCCTTGGGTTGCAGGTGGCAGGCGAGGACCAGGTCCTCGCCGTCCCAGCGGTAGAAACTCATGGACGGGCGAAGCTCAGACCGCCAGGCTCAGGCCCTGGTACATGCCGGTCATCACCGCCAGGTTGCGGATCACCAGCATGTCGATCAGGTTGAGGATCAGGAACGCCACGATCGGCGAGAAATCCAGTCCGCCCATGCTCGGCAGGATGCGCCGGATCGGCAGCAGCAGGGGTTCGCAGATCTGGTTGATCAGTTCCACGGCCGGGTTGTGGCTGCCCTGGGCGACCCAGGACAGGATCACGCTGATGATCAGGGCGAAGAAGAACACCTTGAGGAACAGCGCGGTGACGCCGATCACCGACCAGACCAGCAGCTGCACCGGGTTGCCGACGCCGAAGCCCATCAGCATCAGGGTCAGCGCCATCAGCAGCAGCTGCACCAGGATCGCCAGCACCAGCGAAGCCAGGTCGAGGCCGGCGAAGCTGGGGATGATCCGCCGCAGCGGCCGCAGCAGCGGCTGGGTGGCGCGCACGATGAACTGGCTGAGCGGGTTGTAGAAGTCCGCGCGCACCAGTTGCAGGATGAAGCGCAGCAATGCCACCAGAAGGTAGAGGCTGCCGATGGTTTGCAGGATGTAGACCGCTGCGGTATTGAGTCCGATCATCTTATCGCTCCTTATTGGCCCAGTTGTTCGGCCAGCTCCGCCGAGCGGCGGGCGGCGGCGTTCAGTGCCTGTTCGACCAGGGCTTCGAAACCGCCGGCCTGGAAGGTCTTGATCGCGGCCTCGGTGGTGCCGGCCGGCGAGGTCACCCGGCGCCGCAGTTCACTGGCGTCGACGTCGCTGGCGGTCGCCATGTGGGCGGCGCCCAGTGCCGTCTGCAGGGTCAGCCTGGCGGCGATGTCGCGCGGCAGGCCGAGCTTCTCGCCGGCGGCGGTCATGGCCTCGATCAGCAGGAAGAAGTAGGCCGGGCCACTGCCCGATACCGCAGTGACCGCGTCGATCAGGCGCTCCTCGTCCAGCCACAGGGCCAGGCCGACGGCGCCGAGCAGCTGCTCGGCCTGCCGGCGTTGCTCGGCCGAGACCCGGGCGTTGGCGTACAGGCCGCTGACGCCCTGGCGCAGCAGTGCCGGGGTATTGGGCATGCAGCGCACGATGGCGGGGGAAGCCTGGCCGGCCTGGCTGAGCCAGCCTTCCAGGCTGGCACAGGTGATGCCAGCGGCGATCGAGACGATCAGCTGGCCGTCGGCCAGGTGCTCGGCCAGCTCCAGGCAGACGGCCTTCATGACCTGGGGCTTGACCGCCAGGACGATGACGGCACTGCCCTGGATGGCCTCGGCATTGCTGGCGAAGGTTTCGATGCCGTGTTCTGCGCTGATCCTGGTGCGCTGTTCGGCGCCGTGGTCACTGGCGCGAATGGCGCTGGCCTCGACGCCCTGGGCGCGCAGGCCGCCGATCAGGCTGGCGGCCATGTTGCCGGCACCGATAAAGGCAATGCGGGGAGTGCTCATTAGAGGTTTCCTTCTATAGCGAGTCGAGTAGAACGGCGTCTAGGTATAGTCGCGTGCACCAAACAGGGCCGTGCCGATGCGCACCCAGGTCGCGCCCTCGGCGATGGCTGCCTCCAGGTCGTGGCTCATGCCCATGGACAGGCAGTCCAGCCCCAGGCCCAGGCCGTCGCGCAATTGGCGCAGGCGGGCGAAGGCGGCGTGTTGCGCCGCCGGGTCGTCGGTTGGTTCGGGAATGGCCATCAGGCCGCGTAGTCTCAGATTGGGCAGGCGGCTGACTGCCTGGGCCAGGGCCTGCAGTTCTTCCGGGCTGCAGCCGGACTTGCTGGCTTCACCACTGACGTTGACCTGCAGGCAGATATTCAGCGGTGGCAGCTGCGGCGGGCGTTGGGCGGACAGGCGTTCGGCGATCTTCAGCCGGTCGACCGAGTGCACCCAGGCGAAATGCTCGGCGAGGGCTCGGGTCTTGTTCGACTGAATGGGGCCGATGAAGTGCCAGGTCAGGGGCAGGTCGCTCAGTTCGCGCTGCTTTTCCAGGGCTTCCTGCAGGTAGTTTTCGCCGAAGTCGAGGAGGCCGGCGGCATGGGCCTGGCGCACCGCCGCGGCGGGTTTGGTTTTGCTCACCGCGAGCAGACCGATGGTCGCATAATCGCGTCCTGAGGCTTGCGCCGCCTCACGGATGCGCGCTCCGACCTTTGCAATATTCTCTGCTATCGTGGACATTACTCGCGCTCTGTAGCCCCGGCCAATCTGCGTTCGCGGCATTCTACCGTCATTAGGGAGTCCCATGGATATCACTGAGTTGCTTGCCTTCAGCGCCAAGCAAGGCGCGTCGGACCTGCACCTCTCTGCTGGTCTGCCGCCGATGATTCGCGTCGACGGCGATGTGCGCCGGATCAACCTGCCGGCCCTGGATCACAAGCAGGTGCATGCGCTGATCTACGACATCATGAACGACAAGCAGCGCAAGGACTTCGAAGAGTTCCTGGAGACCGACTTCTCCTTCGAGGTGCCCGGGGTGGCGCGCTTCCGGGTCAACGCCTTCAACCAGAACCGTGGTTCCGGCGCGGTATTCCGCACCATTCCTTCCAAGGTGCTGACCATGGAAGACCTGGGCATGGGCGAGGTGTTCCGCAAGATCACCGACGTGCCACGCGGCCTGGTGCTGGTCACCGGGCCGACCGGCTCGGGCAAGTCGACCACCCTGGCGGCCATGCTCGACTACCTCAACGGGACCAAGTATCACCATATCCTGACCATCGAAGACCCGATCGAATTCGTCCACGAGTCGAAGAAGTGCCTGGTCAACCAGCGCGAGGTGCACCGCGACACCCTGGGCTTCTCCGAGGCCCTGCGCTCGGCGCTGCGCGAAGACCCGGACATCATCCTGGTCGGCGAGATGCGCGACCTGGAGACCATCCGCCTGGCGCTGACCGCCGCGGAGACCGGTCACCTGGTGTTCGGCACCCTGCACACCACCTCGGCGGCCAAGACCATCGACCGGGTGGTCGACGTGTTCCCGGCCGAGGAGAAATCCATGGTCCGCTCGATGCTCTCCGAGTCCCTCCAGGCGGTGATCTCGCAGACCCTGCTGAAGAAGACCGGCGGGGGTCGGGTGGCCGCCCACGAGATCATGATCGGCACCCCGGCGATTCGTAACCTGATTCGCGAGGACAAGGTGGCGCAGATGTATTCGGCGATCCAGACCGGCGGCTCGCTGGGCATGCAGACCCTCGATGCCTGTCTCAAGGGCCTGGTGGCCAAGGGTCTGGTCAGTCGCGAGGTTGCCCGGGAAAAGTCCAAGAACCCGGACACCTTCTAAGCGGATTGTCCCGCCCCGCCGTGAGGCGGAGCGGGCTCCAGGCCGGGGGCGAGACACGCGCGCCTTCGGCCCCTTGTTTGCTGGCGCGTGAGCGAGACCCCCATGGAATTCGAGAAACTGCTGCGCCTGATGGTCGAAAAGGGCGGCTCCGACCTGTTCATCACCGCCGGCGTGCCGCCGTCGATGAAGGTCAACGGCAGGATCATGCCGGTCACCAAGAACCCGATGTCGCCGGAGCAGACCCGCGAGACGGTGCATGCGGTGATGAACGAGCAGCAACGCCGCGACTTCGCCGAGAACCACGAGTGCAACTTCGCCATCAGCGCTCGCGGCATCGGCCGCTTCCGGGTCAGCGCCTTCTACCAGCGCAATCTGGCCGGCATGGTGCTGCGCCGGATCGAGACCACCATCCCGACCCTGGACGAGCTCAAACTTCCGGAAATCCTCAAGAAGCTGGCGCTGACCAAGCGCGGGCTGGTGCTGTTCGTCGGCGCCACCGGGACCGGCAAGTCCACCTCGCTGGCGGCGATGATCGGCTACCGCAACAAGAACAGCAGCGGCCACATCATCTCCATCGAGGACCCGATCGAATATATCCACCAGCACCAGAACTGCATCGTCACCCAGCGCGAAGTCGGCATCGACACCGAGTCCTTCGAGGTGGCGCTGAAGAACACCCTGCGCCAGGCACCTGACGTCATCCTGATCGGCGAGGTGCGTACCCGCGAGACCATGGACCACGCCGTGGCCTTCGCCGAGACCGGTCACCTGTGCCTGGCGACCCTGCACGCCAACAACGCCAACCAGGCGCTGGACCGGATCATCAACTTCTTCCCCGCCGACCGGCAGAACCAGGTGTGGATGGACTTGTCGCTCAACCTCAAGGCGATCGTCGCCCAGCAGCTGATCCCGACTCCGGACGGCAAAGGCCGCCGCGCGGTGATCGAGGTGCTGATCAACACCCCGCTGGCCGCCGACCTGATCCGCAAGGGCGAGGTGCACGAACTCAAGGGCCTGATGAAGCGTTCCACCGACCTGGGCATGCAGACCTTCGACCAGGCGCTGTACAACCTCTACACCCAGGGCGAGATCACCTATGAGGACGCGCTGCTCTACGCCGACTCGGCCAACGACCTGCGCCTGCTGATCAAGCTCGGCTCCGAGTCCGATGGCGAACACCTGACGAGCTTGTCCCAAGGCCTGTCGCTGGAGGCTGGTGAGGAGGATCCGGGGCGGATTTTCCGCTGAGCGGGTTCGCGTGACGAGGCCCGCATGCGGGCTTCTCATCGCGCGCGAATGGCGGACGAGTCCGCGGGCTCGTCGACCGGGCATTGCAACGGGAGGTACAGGGCGTGGGCGCAAAACAGGATACCCACAGCAAGGTCATCGGTTACCTGCTGTGGATCTTCGGCTTTCTCGGTTCGCACCGGTTCTACTATGGCCGACCGGTGACCGGCACCATTTGGTTCTTCACCCTCGGTCTGCTGTTCGTCGGCTGGATCATCGACCTGTTCCTGATTCCCTCGATGGATCGCGAGGCCGATCTGCGCTTTACCGCCGGCGATATCGACTACAACGTCGCCTGGATCCTGCTGACCTTCCTCGGGGTATTCGGCGTGCACCGCATGTACCAGGACAAGTGGATCAGCGGGATCATCTACCTGCTCACTGGCGGCCTGTTCCTGATCGGCGTGCTCTACGACTTCTGGACCCTGAATGAACAGATCTCGCTGAAGAATGCCTCGGCTGATTGATCCCCCCCGGATACAACAAGCCCGCCGATTGGCGGGCTTGTTGTATCCGGGGTCCGGTGCGTCACGCCTGGTAGCTGATGCGCCCGTCGACCAGGGTGTAGCGCACGGCGCCCGGCAGGCAGTGGCCGATAAAGGGGCAGTTGGCGCCCTTGGAGTACCAGCTTTCTCCGGCCAGGGTCGAGGCCTGCGGGTCGAACAGCAGCAGGTCGGCGGGCGCGCCGACGGACAGACGTCCGGCCGGCAGGCGCAGGGCGTCGGCGGGCCCGAGGCTGAGGCGGGCGAGCAGGGTCGGCAGGTCGAGCAGGCCGTCTTGGACCAGGCTCATGGCCAGCGGCAGGAGCAGCTGGACGCTGCTGATGCCCGGCTCGGTGGCGCCGAAGGGCGCCAGCTTGGCGTCACGTTCATGGGGCTGGTGATGGCTGGCGATTGACCCGATCACCCCGCGTTTGACCGCCTCACGCAAGCCCTCGCGGTCGTCGCGCGAGCGCAGCGGCGGCTGCACGTGATAGAGGCTGGAGAAGCCCTGAAGCGCCTCGTCGGTGAGGATCAGCTGGTACAGCGCTACGTCGGCTGTCACCGGCAGGCCGCGGGCCTGGGCGTCGGCGATCAGCTGCGCGCCGCGGGCGGTCGTGAGCTGGCTGAAGTGGGCGCGCACGCCGGTCTGCTCGACCAGCAACAGGTCGCGGGCCAGGGCCACGGTTTCGGCGGTTTCCGGAATGCCCGGCAAACCGAGGAAACTGGCGGTGGCGCCTTCGTGGGCCAGGCCGCCTTCGGCCAGGTCATGATCCTGGGAGTGGAAGATCACCGTCAGGTCGAAGGTGGCCGCATACTCCAGGGCGCGGCGCAGGGTGCGGCTGTTGCGGAAGCTGTCCAGGCCGTTGCCGAAGGCGACGCAGCCGGCGTCGCGCAGGGCCACCAGTTCGGCCAGCTGTTCGCCGGCCAGATCCTTGCTCAGCGCGCCGATCGGGAAGACCTTGGCGTGGCCGGCTTCGCGGGCGCGATCGAGGATCAGTTCGGCCACCGCCGAGGTGTCTAGCGTCGGCTTGGTCTGCGGCGGGCAGCACAGGCTGGTGACGCCGCCAGCCGCGGCGGCCAGGGTCTCGCTGGCGATGCTGCCCTTGCGGCTGTAACCCGGCTCGCGCAGGGCGACGGACAGGTCGACCAGCCCGGGGGCGGCTACCAGGCCTCGGGCCTCGAGGGTCTTTTCCGCGTGAAAGGCGGCAGGCGCCTGGCCGATGGCGGCCAGTCGGCCGTCCTCGAGATAGAGGTCGGCGACCCGGTCGAGGCCGCTGCTCGGGTCAATGACGCGGGGGCCGAGGATTGCGGTACGCATCAGTTGGGCTCCTCGGAGTCTTGATTGAGTTGACGCTGGGCGGTCTGCCCGCTCATGGCCATGGACAGCACCGCCATGCGCACGGCGATGCCGTAGGTGACCTGGTTGAGAATGACCGACTGCGGGCCGTCGGCCACCGCCGACTCAATCTCCACGCCGCGATTGATCGGCCCCGGGTGCATCACCAGGGCGTCGGGCTTGGCCAGCGCCAGGCGTTGCTCGGTGAGGCCGAACAGGCGGTAGAACTCGCCTTCGCTGGGCAGCAGGCCGCCCTGCATGCGCTCGCGCTGCAGGCGCAGCATGATCACCACGTCGACGTCCGCAAGGCCGCTGGCCATGTCGCTGTAGACGGTCACCCCGTACTGCTCGATGCCCACCGGCAGCAGGGTCTTGGGCGCGATCACGCGGATATCCGGGCAGCCGAGGGTCTTGAGCGCCAGCATGTTCGAGCGCGCCACCCGCGAATGCAGGATATCGCCGACGATCGCCACCGAGAGGTTCTCGAAGCCGCCCTTGTGCCGGCGGATGGTTAGCATGTCGAGCATGCCTTGGGTCGGGTGGGCGTGACGGCCGTCGCCGCCGTTGATGATCGCCAGGTTCGGGCACACATGCTCGGCGATGAAGTGCGCGGCGCCGGAGTCGGCGTGGCGCACCACGAAGATGTCGGCGGCCATGGCTTCGAGGTTGCGCAGGGTGTCGAACAGGGTCTCGCCCTTGCTGGTCGAGCTGGTCGACACGTTGAGGCTGATGACGTCGGCGGACAGGCGCTGGGCGGCGAGTTCGAAGGTGGTGCGGGTGCGGGTGGAGTTCTCGAAGAACACGTTGCACACGGTCTTGCCGCGCAGCAGCGGGACCTTCTTCACTGCGCGGGCGCCGACTTCGAGGAAGGAGTCGGCGGTGTCGAGGATTTCCGTCAGCAGCTCGCGGGGCAGGCCGTCGAGTGAGAGGAAGTGGCGCAACTGGCCCTGGTCGTTCAGTTGCAGCGGGCGCTTGGCATCAATCGGCGTCATCGCAGGGGTCTCAGAAGGTTTTTCAAATGGTCTGCACTCGGTGATGCGGCGGTAAAAATGGCGGCGCACTGTTCATTTGCCATGCGCGAACTCCGCGGCCTCGGCCATTCTCGCCCGGCCTGGGCGTGGTTCGGCGCGGCGCAATGTCCCTGTTTCAGTTGGCAAGCGTCTGCAGATCGAGAATCAGCGGCGTGGGGCCGGACAATTTTACCCGCTGGTCGGCGGCCAGCGACAGGGTCGCGCCGACCACGTCGGGCCGGATCGGTAGCTCGCGGGCGTTCAGGTCGAGCAGGCTGACCAGGGTCACGCTGGCCGGACGGCCATAGTCGAACAGTTCATTGAGCGCCGCGCGGATGGTGCGGCCGCTCATCAGCACATCGTCGATCAGTACCAGGTGCTGGCCCTCGACCTCGAACGGCAGCTCCGAAGGCTGTACCTGCGGGTGCAGGCCGCTCTGGGTGAAGTCGTCGCGATAGAAGGAGACGTCCAGTATGCCCAAAGGATCGTCGCGACCGAGCTGCTCGAGCAGCGCCTGGGCGACCCAGACGCCGCCGGTGCGAATGCCGATGAAACGTGGCTCGTCGATTTGCCGCTGGTTGAGGTGGTCGATCAGGTCAGAAGCCATCTGCGGCAGCAGCTCGGCGGGATTGGGTAGACTCATCGGCAACTCCTGGTGAGCCGAGCCTGGGGTCAGGCCGGGGGGTGTTCGGTCAGCCAGCCTTCCAGCAGCAAGGCGGCAGCCAGGGCATCGACCGGGCGTTCGCGATACCCATCGGTCTGGCCCTGCTGCAGGCGCTGGCCCTTGGCTTCATAGGTGGTCAGGCGCTCGTCGTGGGTATGCACTGGCAGGTTGAAGCGGCCATGCAGGCGACGGGCGAATTTTTCCGCGCGGGCGCTCATCTCGCTGGCGCTGCCATCCATGTTCAGCGGCAGGCCCACGACTATGGCATCGGGCTGCCACTCGCGGATCAGTGCCTCGACCTTCTGCCAATCGGGTACGCCATTCTGCGCCTTGAGGATGCACAGTTCGCGGGCCTGGCCGGTGATGGCCTGGCCGACGGCGACGCCGATCTGCTTGCTGCCGTAATCGAAACCCAGCAGCAGGCGCAGCGGCTTGGCGCAGGCTTCGGCCATCAGGCGTGGCCGGCTTGCGAGGACAGCAGGCTGAGGTTGACCCCCAGGCGAGCGGCCGCCGCATTCAGGCGTTGGTCGAAGGGCAGATCGAAAAGGATGGCATTGTCGGCCGGGCAGGTCAGCCAGGCGTTGTCGGCCAGCTCGGTTTCCAGCTGGCCGGCGTCCCAGCCCGCGTAGCCGAGGGTGATCAGGTACTTGTCCGGACCGTTGCCGTCGGCGATGGCGAACAGCACGTCCTGGGAGGTCGACAGGCCCAGTTCGCCCAGCTCCAGGGTCGCCTGGAACTGCGGGCCGGCCGGGTGCAGGACAAACCCGCGGTCGGTCTGCACCGGACCGCCGGCGAAGATCGGCAGGTCCTGGCACTGCGCCGCGGGCTCCTCGTCCGGTCGCAGCTGCTCCAGCACGTCGGCCAGGTTGAGGCCGTTGGGGCGGTTGATCACCAGCCCCATGGCGCCTTGCTCGTTGTGCTCGACCAGGTAGATCACGGTGTGGGCGAAATGCGGATCGGCCATGTGCGGCATGGCGATCAGGAGGTGGTGCTTGAGGTAGCTCGGGCTGGCGTCTTTCATGTGTATTAGCTTAATGCCTGAAGCCCGGTGCTGGAAGTCGAAAGCACCGACAAGCGGCGCGCCGGTGTACCGTGCGTCAGCGACTCGACAGCCGGTCGCCGCGCTCGAAGCGCCAGGTGCGGATGATTTCCAGGCGGTCGATGTCGGCCAGGTCGCCGGTAAAGGGGGCGAAGGGGGCGGCCAGGCGGACGATGCGCAGGGCCGCCTGGTCGAGCAGGCGCTGGCCGGACGACTCCAGGACCTGCACCTCGTACAGGGTGCCATCGCGGTTGATCGACACCAGCAGGCGCAGGCTGCCATAGATGCCCTGGCGGCGAGCCTCATCCGGGTAGTTGAGGTTGCCGATGCGTTCGACCTTCTTGCGCCACTCGTCCTTGTACCAGGCGCCCTTGTCGCGCATGGTCGAGGCGGCGTTGAGGCGGTGAATCTTCGGACGCTTGGCGTACTGCTGGATATCCTGGGCCAGTTGCGCCTCCAGGCTGGCGATTTCGGCCGACAGCTGCGCGCTGTCGAAGACCGGAGCCGGCGGCGCCTGCGGGGTCGGTTTGGCCTGTTCGCGCCTGATCGGGGTCTTCTGCGTTTGCGGGCTGCGGGTGGCGACGGCCGCTTTCGGTGCTTGCTGCTGGACTGCCGGCGGCTGCGGGGTGGCTGGCGGGGTGATGCGCCTGACCTGGGTGTCCTGGAACAGCGCCTGCTCGGTGGTGGTGGGGGCGGCCTTGTGTTCCAGGGTACCGCTTCCTTGCTGGTTGTCCTGGGCGAGGAAGTCGGCCTGCTTGGGCGCCTGCTCGCTCTTGAAGGTCGAGAGGGTGATTTCCAGGGTCTTGCTGATCTGGCTGGGCTCGGCCAGGCCGAAGCCAAGGCCGAGAATCAGCGCGGCATGCAACGCCGTGGCGAGGAACAGGGTGAACCCCAGGCGATCCGCCGGGCGCACACCGGCGGAGCTGGTTTCGGGGAGGGAGGCGGCTGCGTTCATCGCGCTTCGGCTTGGCTCAGGTTGCGGCGCAGTCTGCCGAGCGGCTGGGCAAAAGTCTATGAAGCACTGCGCGCATTGAGCTTCTCGGCGATCTTGTCCATCAGGTGTTCGCCGATGCGGGTGCCATAGGCCGCATCGATCTCGCGGATGCAGGTCGGGCTGGTCACGTTAATTTCGGTAAGGTGGTCGCCGATCACGTCCAGGCCAACGAACAGCAGTCCCTTCTCGCGCAGGGTCGGGCCCACGGCGGCGGCGATCTCGCAGTCGCGCTCGGTCAGCGGGCGGGCTTCTCCGCGGCCGCCTGCGGCGAGGTTGCCGCGGGTTTCGCCGTGGGCCGGGATGCGCGCCAGGCAAAAGGGCACGGCCGTGCCGTCGATCATCAGGATGCGCTTGTCACCCTCGACGATGGCCGGCAGGTAGCGCTGCGCCATGATCTGCTGGGTGCCATGGGCGGTGAGCGTCTCGAGGATGACGGAGAGGTTGGGGTCGCCTTCGCAGTGGCGAAAGACCGAGGAACCGCCCATGCCATCCAGCGGTTTGAGAATGATGTCACGTTGCGCCTTGGCAAACTCGCGCAGAATGTCGGGTCGGCGGCTGACCAAGGTCGGTGGCGTGTAATGCGGGAACTGCGTGGCAAAGAGTTTCTCGTTGCAGTCGCGCAGGCTTTGTGGGCGGTTGACCACCAGTACCCCAGCCTGCTCGGCTTGTTCCAGCAGGTAGGTGGTGTAGACGAATTCGTTGTCGAAGGGCGGATCCTTGCGCATCAGGATGACGTCGAGGTCGGCCAGGGCGGCGTCTTGTTCCTCGCCCAGTTCGAACCAGCGCTGCGCGTCGTCGAACACCTGAAGGGGGCAGCGGCGGGCGCGAGCCTGGCCGTTGGCCTGATACAGGTCTTTTTGTTCCATATAGAAGAGTGACCAGCCGCGGTCCTGGGCTGCTAGCAGCATGGCCAGCGAGCTGTCCTTCTTGAAGGCGATCCGGTCGATGGGGTCCATGACAATGCCGAGGCGAACGCTCATGGGGAATCTCCGTTGAGGGCAACAGTTTAGGGGTGCAGGAACCAGTGTATGGCCTCAGGGTGGCGCTGGCGCGTCGGGCGGTCAAGGAAAAACCTCGGCCTCCCGGGGCTTATAGCTTGCATGGGTAGAGTGTGCTAAAAAGGCCCGACGATTGGGTTGCAGCCCATCGCTGACTGGGCCTCAGGCGCACCGATAGACCGCAAAAATAATGACTCACCGAGGCGATGGTAGGGCAAACATGGAACAGCATTCCGAGGGTTTGAGGGTAATGGTGATCGACGATTCGAAGACGATTCGTCGCACTGCGGAAACCCTGCTGAAAAAGGTGGGTTGCGAGGTGATCACCGCGGTGGATGGTTTCGATGCCTTGGCAAAGATCGCCGATACCCACCCGAATATCATTTTCGTCGACATCATGATGCCGCGGCTCGATGGTTATCAGACCTGCGCCCTGATCAAGAACAACAGCGCTTTCAAATCCACCCCGGTGATCATGCTGTCCTCCAAGGATGGCTTGTTCGACAAGGCCAAGGGGCGCATCGTCGGCTCCGATCAGTACCTGACCAAGCCCTTCAGCAAAGAAGAGCTGCTCGGCGCGATCAAGGCCCATGTCCCCGACTTCGTTCCGGTGGAACAGGCATCCTGAAGCCTGCGGCAGACCGCCCCAGGCGCCTTCTTATGTATTGGGAAACACCATGGCTCGAATTCTGATTGTTGATGACTCGCCGACCGAAATGTACAAGTTGACCGCCATGCTGGAAAAGCACGGTCACCAGGTGCTCAAGGCGGAAAACGGTGCCGATGGCGTGGCCCTGGCCCGTCAGGAGAAGCCCGATGCGGTGCTGATGGATATCGTCATGCCGGGCCTGAACGGCTTTCAGGCCACCCGCCAGCTGACCAAGGATGCCGATACCAGTCACATCCCGGTGATCATCGTCACTACCAAGGACCAGGAAACCGACAAGGTCTGGGGCAAGCGTCAGGGGGCAAAAGACTATCTGACCAAGCCGGTTGACGAAGCAACCCTGCTGAAAACCCTGAATGCGGTGTTGGCCGGCTGATGCCGTGCCAGTCCGCTAGTAAATAAAACAAGAAGGCCACGGTTGGCATGTCGGACGCGCAGACTCCCTTTCAGCTCCTCATCGAGATCGACCAACGGTGTCGATCACTCGCCGCGGGCCTGCCTTCGCAGCAGGCCGTCGTGCAGACTTGGAGCGGCATCGGCTTTCGCATGGGCGAGCGCTTTTTCGTCGCGCCCATGGGCGAGGTCGGCGAAGTGCTGCACGAGCCGCGACACACCCTGCTGCCCGGGGTCAAGAGCTGGGTCAAGGGCGTGGCGAACGTGCGCGGTCGCCTGTTGCCGGTGATGGACCTGTGCGGCTTCTTCGGCAACGAACTGTCACCGCTGCGCAAGAAACGGCGGGTGCTGGTGGTCGACCATCAGGAAGTCTTCGCCGGCCTGACGGTCGATGAAGTATTCGGCATGCAGCATTTTCCGGTGGACTCCTTTTCCGAGCAGCTGCCGCCGCTCGAAGCGTCCATCGCGCCCTTCATTCACGGCGTCTTTCAACGCGAACATCCCTGGCTGGTGTTCAGCCCTCACGCGCTGGCCCAGCATCAGGAGTTTCTCGATGTCGCGAATTAGCAGTTTATTGGTGGGGTCGGCATTGCCGGCCTTTTGGCGTTACATGGGAACCGTAGTGCGGTCGGTCCAGGCGGGGGCCAGAACATGAAAAAACTCAAAGCAGGCAATCTTTTCGCGGGTACGCGCAGCAGCACGCTGATCGCAGGGCTGTTTATCGTCCTGATCGTTTCCATCGTGCTTTTGTTCGCCAACTTCGCCTACATCAATACTCAGTCCAACTACGACACGGAATACATCAGCCACTCCGGCGAGCTGCGGGTCCTGTCCCAGCGGATCGCCAAAAACGCCAGCGAAGCGGCTGCCGGCACCGCCGCGGCATTCGGCTTGCTGCGCGACGCGCGCAACGATTTCCAGACCCGCTGGGGCTACCTGACCGATGGCAACAGCGCCAGCGGCATGCCGCCGGCGCCCGATGACGTGCAGGCGCAGATGGCCGCCGTGCAGCAGGACTGGGACAGCTTGCGGCAGAACACCGACGCCATTCTCGCCAGCGAACAGACCGTACTGTCCCTGCACCAGGTCGCGGCGACATTGGCCGAAACCATCCCGCAGCTGCAGGTCGAGTACGAAGAAGTCGTCGATATCCTCTTGGAAAGCGGCGCGCCGGCGGCCCAGGTCTCGGTGGCCCAGCGCCAATCGCTGTTGGCCGAGCGTATTCTCGGCTCGGTGAACAAGGTGCTCGCCGGTGACCAGGACTCGGTGCAGGCCGCCGACATGTTCGGCCGCGACGCCAGCCTGTTCGGCCGGGTTCTCAACGCGATGCTCGAAGGCAACGCGGCAATGGAAATCACCGCGGTAACCGACGGCGAAGCACTCGAGCGTCTGGCGGAGATTTCCGAGCTGTTCGAGTTCGTTTCCGGTTCGGTGGACGAGATTCTCGAGACCTCGCCGGAACTGTTCCAGGTGCGCGAATCCGCCAACACCATCTTCACCGTGTCGCAAACCCTGTTGGACAAGGCTTCCGAGCTGGCCACAGGCTTCGAAGACTTGGCCGAAGGCCGTGCCCTGAACGCCCTGTTCGGTTATCTGCTGGGCGCCCTGGCGTTGGGCTCGATCATCCTCATCGGTATCGTCATGGTGCGCGAGACCAACAGTCGCCTGAGCGAGACCGCCGAGAAGAACGAGCGTAACCAGGCGGCGATTCTGCGACTGCTCGATGAGATCGCCGACCTCGCCGACGGTGACCTGACCGTGGCCGCGACCGTGACCGAAGATTTCACCGGCGCCATCGCCGACTCCATCAACTACTCCATCGACCAGCTGCGCGACTTGGTAGCCACCATCAACCTGACCGCCGTTCAGGTAGCCGGTGCCGCCCAGGAAACCCAGGCCACGGCGATGCACCTGGCCGAGGCGTCCGAGCACCAGGCCCAGGAAATCGCCGGCGCCTCTGCCGCGATCAACGAGATGGCCGTGTCGATTGACCAGGTATCGGCCAACGCCAGCGAATCCTCCGCGGTAGCGGAACGTTCGGTAGCCATCGCCAACAAGGGCAACGAGGTGGTGCACAACACCATCACCGGCATGGACAACATCCGTGAGCAGATCCAGGACACCTCGAAGCGGATCAAGCGTCTCGGTGAGTCGTCCCAGGAGATCGGTGACATCGTTAGCCTGATTAACGACATTGCCGACCAGACCAACATCCTCGCACTCAACGCCGCGATCCAGGCCTCCATGGCCGGTGACGCGGGCCGCGGCTTCGCCGTGGTAGCGGACGAAGTACAGCGCCTGGCAGAACGTTCCTCGGCGGCAACCAAGCAAATCGAGGCGCTGGTCAAGACCATTCAGACCGACACCAACGAAGCGGTTATCTCCATGGAGCAGACCACCTCCGAAGTGGTGCGCGGTGCTCGCCTGGCGCAGGACGCGGGGGTCGCGCTGGAAGAGATCGAGAAGGTATCCAAGACCCTTGCGGCCTTGATCCAGAACATCTCCAACGCGGCGCGCCAGCAGGCCTCGTCGGCCGGCCACATCTCCAACACCATGAACGTGATCCAGGAGATCACCTCGCAGACCTCGTCCGGTACCACCGCCACCGCCAAGAGCATTGGTAACCTGGCCAAGATGGCCAGCGAGATGCGTAGGTCGGTATCCGGCTTTACCTTGCCGGAAGCTGGGGAGCAGGCGTAAACGGCGGGCGTGGCGAGCCGGTTTCGTTAGGCAGCCGGCCGCCGCCCAGGATCAGCAGCGAGGTTCTCGACATGCAGTCAGGCGTCTGGGCCTTGCAGCCGGTAGTGGACATGTCCGCCACCGAGTTCCGCGACTGGCAGGTCTTGCTGGAAGATCGCACCGGCGTGGTGATCAGCGAACAACGCCGAGCCTTCCTGCAGACCAACCTGACGGCGCGGATGCGTGAACTGGGCATAGCCGACTATGCCGACTACTTCCGCCAGGTCACCGATGGGCCGCGCGGTGCGGTGGAATGGTCGACCCTGCTGGATCGCCTGACCGTGCAGGAAACCCGCTTTTTTCGCCATCGGGCCTCTTTCGATGTGCTGGAAGCGTACCTGCGTGTTCGCTTGCAGCAAGGGATGACCAGGCCCTGGGAGTTATGGAGCGTGGGCTGCTCCAGTGGCGAGGAGCCGTACTCGCTGGCGATCAGCGCCGCCGAGGTACTGCGCCAGAGCGAGTACCCCGAGTACTTCGGCGTCACGGGCACCGACATCAGCCTCAATGCGTTGAACAAGGCGCGCGCCGGCGAGTATGGCGCGCGCAAGCTGGATCAGATGGATACCGACCTGTGCCAGCGCTATTTCGCCAGGCAGGTCGATGGACGATTCAAGGTAAAAGCGAGCCTGGCGACACGGGTCTGTTGCGCCAAGCTCAATGTGCTGGAACTGGCCAAGGCGCCTATGTCCGGTATGGACGTTATTTTTTGTCAGAACATGTTGATCTATTTTCGTCGCTGGCGTCGCCGCGAGATCCTCAATCGCCTGGCCGAGCGCCTGGCGCCAGGAGGGCTGCTGGTGGTGGGAGTGGGCGAAGTGGTCGGTTGGCAGCACCCGGAGCTTATCCAGGTCGCCGACGAGCGGGTTCTGGCGTTTACCCGCAAGGGATAGGTTTATGAGTGGAGTGGCTATGGGTGATCGGCACGACTATGTCGCCCTGGAATGGGTCAAAGGCGAAATCGCGGAAACCCTGAAGCAGGCGCGCCAGGCCCTGGAGGCGTTCGTCGAGAACCCGCAGGACGCGACGCGCATGCGTTTCTGCCTGACCTATGTGCATCAGGTTCACGGCACTCTGCAGATGGTCGAGTTCTACGGCGCGGCCTTGCTCGCCGAAGAGATGGAGCAGCTGGCCCAGGCGTTGATGGAGGGCCGCGTGACCAACCAGGGCGAGGCCCTGGAAGTGCTGATGCAGGCCATACTGCAGCTGCCGGTGTACCTCGACCGGATCCAGACCGCACGGCGCGATCTGCCGATGGTCGTGCTGCCGCTGCTCAACGACCTGCGTTCGGCCCGCGGCGAGAAGCTGCTGTCGGAAACCAGCCTGTTCTCCCCCGACATGTCCGCGCGCCTGCCGGCGCTGTCGAGCGAGTCCATGGCGCAGTTGCGCGCGAGCGAGTTGCTGCCGCTGCTGCGCAAGCTGCGGCAGATGCTCCAGGTGGCCCTGGTCGGCGTGATTCGCAACCAGGATCTGCCGACTAACCTGGGTTACATGGCGCGGGTGTTCGCGCGCCTCGAAAGCCTGTGCCAGGGGGCGCCGCTGAGCGCCCTGTGGCAGGTCGCCTCGGGCCTGGTCGAAGGCCTGGCCGCCGGCAGCGTGGCCAATGGCAGTTCGGTGCGCACCCTGCTGCGCCAGGTCGACAAGGAGCTCAAGCGCCTGCTCGAGCAGGGCGCCGACGCGGTCAACCGGCCCGCGCCCGACGAACTGATCAAGAACCTGCTGTTCTACGTGGCCAAGGCGCCGGCCCAGACCCCGCGCATCCAAGCCCTGAAGGCCCAGTACCGACTCGACGATGCACTGCCCGACCATGAGGTGGTGGACGAAGAGCGCGCCCGCCTGGCCGGCCCCGACCGCGACGCCATGCGCTCGGTGGTGGCGGCGCTGTGCGAAGAGCTGGTGCGGGTCAAGGACAGTCTCGACCTGTTCGTGCGCAGCGACCGCAACCAGGTGGTCGATCTGGAGGCGCTGCTGCCCCCGCTCAAGCAGATCGCCGATACCCTGGCGGTATTGGGTTTCGCCCAGCCGCGCAAGGTGATCGTCGACCAGCTCGAGGTGGTACGCAGTCTGGCCCTGGGCCAGCGTGAGCCCAACGATGCGGTGCTGATGGATGTCGCCGGTGCGCTGCTTTACGTCGAGGCAACCCTGGCCGGCATGGCTGGGCCGGTGGAAGAGGCGGGGCGTGAGGAAAGCCGCCTGCCGACCACCGACGTGGCGCAAATTCATCAGCTGGTGATCAAGGAAGCGCGCAATGGCCTGGAGCAGGCCAAGGACGCGATCATCGAATTCATCGCCTCGCAATGGAACCATGAGCACCTGGCGCGTGTGCCGGAGCTGTTGACCCAGGTCCGCGGTGGCCTGGCGATGATCCCGCTGGAGCGTGCCGCCGCCTTGCTGAACGCCTGCAATCGCTATATTCAGGAGCAGCTGCTGGCCCGCAAGGCCGTGCCCAATTGGCAGAGCCTGGACACCTTGGCCGATGCGATCACCAGCGTGGAGTACTACCTCGAACGCCTGAGCGAGGATCATGGCAGTCAGGGCGAGCTGATTCTCGATGTGGCCGAGGAGAGCCTGGAAAGTCTGGGCTATCCACTCAAGGAAAAACCCTCGATTCTCGATCGCGTCGAACCCGAGCAAGAGACCGCTGCTCCCCTGGCCGATCCGTTGGACGACCTGCAAGTGCTGGCCGACGAAGCCGTCGAGCCGATCGAGGCGCCAAGCGAGCCCGAGACGCAATGGTCGGCCCTGGAAGCGCTATCCGTCGAAGAACTCACGGGCGAGATTGCCGAGCCGGAGGAGGCCGGCGTCGGTGAGTTGCCGGATGATCTGGGCTACAGCATCGAAACCCTGGACCTGGATGTCGACTCGGCCGGTCTGGAGACGCAGTCCAGCACTGAGGCCGAGCTGCCGAGCCCGCCGGAGCATGAGGCGCCAGCCGATCCCGGCAGTGTGGAAGAGCATCTGCTGGAAGAGTTCAATCTCGACCCGCTGTCCAATCCCGCCGATTGGGACGAGGCCGAGCTGGCGTCGCTGGAATTGCCGGAGGTCGAGCTGCCGACGGCCCAAACGCCCGCCGCCGAGCCTGCGCCAGCAGCCGACAAGCCCCTGTCGATGGCCGATGTGATGGCCGCGCCGGTACAGGCGATCAACCCTCCGGCGCACGACGTCCCGCCGAGTCTGCTGCCGCCGCCGGCCGACGAGGAACCCGTGGATGAGGAGCTGCTGGAGGTCTTTGTCGAGGAAGTTGGCGAGGTCCTGGAGACCATCGCCGAGTATCTGCCGCAATGGTGTGCCGATCCGGCCAACAAGGATGCCCTGATCGAAGTCCGTCGAGCCTTCCACACGCTCAAGGGCAGTGGCCGGATGGTCCGTGCGCTGGTCATCGGCGAGCTGGGCTGGTCGATCGAGAACCTGCTCAACCGGGTGCTCGATCGCAGCATCGAGGGAACCCCCGAGGTGCAGCAGGTGATTGGTGAGGTGGTGGCGCTGATGCCGGAACTGGTCGAAGAGTTTGCCGCCAAGGCCCAGCGCCAGCGCGATGATGTCGACCTCCTGGCCGCGACGGCCCATGCCCTGGCGAAAGGCCAGGCACTCCCAAAAGCTGACGCCCCGGCCGAACAGGCAGCCGAGCCAGTGGGCGCAGTCGAGGCTGCCGAGGTGCCGGGTGACGGCGCCGAAGTGCTGGACCCGCAGCTGCTGGAGATCTTTCGCAACGAGGCGGAAACCCATCTCGATACCCTGGTCGGTTTCCTCGCCGATTGCGCGCAGGAATTGCCCCAGCCGATTACCGACGACTTGCAGCGCGCCCTGCATACGCTCAAGGGCAGCGCCTATATGGCCGGTATCCTGCCGGTGGCGGAGATCGCTGCGCCGCTGGAGAAGATGGTCAAGGAGTTCAAGAGCAACCTGATCCAGATGGATCTGGCCGAAGCCGAACTGTTGAGCGGCGCCGAGAAGCTGTTCCGCCTCGGTCTGGAGCAGCTGGAAAGTCAGCCCCTGGCACCCTTGCCGGGCGCAGCCGAGTTCCTTGAACGGGTGCAGCAGTTGCACCAGGAGCGCCTGTCGTCCGCGCAGAGCGGACGACAGGGTGAGCCGGGTGAAGGCCGTGACCCGCAGCTGATCAGTATCTTCCTGGCCGAGGGCATGGACATCCTGCTGGATGCCGAAGACTTGCTGCGGCGCTGGCGCGAGCACCCGAGCGAGCGGCAGGAGCTGAGTGCCCTGCTGGACGAGCTGACCACCCTGGGTCGTGGCGCGGAAATGGCCGAACTACCGCAGATCGATGAGCTGTGCGAGGCCTTGCTCGATCTCTATGGTGCCGTCGAGGAAGGCAGCCTGGCCGTCAGCGAGCGGTTCTTCAGCGAAGCCGAGCAGGCCCATGAGGCCCTTATCGGCATGATGGATCAGGTCGCCGCCGGCCTGCAGGTCAGTGCCCAGCCCGAGCGGGTCAAGGCATTACGCAGCCTGCTTGGCGAGGCGCTGGACCCGAACACTCTGGCCCTGCTGTCCAGCGAGGGTGGTCAGGGTATGGAAATCGTCGAACTGGATGCGGCGACCGCGGCGCTCGAGCGCTCGCGCTGGGCGCTCGAGGCCGACGGCGAAGTCGCCACCGAAGTCGACGTGCAGGTCGATCAGGATGAGTCCAGCGACCAGGGGCGTACCCCGGCGGCTGGTCCGTCGAGCGATCATCAGGCGCTCGATGGGGAAATGGTAGAGATCTTCCTCGAAGAGGCGGTAGATATCCTGGAAAGCGCCGGCCAGGCGTTGGAGCGCTGGTCGGCCGATCCGGACAACAAGGCCGCGCTGTCGTCCCTGCAGCGGGACCTGCACACGCTCAAGGGCGGCGCGCGAATGGCCGCGATTCGACCCATTGGCGACCTTGCCCACGAGCTGGAGTCGTTGTATGAAGGCCTGGCGGATCGACGCTACAGCTACTCGCCAGGGCTGGCCGGCCTGCTGCAGCGCAGCCACGATGAACTGGCACTGGAACTCGAGCAGCTGCAAGGCGGGGGCGAGCTGCAGGTGCCCACGGCACTGATAGCTGCCATTCGCGAATTCCGCCAGGGCGGCCAGCCGAGCTTGCCCGTGGCGCAGGCCCCGGCCGAGACTGAAGCCGAAGCCGAAGCCGAAGCCGAAGCCGAAGCCGAAGCCGAAGCCGAAGCCGAAGCCGAAGCCGAAGCCGAAGCCGAAGCCGAAGCCGAAGCCGAAGCCGAAGCCGAAGCTGATGTAGAACCGGACATGAATCTGCAGGCAGGCGAGCAGCAGGCGCTGGTCGAGCCCGATGAACCGGGCACGAACGAGAGCCCTGCAGCGCTCCTGTCCGAGCTGCCGGCTGAGCCGGAAGAACCGCAAGAGGCGGCGCCTGCCGTAGCCGACGAGCGCGACGCCGAGTTGGTGGAGATTTTCCTCGAGGAGGGTTTCGACATCATCGACAGCGCCGGTGCAGCCCTGCAGCGCTGGATGGACGACGTTGACAACAGTCTCGAGCTGGAGTCCCTGCAGCGAGACCTGCACACCCTCAAGGGCGGCGCGCGGATGGCGGAGATCCGTGAGATCGGCGATCTCGCCCATGAGCTGGAGTTCCTCTACGAGGGGTTGGGTGATGGCCGTCTGCGCGCCAGCCCGGCCTTGTTCCAGTTGCTTCAGGCTTGCCATGACCGGCTGGCCGAGATGCTCGAGGCGGTCAAACAGCGGCGCCCGGTGCCCGATGGCGCGGCCTTGATCGAGGCGATCAAGGGCTTTCGGAGCAACCCCGACGAGCAGCTGAGCATGCCGTCGGCCGTGCAGCTCAAGATTGCCGCTGCCGAAGAGGACGAAGACGAGGCCGAGACCGACATTCTCGACATCTTCCTGGAAGAGGCCGATGACCTGCTCGAGGCGATGGAAACCAGCATTGGTCGGTTCGAGGACCACCCCGAGCAGGGGGGCGCCATCGACGACATGCTGCGCATCCTGCATACCCTCAAGGGCGGCGCGCGCCTGGCCGGGCAGAAGCGCCTGGGTGATCTGAGTCATGACCTGGAGCAGCACCTGACCGAGGCCCAGCAGCAGGGCGCGCCCTGGCCGGAGAGCCTGTTCCTTGACGTCCAGTCCGGCTTCGAGGGCCTGCAGAAAGAACTCGACCAGCTGCGTCAGCGTCTGTTGCAGAGCCAGGTACCGGAGACGGCCCCGGCAGCCGACAGCGAACCGGCTGCCCTTCCGGCGGTTAATCTGTCCACGCCGATCATGGCGGCCAGCCCGATGCCGGCCCAGGAGCTGGTGACCAAGGTACTGCCTTTCGTGCGCCGCGCCGAACAGGCCGCCCAGGATGCCGCCGCACGGCGGGCGCCGCAGGAGCTGGTCAAGGTGCCCGCCGAGTTGCTCGAAGGCCTGGTCAACCTGGCGGGGGAGACCTCGATCTTCCGTGGTCGGGTCGAGCAGCAAGTCAGTGACTTCGGCTTCACCCTGAACGAGATGGAAGCGACCATCGACCGGGTCCGCGACCAGTTGCGCCGCCTGGATATCGAAACCCAGGCGCAGATCCTCAGCCGCTACCAGGCCGAGGCCGAGCGCGCCGGCTACGAAGATTTCGACCCGCTGGAGATGGACCGCCATTCGCAACTGCAGCAGCTCTCGCGCGCGCTGTTCGAATCAGCTTCCGACCTGCTCGACCTCAAGGAAACCCTGGCAACCCGCAACCGCGACGCCGAAACCCTGCTGCTGCAGCAGGCGCGGGTCAATACGGAACTGCAGGAAGGCCTGATGCGCACCCGCATGGTGCCCTTCGACCGCCTGGTGCCGCGCTTGCGCCGCATCGTCCGGCAGGTGGCCGGCGAGCTGGGCAAACAGGTCGAATTCGTCGTCGGCAACGCCGAAGGAGAAATGGACCGCACGGTGCTCGAGCGCATAGTCGCGCCCCTGGAGCATATGCTGCGCAATGCCGTCGACCATGGCATCGAGGCCGCCGAAGTGCGCCGCGCTGCGGGCAAGCCGGCGCAGGGCCATATCCGCCTGAACCTGGGCCGCGAGGGCGGCGACATCGTCCTCACCCTGGCCGACGATGGCGGTGGCATCAAGCTGGACGCCGTGCGCCGCAAGGCCATCGAGCGCGGCATGATGGACGAGCAGTCGGACCTGACCGACCACGAGATTCTCCAGTTCATCCTCGAGGCCGGGTTCTCCACGGCGGAGAAGGTCACCCAGATTTCCGGGCGTGGCGTCGGCATGGACGTGGTGCATTCCGAGGTCAAGCAGCTCGGTGGCTCCATGAGCATCGACTCGACGCCTGGAGAAGGTACCCGCTTCACCATTCGCCTGCCGTTTACGGTATCGGTCAACCGGGCGCTGATGGTGCTGTCCGGCGAAGACCTCTACGCCATCCCGCTGAATACCATCGAGGGTATCGTGCGGGTATCGCCCTACGAGCTGGAGGCCTACTACGCCCCGGATGCGCCGCGTTTCGAGTATGCCGGGCAGGCCTACGAGCTGCGTTACCTGGGCGACCTGTTGAACAACGGCCAGCAACCCAAGCTGGTCGGGCAGAGCCTGCCGTTGCCGGTCATCCTGGTGCGCTCCAACGAACACGCGGTGGCCGTCCAGGTCGACTCGCTGGCCGGTTCGCGGGAAATCGTGGTGAAGAGCCTCGGCCCGCAATTCGCCGGGGTGCACGGTATTTCCGGCGCGACCATCCTCGGCGATGGCCGGGTGGTGGTGATCCTCGACCTGCTGGCGACCATTCGCGTCCTGCATGCCCACCTGCTCACCCAGCAGCAGCCGCGTCTGGCCGTGCGGGCGCCGAGCGTCGAGGAAATCGAGGCCGATCGTCCGACCCTGGTCATGGTGGTGGACGACTCGGTGACCGTGCGCAAGGTCACCAGTCGCCTGCTCGAGCGCAACGGCATGAACGTGCTCACCGCCAAGGACGGGGTGGATGCCATCGCCCAGTTGCAGGAGCGCAAGCCCGACATCATGTTGCTGGATATCGAGATGCCACGCATGGACGGCTTCGAGGTGGCGACCCTGGTGCGCCATGACGAGCGCCTCAAGGACCTGCCGATCATCATGATCACCTCGCGTACCGGCGAGAAGCACCGTGAGCGCGCGTTGGCCCTCGGGGTCAACGAGTACCTCGGCAAACCCTATCAGGAGTCGCTGCTGCTCGAACGTATCGCGCAACTCGTGGACCGCCACCCGGTGGACCGCCACCCAGTGCAGGACCACTCGACGGATCGCCCTTCGGATAAACCGACATGATGGAAAAAGCAGCGGCACGCATCGCGGTCATCGCCGACACCTCGCTGCAGCGCCATGTGCTGCAGCAGGCCCTGGTCGGCAGCGGCTACCAGGTGGTACTCAACAGCGACCCGGCGCGATTGGATGAGGAGGCCCTGGCGGCCTGCGAGACCGACCTGTGGCTGGTCGACCTGGCCCAGTCCGAGGATTCGCCCCTGGTCGACAGCCTGCTGGAGCGGACCTCGGCGCCGGTGCTGTTCGGCGAGGGCCACGCGCCGGAGCGCCACTCGGAAAACTACCCGCGCTGGGAGCGGCGGCTGTTCGGCAAGCTGAAGAAGCTGGTCGGCGACCCCTCGCAGGCGGTCGGGCCCAGCCTCGAGGCCCTGCTGGCCGAGGCGCAGCGCCCCGCGCGCCTGGATTTGCCGCAAGTATTGGCCGATACCCCGCTGGTGGCGGGCGAGCCCGCTCGCCAGGTGTGGCTGTTGGCCGCGTCCCTGGGCGGGCCGGCGGCGGTCAAGGCATTCCTCGATGCTTTGCCGGGCGGACTGCCCATCGGCTTTGTCTATGCCCAGCACATCGATCCCGGTTTCGAGGCGGCCCTGCCGCAAGCGGTTGGCCGGCACAGCCAGTGGCAGGTCAACGCGGCGCGCCACGGCGACCCGGTGCGCTGCGGCGAGGTCGTGGTGGCGCCGATCAGCCGCGAGCTGGGCTTCAGTGACGAAGGTCAGATGCAGATCGCCGAGCGTGCCTGGCCGGAACCCTACAGCCCGTCCATCGACCAGATGATGCTCAATCTGGCCCAGCATTTCGCCGGTCTCTGCGGGGTGATTGCCTTCAGCGGCATGGGCAGTGACGGCAGCGCCGCCGCTGCCTATGTGAAGCGCCAGGGCGGCGAGATCTGGACCCAGCGCAGCGACAGCTGCGCCTGTTCGAGCATGCCGGACGGCTTGCGCGAAGGGGGCTACAGCAGCCTCAGTGCCGATCCGCGGGAGCTGGCCGAGGCCCTGGTCAAGCACCTGGCCGAGCAGTGCAGTTAACCAGGGGCAAGGCCCCGCATAGGACATTTTGATGAGCCAAGCCATAGCCACTACCACTAGCGTCGACAGCTTGACCGGCCTGCTGGTGCCGTTGGCCGATCGCACCCTGTTGCTGCCCAACGTGGCGGTCGCCGAGCTGATTCCCTATCGGGCACCGCAGGTGTCTGCGGGGATGCCGGCCTGGTTTCTGGGGCAGATCCCCTGGCGCGATCTGCAGCTGCCGTTGCTGTCCTTCGAGGCGGCTTCCGGGGCTCAGGCCAAGGTCGCTGCCGGTGCCCGGGTGGCGGTGATCAACGCCCTCGGCGGTCGGCCCCAGGTCAAGTTCATCGCCTTGCTGGTGCAGGGCATTCCGCGTTCGGTCAAGGTGGGCGCCGACCTGGCGCGCGCCGATGCGGCACTGGCGCCTCTGGAACTGGATGCGGTGAGTCTCGGCGAGAATGTGCTGAAGATTCCCGACCTGATCGGTCTGGAGCAGAAGCTTGCGGATGCCGGCCTGATCTAACGAGCGCGGCACGAAAAAGCCCCGCCTGCCGAACGACCCGATCAGGGGCATCCGGCAGGCGGGGCTTTTGCTTTCAGCCGGTTAGCGGCTGGATTCGAGCGACGCGCCGACCAGCGGCTTGTCGGCGGTCGCCGGCTCGCTCACGGCCTGCTTGCCGGTCCAGTAGTCGGCATTCTTGATACCGAGCTTCTCCGGGTCGAACACAGGGTCCAGGCCCTGCTTCTTCTGCGCCTCGTAGTCCTTCAGGCAGGTGTAGGCGATCTTGTGCATCAGGATGATGGCGCCGATGTTCAGCCAGGCCATCAGGCCCACACCCAGGTCGCCCAGGTCCCAGGCCAGGGACGCGCTGCGCACGGTGCCGTATACGGTGGCGGCGATGATGCCGAACTTCAGCAGCAGGGTCAGCCAGGGGCGATGGACCTTGCGGTTGATGAAGGCGATGTTGGTTTCGGCGATGTAGTAGTAGGCCAGGATGGTGGTGAAGGCGAAGAAGAACAGGGCCACGGCGACGAAGGCGTTGCCGAAGCCCGGCATCATGTTCTCCATGGCGGTCTGCACGTAGCCCGGGCCTGCGGCGACGCCGGCGATGCCGGTGAACAGCGCGCTACCATCGGCGGCCTGCACGTTGTACTGACCGGTAATCAGCAGCATGAAGGCGGTGGCGGAGCAGACGAACAGGGTGTCGATGTAGACCGAGAAGCCCTGCACCAGGCCCTGCTTGGCCGGATGGCTGACGGCCGCGGCCGAAGAGGCGTGCGGGCCGGTGCCCTGGCCGGCTTCGTTGGAGTAGACGCCGCGCTTGACGCCCCACTGGATGGCCATGCCGAGAATGGCGCCGAAGCCCGCTTCCATGCCGAAGGCGCTCTTGAAGATCAGCGCGATCACGTCAGGCAGCTGGGTGATGTTCAGCAGGATGATGACCATCGCCACCAGGATGTAGCCCAGGGCCATGAAGGGCACCACCACCTGGGTGAAGTGGGCGATGCGCTTGACGCCACCGAAGATGATCAGGCCGATCATCACGGCGAGGATGGCCGCGGTGGTGTTGGGATCGATGCCGAAGGCAGTGTTGACGCTGGAGGCGATCGAGTTGGCCTGTACGCCCGGCAGCAGCAGGCCGCAGGCAAATACGGTGACGACCGCGAAGATCCAGGCGTACCACTTCATGCCCAGGCCCTTCTCGATGAAGAAGGCCGGGCCGCCGCGGTGCTGACCGTCGATGTCTTCCTTGTAGACCTGGCCCAGGGTGGATTCGACGAAGGCCGAGCTGGCGCCGAGGAAGGCGACCATCCACATCCAGAACACCGCGCCCGGGCCGCCGAAGGTGATGGCGGTGGCCACGCCGGCGATGTTGCCGGTACCCACGCGCCCGGCGAGGGTCATGGTCAGAGCCTGGAAGGAGGTGATGCCGTGCTCATCGGTGCGCCCGGTAAACATCAGCTTGATCATTTCTTTGAAGTGACGGACCTGCAGGAAGCGTCCGCGAAGGGAAAAGTACAGACCGACGCCCAGGCACAGGTAAATCAGTGCCGGGCTCCAGACCAGTCCGTTGAGGGTCGAGACCAGTTCGTTCATAGGGTGCTCCTTGTGCCTCGGGCTTGCAGTGGCATTCCTTATGGGAATGCATGGCGCCCTGGCGGATTGTTATTGGAGAGAGGTTCGGCATGGTGGCTGCCGGCCTCGGCAAGAGCGAAATGCGGGTTGGACCGCGGCTCGCTTTTGGCGTGCAGAGGATGCCAGAGCAGGGCGGCCTTGCCACCCCGAAAAATCACATCTTGTTACATCCAGGCGACAGCGACTTACGAAAAGTCGCCCCAGAGCTGCTGGGCCACCGCCAGGGCCACCACTGGTGCGGTTTCGGTGCGCAATACTCGCGGCCCGAGGCGGGCGGCCTGGAAGCCAGCGGCCTTGGCCAGCTCGACTTCGCTCTCGCTCAGGCCGCCCTCGGGGCCGATCAGAAAGGCCAGGGTCTGCGGCTTGGCGTGACTGGTCAGTGGCGCGGCCTGCGGATGCAGGACCAGCTTCAGCTCGGCCTGCACCGACGCTTGCCATTCGGCCAGGGTCAGCGGCGCATGGATCAGCGGCAGGACCGAGCGTCCGCACTGTTCGCAGGCACTGATCGCCACCTGGCGCCAGTGGGCCAGGCGCTTGTCGGCGCGCTCGTCCTTCAGGCGCACCTCGCAGCGCTCGGAGGCAATCGGGGTGATCTCCGCCACGCCCAGTTCGCTGGCCTTCTGGATCGCCCAGTCCATTCGTTCGCCGCGCGACAGGCCCTGGCCCAGGTGCACGCGCAGCGGCGATTCGGCCTGGCCGGCCAGTTGTTCGCGCAGCTCGACCCGCACGCTTTTCTTGCCGACCTCGATCAGCTCGCCGCGGTACTCCTGGCCGCTGCCATCGAACAGCTGCACCTGGTCGCCGACACTTCGGCGCAGCACGCGGCCAATGTAGTGGGCCTGGGCCTCCGGCAGCTGGTGCTGGCCGAGGGTGAGGGGGGCATCGATAAAGAAGCGGGATAGGCGCATGAGGGAGCGAACCTGGAGCAAAGGCGCAAATTCTAGCCGTAGGCTGCGGCGTGTGCACCGCTATCAGAAGGCTGGATCAGGCTTTATCGATGCGCCGGGCGTTGGCCAGGGTTGGCCGAGGCGCTTTTCATCCACCGCAACAGCGCAATGCTGGATGGAGGAGGCGCCATCCACCCGACGTATCTGCCAGCCAATTCAGCCCGGGTCGCGAAAGCCCGGGTACTGGGTGTTGCCCAGGGCTACGCTGACCGACTCGCGGGTGGCGATGTCGATGCCTTCGCTGGCCACCTCGGCAAGAAAATCGATCTGCTCCTCGCTGATCACGTAGGGCGGCAGGAAATACACCACGCTTCCCAGCGGGCGCAGCAGTGCGCCGCGCTCGAGGGCGTGCTGGTAGACCTTGAGGCCGCGGCGCTCCTGCCAGGGGTAGGCGGTCTTGCTCGCCTTGTCCTGGACCATCTCGATGGCCAGGGCCATGCCGGTCTGGCGCACCTCGGCGACGTGCGGGTGATCGGCCAGGTGCGCGGTGGCACTGGCCATGCGCGCGGCCAGCCGCTTGTTGGCCTCGATCACCTTGTCCTGCTCGAAGATATCCAGGGTTGCCAGGGCCGCCGCGCAGGCCAGCGGGTTGCCGGTATAGCTGTGCGAGTGAAGGAAGGCGCGCAGGCTCGAGTAGTCGTCGTAGAAGGCCTGGTAGACCTGGTCGGTGGTCAGGCAGGCGGCCAGCGGCAGGTAGCCGCCGGTCAGCGCCTTGGACAGGCAGAGGAAGTCCGGGCGGATGCCGGCCTGTTCGCAGGCGAACATCGTTCCGGTGCGGCCGAAGCCGACGGCGATCTCGTCGAGGATCAGGTGCACGCCGTAGCGGTCGCAGGCCTCGCGCAGCAGCTCGAGGTAGACCGGGTGGTACATGCGCATGCCGCCGGCGCCCTGGATCAGCGGCTCGACGATGACCGCGGCGACCTCCTGATGGTGCTCGGCCAGGCACTGCTCCATGTGGGCGAACATGGCCCGCGAATGCGCCTCCCAGCTCATGCCCTCGGGGCGGTAGTAGCAATCCGGGCTGGGAACCTTGAGGGTGTCGAGCAGCAGTGCCTTGTAGGTGTCGGTGAACAGGGCGACATCGCCGACCGACATCGCCGCCACCGTTTCGCCGTGGTAGCTGTTGGACAGGGTGACGAAGCGTTTCTTCGCCGGCTGGCCGACGTTGAGCCAGTAGTGGAAGCTCATCTTCAGCGCGACCTCGATGCACGAGGAACCGTTGTCGGCATAGAACACCCGATCCAGGCCGGCAGGAGTCAGCTTGACCAGGCGCTCGGACAGCTCGACCACCGGCGCATGACTGAAGCCGGCGAGGATCACGTGCTCCAGTTGGTCGACCTGGTCCTTGATGCGCTGGTTGATGCGCGGGTTGGCATGGCCGAACACGTTGACCCACCAGGAGCTGACGGCGTCGAGATAGCGCTTGCCGTCGAAATCTTCCAGCCAGACGCCGGAGCCGGAGCGGATCGGCACCAGGGGCAATTGCTCGTGGTCTTTCATCTGGGTGCAGGGGTGCCAGAGTACAGCCAGGTCACGCTGCATCCAGTGGTCATTCAGGCTCATCGAAACGCTCTCCCAATCATCTGCGGCAAGCCTATCAGATGTGTCCGTGGTGTGGGCCCGTAGCGCGGGGGGGGCTGTGCTGCTGCCGCCGGTGCCGTGCCGGTGGCCGTCGAGCCCCGGGGCGGTGAACTTGTGGTCCGGGTTTCGGACTAATACCGGTTGGGCGCAGGGTCGCTGGAACGCATCGTATTTCCCGATGTTTCATAGCGAAATTTTCTGCTTTTCATCGATAGGCTTGTTGTTAGTCTTGCCTCCATCAATTTTCATGGAACGCTTCCGCATGCAGTGGCGCAACTCCCCCAGCGGCTATGGTCTGGTCAGTATGTTCTTGCACTGGTTGGTGGCGGCCACGGTGTTCGGCCTGTTCGGCCTGGGCTACTGGATGGTCGGCCTCGACTACTACAGCAGCTGGTACAAGGCCGCACCCGACCTGCACAAGAGCATCGGCCTGCTGCTGCTCGCCGTGATGCTCGGGCGCATGCTCTGGCGTCGCCTCAGTCCGCCGCCGGCGAGCCTGCCCAACCATGGGCGGATGACTCGCCTGGGTAGCCGCCTGGGCCACGCCTTCCTCTACCTCGGCCTGCTGCTGCTGATGCTCTCCGGCTACCTGATCTCGACCGCCGAAGGGCGTGGCATCGAGGTGTTCGGCCTGTTCGAGGTGCCGGCGACCCTCAGCGGAGTCGTCGGCCAGGAGGACATCGCCGGGCTGGTGCACAAGTACCTGGCCTGGACCCTGGTCGTCTTCGCCGTCATCCACGCCCTGGCGGCCCTCAAGCACCACTTCATCGATCGTGACCGCACCCTGCTGCGCATGCTCGGACGCTGAAGCGCCGCCGCGAATTGCTCACCCTCACTAGGAGAATCCCCATGCTGAAGAAAACCCTCGTCGCCCTGAGCCTCGGCGCCGCCCTGTTCGGCGCCGGTCAGGCCCTGGCGGCCGACTACGCCATCGACAAGCAGGGCCAGCACGCCTTCGTCAACTTCAAGATCAGCCACCTGGGCTACAGCTGGTTGTATGGCACCTTCAAGGACTTCGACGGCAGCTTCAGCTTCGACGAGAAGAATCCCGAGGCCAGCCAAGTCAAGGTGACCCTGAATACCGCCAGCGTCGATACCAACAACGCCGAGCGTGACAAGCACCTGCGCAGCGGTGACTTCCTCAACGTCAGCCAGCACCCGACCGCGACCTTCGCCTCGACTGCGGTCAAGTCGACGGGTGCCGGTACCGCCGATATCAGCGGCAACCTGACGCTCAATGGCGTGACCAAGCCGGTGGTCATCGCCGCCAGCTTCGTCGGCCAGGGCGACGATCCCTGGGGTGGCTACCGCGCCGGCTTCGAGGGCAGCACCACGCTCAAGCTCAAGGATTTCGATATCCAGAAAGACCTCGGCCCGGCTTCGCAGGAAGTGCAGCTGATCATCTCGGTGGAAGGCGTGCGCCAGTAAACTCCTGAACCTGTTAAACGACAACGCCGCCCATTGGGCGGCGTTGTCGTTTATGGCTGCTACGGCGGGCTGGCTCAGTCGTCGCGGTTGCGCGTGAGCAGGGCCGGCTTCTCGCTGCGTGGCCGAGCGCTGTTCGACAGTTCGTCGAGCTGCTCGGGGGTCGGGAAGCGGTCGAGGCGCGAGCCCTTGTGCATGATCACCGGCTGCTTGTCGCGGGGGCTCTTCACTGCAGCCTCCTGACGCGGCAGTTCGTCGCGATTGAGCGAGGTGGTCCGGCCGTCACGCGGCGGGCGAGCTCGGCCGGCGCCATTGCGGCCCTGGCCACTCTGGCCACCGGCGCCCTGGCGACGACCCTGGCCGCCTGCGCCTGCCGCGTTGGCGCGTGGGGGCTTGGCAGCACGTGGCTGGCCGCTGCCGGCGCCATTGATACCTGCAGGCGCACCGGGCCGACGGCCACGGTTCTGCTGCTTGTTCTGGTGCGGGCTGACGTAATCCACCCGGTTGCCGAAATTATCGATTTCATCGTCGCGGAACTCGTCCGGCGCGCGGTCCGGAGGTAACGCGGGCACCGCCGGCGCGGCGGCGCGGGCCGAACCGCGGGGCTGTTGATCACGGCCGCTGCGGGCCTTGCCGCGGCTGCTGTTGGCCTTGCCGCTGTCCTTGCCCTTGTCCTTGCGTCCGCCGCCGTGGCGTTCGCCGTCCGGCTTGGCGCCGCGTGGCTGGCGCGGCTTCTGCGGTTCGCGTACTTCCGGGCGCTCGGCCTCGACGGTGCTGACATCGAAGCCCATCAGGTCGCCGTCGGCGATCTTCTGCTTGGTCATCCGCTCGATGCCCTTGAGCAGTTTCTCTTCGTCAGGCGCCACCAGCGAGATCGCTTCACCGCTGCGGCCGGCACGACCGGTACGGCCGATGCGGTGCACGTAGTCTTCCTCGACGTTGGGCAGCTCGAAGTTGACCACGTGGGGCAGTTGGTCGATATCCAGGCCGCGGGCGGCGATATCGGTGGCGACCAGCAGGCGCACGCGGTTGGCCTTGAAGTCGGCCAGGGCCTTGGTGCGGGCATTCTGGCTCTTGTTGCCGTGGATCGCCACGGCCGGCAGGCCGTGCTTGTCGAGGTACTCGGCCAGGCGGTTGGCGCCGTGCTTGGTGCGGGTGAACACCAGTACCTGCTCCCAGGCGCCGGCGGTCACCAGGTGGGCGAGCAGGGCGCGCTTGTGGCTGGCCTGCAGGCGGAACACCCGCTGCTCGATGCGCTCGACCGTGGTGTTCGGCGGCGTGACCTCGATGCGCTCGGGATCGTGCAGCAGCTTGCCGGCCAGGTCGGTGATGTCCTTGGAGAAGGTGGCCGAGAACAGCAGGTTCTGGCGCTTGGCGGGCAGGCGCGCGAGGACCTTCTTGACGTCATGGATGAAGCCCATGTCGAGCATGCGGTCGGCTTCGTCGAGCACCAGGATCTCGACATGGGCCAGGTTGACATTGCCTTGTCCGGCCATGTCGAGCAGACGCCCCGGGCAGGCGACCAGGACATCGACGCCCTTGGCCAGGGCCTGGGTCTGCGGGTTCATGCCAACGCCGCCGAACACGCAGGCGCTGACGAAATTCAAATCGCGGGCATAGACCTTGAAACTGTCATGCACCTGGGCGGCCAGCTCGCGGGTGGGGGTCAGTACCAGCACGCGCGGTTGCTTAGGGCCATGGCGGTGCTCGCGATCCGGGTGACCGTTGGGGAACAGTCGCTCGAGGATCGGCAGGGCGAAGCCGCCGGTTTTACCTGTACCCGTCTGGGCCGCCACCATCAGGTCGCGACCTTGCAACACGGCGGGGATGGCCCGCTGTTGCACCGGCGTGGGTTGGGTGTAGCCGGCGGATTCGACCGCACGGACTAAAGCCTCGGAGAGACCGAGGGAGGCAAAGGACATGTGAAATCCTGTCTAGTGAGGGCGCTGCCCTATGGGGTGTATTGCCTGGCTTGAATCGCGGCGTGGGGCGCGCAATCCCGTCCGGTACTGCTGCCTCTGGGGGCGAGCATCCGGGCGCAAGCCTGGCGGGAAGGCCGAGTATAACAGAGCCGCCGTCCTGTGGGGCGGTTCGACCGCCCGGCGGTGGCGAAGGCCAGGGAGGCCCGGCTGCGCCGAGCGCGTCCTGGCATTCGGTCACACCCGGCCCTTGAGGCGATCGACGCCGGTGGCGGGGCGTGCAAATTGTTCCGCGAGCACCGATCATGCACGGCCCTGGCGTCGGATGGCGACCTCTCGGCTGGGTCCGGTGCGCCTGCATCGCCCCCCTTTGGCTCGGACATCTAGGCTATAACTTGACTAAGCGATCAGGCCGGTTTGGCTTGCGCAGTATCACTGCCATGGAGTGTCGTAATGGCTAGCAGAAAAACCACCAATGCCACCGTATCCCCCAAGGGAAGCCTGGAAACCCTGTCGCAGCGCGAGGTGCAGCAACTGCGCGAGACCGGCTCGGGCAGCGTCTACGCGCTGTTCCGACAGTGCGCCCTGGCGATCCTCAATACCGGCTCGAACAGCGACAACGCCAAGACCATCCTGGAGGCCTATCCGGACTTCGAGATCCTCATTCACCAGCTCGACCGTGGCATCCGCCTGGAGCTGTGCAACGCCCCGGCCGATGCCTTCGTCGACGGCGAGATGATCGCCAGCACCCGGGAGATGCTGTTCAGCGGCCTGCGCGACATCGTCTACACCCAGAGCGAACTGGAGAACAAGCGGGTCGACTTCAACAGCTCCCAGGGCATCACCGACTATGTCTTCCACCTGTTGCGCAACGCCCGTACCCTGCGTGCCGGGGTGGAGCCGAATATCGTGGTGTGCTGGGGCGGGCACTCGATCAGCAGCGAGGAGTACAAGTACACCAAGATCGTCGGCCACGAACTGGGCCTGCGTGGCCTGGATATCTGCACCGGTTGTGGCCCCGGGGTGATGAAGGGGCCGATGAAGGGCGCCACCATCGCCCACGCCAAGCAGCGCATCATCGGCGGGCGCTACCTGGGGCTGACCGAGCCGGGGATCATCGCCGCCGAGGCGCCCAATCCGATCGTCAACGAGCTGGTGATCCTGCCCGATATCGAGAAGCGCCTGGAGGCCTTCGTGCGGGTCGGACACGGCATCATCATCTTCCCCGGCGGTGCCGGTACCGCCGAGGAGCTGCTCTATCTGCTCGGCATCCTGCTGCACCCGGACAACCGGGAGGTGCCCTTCCCCCTGATCATGACCGGCCCCAAGAGCGCCACCCCCTACCTCGAGCAGTTGCACGCATTCATCGGGCATACCCTGGGCGCCGAGGCGCAGCAGCGCTGCAAGGTCATCATCAACGATCCGGCCCAGGTCGCGCGGGAGATGGCCAAGGGCATCAAGGAGGTCACCCAGTTCCGCCGCGAGCGCAGCGACGCCTACCATTTCAACTGGTTGCTGAAGATCGACGAGAGCTTCCAGCGTCCGTTCGAGCCGACCCATGAAAACATGGCCGGCCTGAACCTGACTCGCGAGCAGCCGGTGCACGAGCTGGCAGCCCAATTGCGCCGCGCCTTCTCCGGCATAGTCGCCGGCAACGTCAAGGTTCAGGGGATTCGCCTGATCGAGGAGCACGGGCCCTACCAGATCACCGGTGATCCGCAGATCATGCAGCCGTTGGGGCGCCTGCTGCAGGCGTTCGTCGACCAGCACCGGATGAAACTGCCGGGGGGCAGTGCCTATGTGCCCTGTTACCGGGTGCTGTCCTAGCGCGGTAGCGCTTGACCAGGGGAGCCATTTGGCGCCGGAGTGCCGGCATTGGATTGGGGGATGTGGGTGCGAGGCGCTGGAAGCGTGATTCCTGCGCCGATCCCGGCGGCCGCTGGCATAAAAAAACCGGACATTGTCCGGTTTTTTTGCGGCTGGCCAGGGCGCTCAGCGCGGCAGCTTGAGGTTGTTCCAGATCGCCAGGCTGGGGGCGGCCAGGTTCATGGTGTAGAAGTGCAGGCCCGGGGCGCCGCCGGCAAGCAGGCGTTCGCACATCTCGCTGACCACCTGCTCGCCAAAGGCGCGGATGCTGTCGCTGTCATCACCGTAGGCTTCCAGCTGCTTGCGCACCCAGCGCGGGATCTCGGCGCCGCAGGCGTCGGAGAAGCGGGCCAGCTTGCTGTAGTTGGTGATCGGCATGATGCCGGGCACCACCGGAATCTCCACGCCCATCTTGCGCACGCGCTCGACGAAGTAGAAGTAGCTGTCGACGTTGAAGAAGTACTGGGTGATGGCGCTGCTGGCACCGGCCTTGGCCTTGCGCACGAAGTTGGCGATATCGCTCTCGAAGTTGCGCGCCTGGGGGTGCATCTCCGGGTAGGCGGCGACTTCGATATGGAAGTGCTCGCCGGTTTCCTCGCGGATGAAGCTGACCAGTTCGTTGGCATAGCGCAACTCGCCGCTGGCCAGGCCCATGCCGGACGGCAGGTCGCCGCGCAAGGCGACGATGCGCTTGATCCCGGCGTTCTTGTACAGGGTCAGCAGTTCGCGCAGTTCGGCCTTGCTGTCGCCGACGCAGGACAGGTGCGGGGCGGTAGGCACGCCCACCTCGCCGTCCAGTTGCAGCACGGTATTGAGGGTGCGGTCGCGGGTCGAGCCACCGGCGCCGTAGGTGCAGGAGAAGAACTCCGGGTTGTACGCGGCCAGCTCGCGCGCGGTGCTCAACAGTTTTTCATGTCCGGCTTCGGTCTTGGCGGGAAAGAATTCGAAGCTGTAGCTGCGTTCTTGGCTCATAGGCTATTCCGTAGGCCGGGTTGGCCGAAGGCCTAACCCAGCATGGATTGATTGGGTTGATGGGTTACGCCGCTGCGCGGCTAACCCACCCTACGGGGATCAATAGCGATAGCTGTCCGGCTTGAACGGACCATCCTGGGTGACGCCGATGTACTCGGCCTGCTGCTTGGTCAGCTGGGTGACCACGCCGCCGAAGCCCTTGACCATCTCCAGGGCCACTTCCTCGTCGAGCTTCTTGGGCAGCACTTCCACGCACAGGCGCGCGGCCTTGTCGGTCGCCGGCAGGTCGGCGAACTTCTGGCCGAACAGGAAGATCTGCGCCAGTACCTGGTTGGCGAAGGAGCCGTCCATGATCCGGCTCGGGTGGCCGGTGGCGTTGCCCAGGTTGACCAGGCGGCCCTCGGCCAACAGGATCAGGTAGTCGTCGTTGGCCGGGTCGATGTCCTTGCCGGTGCGGTGGACCTTGTGCACTTGCGGCTTGACCTCCTCCCAGCCCCAGTTGGCGCGCATGAAGGCCGTATCGATCTCGTTGTCGAAGTGGCCGATGTTGCACACCACGGCGCGCTTCTTCAGGGCCTTGAGCATGCCGGCGTCGCAGACATTGACGTTGCCGGTGGTGGTGACGATCAGGTCGATCTTGCCCAGCAGGGCGGCATCGACGCTGGCCTCGCTGCCGTCGTTGAGGCCGTGTTTGTACGGCGAGACCAGCTCGAAGCCGTCCATGCAGGCCTGCATGGCGCAGATCGGGTCGACTTCGGAAACCTTGACGATCATGCCTTCCTGGCGCAGCGACTGCGCCGAGCCCTTGCCCACGTCGCCGTAGCCGATCACCAGGGCCTGCTTGCCGGACAGCAGGTGGTCGGTGCCGCGCTTGATGGCGTCGTTGAGGCTGTGACGGCAGCCGTACTTGTTGTCGTTCTTGCTCTTGGTCACCGAGTCGTTGACGTTGACCGCCGGGACTTTCAGGGTGCCGGCCTTGAGCATGTCGAGCAGGCGGTGCACGCCGGTGGTGGTTTCCTCGGTGATGCCGTGGATCTTGTCGAGCATCGCCGGGTATTTCTTGTGCAGGATCTCGGTCAGGTCACCGCCGTCGTCCAGCACCATGTTGGCGTCCCACGGCTGGCCATCCTTGAGGATGGTCTGCTCGATGCACCACTCGTACTCGGCTTCGGTCTCGCCCTTCCAGGCGAACACCGGGATGCCGGCGGCGGCGATGGCGGCGGCGGCCTGGTCCTGGGTGGAGAAGATGTTGCAGCTCGACCAGCGCACCTCGGCGCCCAGGGCGATCAGGGTCTCGATCAGCACGCCGGTCTGGATGGTCATGTGGATGCAGCCGAGGATCTTCGCGCCCTTGAGCGGTTGCTCGGCGGCATACTTGCGGCGCAGGCCCATCAGCGCGGGCATTTCCGATTCGGCGATGATCAGCTCGCGGCGGCCCCAGGCGGCCAGGGAAATGTCGGCGACCTTGTAGTCGGTAAAACCGGCAGGCGTCAGTACAGCGCTCATAATGAGTTCTCCATTCGTTGTCTGCGATCAGACCGTGTGAAAACTACTGCGCTCGGCCAGGCTGCGTTAGAAACCGGCTCGGAATGCTCATGTACAAAAGTACACTCCGCTTCCTCGCCTGTTTCTGTCTTGCCTGACCTTCGCTCGCTACGTTTTCACGCAGTCTGATTGAGCGCCGTTGATGCGTATGGTTAACGCCCCATCCGAGCCTGACAAATCCCTGCTTGGCAGGGTCTGCTGCAGCGCCCCTCGGACGGGTGGCGGGAGCGACCGGAGCGGTGCCGGTCGCGCAAAGCCTGCGGATTATAGCCAGGCTGGCGGCGAAGCCCAAGGCTTTCCGTCGCCCTGGGCGCGGCCCGGTGGTAGCCTTGGCCTATTGCGCAGTCATGGACCCGTCATGGGCAATCACAAGATCGAAATTCGCCGACGCAACGTCGAGAAGATTCTTCTGGCCGCCGAGAAAGTCTTCGCCGAGAAGGGCTACGGCGGCACCTCCATGGGCGACATCGCCGAGCAGGCCGAACTGCCGCGCTCCAACCTGCACTACTACTTCAGCACCAAGGACGAACTGTACCGCGCGGTGCTGCTCGGCCTGCTCGAGGTATGGAAGCAGGATGCGCTGTGCTTCGAGACCTTCGACGACCCGCGGGTGGTGCTGAGCAGCTACATCCGCGCCAAGATGAACCATTCGCGCAGCCGTCCGCACGGCTCCAAGGTCTGGGCCAACGAGATCATCCATGGCGCGCCGTTGCTTGGCGCGGCCCTCGACGACAGCCTGTACGGCTGGGCGAAGATGAAGGAGGCGAAGATCCGTCAGTGGGTCGAGGACAAGCGCATCCTGCCAGTGGAGCCCTCGGCGCTGCTGTACATGATCTGGGCCTCGACCCAGCACTACGCCGACTTCAGCCACCAGGTGACCCTGCTCAACGAGCACCAGCCGCTGTCCGAGCGCCAGTTCGAGCAGGCGGTGCAGACCGTGACCAGCGTGATCCTGCGCGGGATCGGCCTGGAGCCTTAGCCGACAGGGTAGGGGTGCCGTGCGCACCAGGAACCTCGGCAACGGCTCCGGTGCGCGCGGCGCACCCTACCGGGCTAGCCCGCCTCGCGGTAGGGATTGCGCGGGTCGTGGTTCCAGTCGAGGAACGGCTTGCCGGTGTCCTGAGGCACCATCTCGATGCAGTCCGCCACCGGGCAGGTGATCTGGCACAGGTTGCAGCCCACGCACTCGGCGTCGATGACTTCGTAGGTGTGCGTGCCGTCGGCCTGCTTCAGGCTGGCGATGGCCTGGTGCGAGGTGTCTTCGCAGGCGATGTGGCAGCGGCCGCAGCCGATGCAGGCGTCCTGGTCGATCCTGGCGATCACCTGGTAGTTGATGTCCAGGTACTTCCAGTCGGTGGTGTTGCCCACCGCCTTGCCGGAAAAGTCCGCCAGGCTCTGGTGGCCCTGGCTGTCCATCCAGCGCGACAGGCCGTCCTTCATCTGCTCGACGATGCGAAAGCCGTGCAGCATCGCTGCGGTGCACACCTGCACCGCGCCGCAACCGAGGGCGACGAACTCGGCGGCGTCGCGCCAGCTGCCGATGCCGCCGATGCCGCAGATCGGCAGGCCGCGGGTCTGCGGGTCGCGGGCGATCTCGGCGACCATGTTCAGGGCGATCGGCTTGACCGCCGAGCCGCAGTAACCGCCGTGGGTGCTCTGGCTGCCGACGATGGGGTGGGCGACCATGCGCTCCAGGTCGACGCTGGTGATCGAGTTGATGGTGTTGATCAGCGACACCGCGTCGGCGCCGCCGCGCATGGCTGCGCGCGCCGAGGTGCGGATGTCGGTGATATTCGGCGTGAGCTTGACGATCACCGGCAGCGAGCAGTAAGTCTTGCACCAGCGGGTGACCATCTCGACGTATTCCGGCACCTGGCCGACCGCCGCGCCCATGCCGCGCTCGGGCATGCCGTGGGGGCAGCCGAAGTTCAGCTCGATGCCGTCGCAACCGGTGGCCTCCACCAGCGGCAGTATGGCTTTCCATGATTCCTCCACGCAGGGCACCATCAAGGACACGATCAGAGCCCGGTCGGGCCAGTCCTTCTTCACCTGAGTAATCTCGCGCAGGTTGATCTCCAGCGAGCGGTCGGTGATCAGCTCGATGTTGTTGATCCCGAGGACGCTCCTGTTAGCCCCGTAGTGCGCCGAATAGCGCGACGACACGTTGACCGCCGCCGGGTCCTCGCCGAGGGTCTTCCAGACCACTCCACCCCAGCCCGCCTCGAAGGCGCGGACCACGTTGTAGGCCTTGTCGGTGGGCGGCGCGCTGGCCAGCCAGAAGGGATTGGGGGCCTTGATGCCGGCGAATTCGATGGAAAGATCGGCCATTTATGCAGCCTCCACGTTGGACATGAGCTGGGAATGGATGGCCTCGGCGGCCAGCTTGCCGTGCTGCACGGCCTGGACAGTGAGGTCCTGGCCGAGGGCGGTGCAGTCGCCGCCGGCGTAGATGCCGGGAAGGCTGGTGCGCAGCTTGGCGTCGACCCAGATGCGCTCGCCCTCGCGCTTGAGCTCCCGGGCCAGCGGGTCGGCCAGGGCGCCGGCGTCGAAGGCCTGGCCGATCGCCTTGAAGATGGCGTCGGCGGCCAGCTCGAAGCGCTCGCCGGTGCTCTGCAGGCGTCCGTCGACCTGCTGAGTGCGGGTGAAGCGCATGCCGCGGACCCGGCCCTGGTCGTCGAGCAGCACGGCCTCGGGCTGCGCCCAGGTCAGCAGGCGCACCTGGTTGGCCTTGGCGATGTCCTGCTCATGGCCGGTGGCGTTCATCTCCTCGAAACCGCGGCGATAGACCAGGTTGACGTCGCGGGCGCCGAGCTTGCTCATCTGCACCGCCATGTCGATGGCGGTGTTGCCGGCGCCGAGGACGATGCAGCGCTCGGCCAGCGGCAACCGGGTCAGGTCGTCGGCCTGGCGCAGCTCGCGGATATAGTCGGTGGCGGCGAGCATGCCCGGCGCGTCCTCGTCGGCCAGGCCCAGGCGCTTGCTGGCGGCCAGGCCGATGGCGAGGAAGATCGAATCGAACTGCTGGCGCAGCAGGCCGAGGCTGAGGTCGACGCCGAGCTTCTGGCCGTGGCGGATCTCGATGCCGCCAATCTGCAGGAGGAACTCCAGCTCGCGCTGGGCGAAGTCGTCCACCAGCTTGTACTTGGCGATGCCGTATTCGTTGAGGCCGCCGGCCTTTTCTCGGGCCTCGAAGATCACCACCTCGTGGCCGTGCATGGCCAGGCGATGGGCGCAGGACAGTCCGGCCGGGCCGGCACCGACCACGGCGATGCGCTTGCCGCTGGCCGGCGCGCGCTCAAAAGGGTGCTCGGTGAACCCGGCGTTGTCGAGGGCATGGCGCTGCAGCAGGCCGATCAGCACAGGCGCGCATTCCTTGGCGTTGTTGCGCACGCAGGCCTGCTGGCACAGCACCTCGGTGGGGCAGACCCGGGCGCAGCTGCCGCCGAGGATGTTCGCCGAGAGAATGGTCTGCGCCGCGCCCTGGACGTTCTCCTGCTGGATGCTGCGGATGAATGCGGGGATGTCGATCTCGCTGGGGCAGGCGTTGACGCAGGGCGCGTCGTAGCAGTACAGGCAGCGCGCGCTTTCCAGGGCGGCCTGGCGGGCGGTGAGCGGCGGGGCCAGATCGACGAAGCGATCGGCCAGTTCGGCCGCCCCGGCATCCGGTCGCGGCAGGTGGCTGAGGGTGTCTATCACGGTAAATGCCTCACGGTCTTGTGGCTTTTATTGGGCAGTTAACAGCGGATAAGCGGCCGTCCGGCCTCTGCGGGCCGGATCGGGCAGATGGTCGTGGCTCAGCGCTCCACGGCAGTGGGGCGGTTGTGCTCGGCGCGCTTGCTCAGCAGGTCGAACACCGCCGGGTAGGCCGGGCGCTCGACATAGCGGCCGGCGCCGCGCTCGGCGCGCAGCTCGCCGTCGGCCCAGACCAGGCGGCCCTGGCTGATGGTGTGGCTGGGCACGCCGCGCACCGTCTTGCCTTCGAAGATGTTGAAGTCGACCTGCTGGTGGTGGGTCGCGGCCGAGATGGTCCGGGTGCCCTGCGGGTCCCAGAGCACCAGGTCGGCGTCGGCACCGACGCGCAGGGCGCCCTTGCGCGGGAACAGGTTGAAGATCTTCGCGGTGTTGGTGCTGGTCAGGGCGACGAAGTCGTGAATCGACAGCCGCCCGCTGTTCACCCCCTCGTCCCAGAGCAGCGCCATGCGGTCCTCGATGCCGGCGGTGCCGTTGGGGATCTTGCTGAAATCGTCGCGGCCGGCGGCCTTCTGCTCGGCGCAGAAGCAGCAGTGGTCGGTGGCGGTGGTGTGCAGGTGGCCGGCCTGCAGGCCGCGCCAGAGTGCCGCCTGATGTTCCTTCGGGCGGAACGGCGGGCTCATCACGTAGCCGGCGGCGGTCTGCCAGTCGGGGTGGCGGTAGACGCTGTCATCGAGCAACAGGTGGCCGGCCAGCACCTCGCCGTACACCGGCTGGCCCTTGGCCCGGGCGTAGGCGATCTCGTCCAGGGCCTCCTGGGTCGAGACGTGCACCAGGTACAGCGGCGTGCCCAGGGTTTCGGCGATGCGGATGGCGCGGCTGGCGGCCTCGCCCTCGACCTGCGAGGGCCGTGACAGCGGGTGCGCCTCCGGGCCGGTCAGGCCCTGGGCCAGCAGCTTCTGCTGCAGGTGGTAGACCAGCTCGCCGTTCTCGGCGTGCACGGTGGGCACCGCGCCCAGCTGCAAGCAGCGTTCGAAACTGGCCACCAGGGTGTCGTCGGCGGCCATGATGGCGTTCTTGTAGGCCATGAAGTGCTTGAAGCTGTTGACCCCGTGCTGCGCCACCAGCTCGCCCATCTCGGCGGCGACCTGCTCGTTCCACCAGGTGATGGCGACGTGGAAGCCGTAGTCGGACGCGGACTTCTGCGCCCAGCCGCGCCAGGTGTGGAAGGCCTCGAGCAGCGACTGCTGCGGGTTGGGGATGACGAAGTCGATGATCGAGGTGGTGCCGCCGGCCAGGCCAGCGGCGGTGCCGCTGAAGAAGTCCTCGCTGGCCACCGTGCCCATGAACGGCAGCTGCATGTGGGTGTGCGGGTCGATGCCGCCGGGCATCAGGTACTGGCCGCTGCCGTCGAGCACCTGGCAGCCGGCGGGAGCGTCGAGGTTGTCGCCGATCGCCTGGATCAGGCCGTCGGCGCAGAGCAGCTCGGCGCGGTAGCTTTCTTCATGGGTGACCAGGGTGGCGCCGCGAATCAACAGGGACATAGCGAACTCCTCACAGGCTGGCCGGTGCTGGCCGGCTCTTGGCGTTATGTGGATCGGGCGGGAAATTTAATCCTGTCAGATCTGTCAGGATTGAAATCTAGTAGCTGTTAGTGGATTGGGCAAGAATATTTTTTGCTAGCTTTATGAATTTATAAGGTATTGAAAAATAACGATAAAAACTAAAAATCACCAATTTGGTGAGGCGTTTCACCATTTTGACGCACTTGACAGGATCCAAATATGGTCGAGATTTCCCATGGAAAATCAGCCGCTTGAGCCGGGTCCCTAGGCGGTGCGGGGCGCTGCAAAAAAGTTTGCCTGCACCAGTTTGATTCCTGACTATGCGGACAGACTTGCGCGTGCGCCTCTACGGGCATCGGCAAGGCCGCCGCCGGCAAACTGGTTGGTTGAGTAAAGTTGTTCAGAATCAGAGATATGCGTCGCCTTGGCGGCAGTGGTAAGGCCCGGTTCGCAGGTTCCGGCACGCTTATTGAGTGCCGCTGCCGACGACTTGGCCGTGCAAGAGCTCCGGCCATCGACTTAGCCCGATGCGCTAACAATCAGAAAAATACTGGAGAGGCCCATGCAACAGAGCAGATCGCAAGTGACCGAGCGGGACGGCCTGTACGAGCTGAACGCCGGCAGCGACGTACTCGACAGCCCGCGCTACAACCACGACATCGCCCCGACCCAGGTCCATGAACGCACCTGGAACAAATGGCACATCACCGCGCTCTGGGTCGGCATGTCGATCTGTGTGCCGACCTACACCCTCGGTGGCGTGCTCACCGCCTATTTCGGCCTGTCGGTTGGCGAGGCACTGCTGGCGATCCTGCTGGCCAACGTGGTGGTGCTGATCCCGCTGACCCTCAATGCCTTCGCCGGCACCAAGTACGGCATCCCCTTCCCGGTGCTGCTGCGTTCCTCGTTCGGGGTGATCGGCTCCAACGTGCCCTGCCTGATTCGCGCGGTGGTCGCCTGCGGCTGGTTCGGTATCCAGACCATGTTCGGCGGCTTGGCCATCCACCTGCTGCTCGGCTCGATCTTCGAGCCCTGGAAGGCCCTCGGCGGCACCGGCGAGGTGATCGGCTTCCTGATCTTCTGGACCCTCAACCTGTGGGTGGTGCTGCGCGGCGCCGAGTCGATCAAGTGGCTGGAAACCCTCTCGGCGCCCCTGCTGGTGCTGGTCGGTGCCGGTCTGCTGGTGTGGGCGCTGCCCAATGTGTCGATGAGCGAGCTGCTGGCGCAGCCGGCCAAGCGTCCGGAGGGCGCCAGCGTCACCGGCTACTTCCTCGCCGGGCTGACCGCGATGGTCGGCTTCTGGGCCACCCTGTCGCTGAACATCCCGGACTTCAGCCGCTACGCGAAAAGCCAAAAGGACCAGATCATCGGCCAGGTGCTCGGCCTGCCGCTGACCATGTTCCTGTTCGCCGCCCTTGGCGTGGTGATGACCGCCGCCTCGGCCTCGCTGGTCGGCGAGACGGTGTCCGACCCGGTCAGCCTGATCGGCCACATCCAGAGCCCGGGCTGGGTCGCCCTGGCCATGGCGCTGATCATAGTGGCGACCCTGTCGACCAACACCGCGGCGAACATCGTCTCGCCGACCAACGACTTCCAGAATATCGCGCCCAAGCTGATCGACCGCACTAAGGCGGTGCTGCTCACCGGCTTCGTCGGCCTCGGCCTGATGGCCCACGAGCTGCTGAAAAAACTCGGCTGGCTGGTCTCCGACCTGAGCCTGGAGAGCGTCTACTCCAACTGGTTGCTGGGTTACTCCAGCCTGCTCGGGCCGATCGCCGGGATCATGGTGGTGGACTATTTCCTGATCAAGAAGCAGCAGCTGGATCTGGCCGGCCTGTACCGCGACGACGTCTACCCGGCCTGGAACTGGATGGGTTTCATCGCCTTCGCCGTGCCGGTGGCGCTGACCCTGCTGTCGCTCGGCAGCAGCGCCTTCAGCTGGTTCTACGACTACGGCTGGTTCACCGGATCCTTGCTCGGTGGCCTGCTCTATTTCGGGCTGTGCAGCCTGCGCAACCCGGCCCCGGCGGTTGCCGCCAAGCCGACCCTGTGATGCCGCGCGGGCGCTGCGGCGCCCGCCCTTCGATCCTTGCCTGAGGAGAATTCCATGAACACGGCTCAATCCGTACTCCAGTCCAGCCTGTCCCATATCAACGGCGAGCGCCTGTGGCAGTCGCTGATGGACCTGGCCCGGCTCGGCGCCACCGCCAAGGGCGGGGTCTGCCGCCTGGCCCTGACCGACCTCGACCGCCAGGCCCGCGACCTGTTCGTGCGCTGGTGCGAGGAGGCCGGCTGCACGGTGAGCGTCGACGGCGTCGGCAACATCTTCGCCCGTCGTCCCGGGCGCAACGCCGAGCTGCCGCCGGTGATGACCGGCAGTCATATCGACACCCAGCCCACCGGCGGCAAATTCGACGGCTGCTTCGGCGTGCTCGCCGGGCTCGAGGTGCTGCGCACCCTCAACGACCTGGGGGTGCAGACCGAGGCGCCGCTGGAGGTGGTGGTCTGGACCAACGAAGAGGGCTCGCGCTTCGCCCCCTGCATGATGGGCTCCGGGGTGTTCGCCGAGAAATTCACCCTGGCCGAGACCCTGGCCAAGCGCGACGCCGACGGCGTCACGGTGGGCGAGGCGCTGAACGCCATCGGCTACGCCGGCCCGCGGGCGGTGACCGGTCATCCAGTGGGCGCCTATTTCGAGGCGCACATCGAGCAGGGGCCGATCCTCGAGGACCAGGCCAAGACCATCGGCGTGGTCCTCGGCGCGCTCGGGCAGAAGTGGTTCGACCTGAGCCTCAAGGGCGTCGAGGCCCATGCCGGGCCGACCCCGATGCACCTGCGCAAGGACGCCCTGGTCGGCGCCGCGGCGGTGGTCGCGGCGGTCAATCGGGTGGCCCTGGCGCACCAGCCGCACGCCTGCGGCACGGTCGGCTGCCTGCAGGCCTATCCCGGCTCGCGCAACGTGATTCCCGGCGAGGTGCGCATGACCCTGGACTTCCGCCACCTGGAGCCGGCGCGCCTGGATGCGATGATCGAGCAGGTGCGCGGGGTGATCGAGGCCACCTGCGCCGAGCACGGCCTGAGTTTCGAGTTGATCCCCACCGCCGACTTTCCGCCGCTGTACTTCGCCGAAGACTGCGTGGCCGCGGTACGCAGCGCGGCCCAGGGCCTGGGCCTGTCGCACATGGATATCGTCAGCGGCGCCGGCCACGACGCCATCTTCCTCGCCGAGCTGGGCCCGGCCGGGATGATCTTCGTGCCCTGCGAGGGCGGCATCAGCCACAACGAGATCGAGAACGCCGCGCCGGAGGACCTGGCCGCCGGCTGTGCGGTGCTGCTGCGGGCCATGCTCGCCTCCTCGCAGGCGCTGGCCGAGGGCCAGCAGGCGGCCTGAGTGCCCGGGGGCGCGCTCGAACGGGGCGGCAGGCTCGGCTCGGCGGCATTGGCGCTGCGCCGAGCCGGCGCCGGTTGCGCATTCGCACTCGAGCCGGGCCGCGTCAGGGGCGTGCAACTACATCACGTCGGGCTTGGCTGGCGCGATGTTGCTGGGGATACTGTGCGGCCCTTTGCTGCGCAGTCAGGACCTCGATGAAACTGAAAACCTTTGTGCTGCTCGGGCTCGCCGGTCTGACCCTGAGCGGCTGCGACAGCGTCGATCCGAACTCGCCCCTGGGCAAGCGCCAGGCGATCTTCAAGCAGATGCTCAAGACCAGTGAAGACCTGGGCGGCATGCTGCGTGGACGGATCGCCTTCGACGAGACGCGCTTCGTCAGCGATGCGGTGGAGCTGGACCGGCTGTCGCGCCAGCCCTGGCAGCATTTTCCGCAGGTACAGGATGAGGGCGATAGCCGCGCCAAGGACGAGGTCTGGCAGCGCCAGGCGCGTTTCCAGGAGCTGGCCCGTGCGCTGGAGGCCTCCACCGCCGCCTTGGTCGCGGCCACCGCCACGCCACCGCTGCAGCCCGACGACCTGGCGCCGGCGGTGCAGCGGGTCGAGGACAGCTGCAAGGCCTGTCACGAGGAGTTCCGCGCCTTCTGAGCCTCAGAAGCCGGCGATACCCTGCGCCTGCAGTTGTGCGTGCAGGGCAAGCACCTCGGGGTGGTGAAAGAAGGCCTGCAGCTGCGCCGCCCTGATCGGGCCTATGCCGGGTTCGGCCTGCCAGCGCGCCGCGTCGCGCGCGGCCAGCGCGTCCCAGTCGGCGTCGAGGGCGCCCGGCGCTATCGCCGGCAGGCCGAGGCCACGCAACCAGTCGCTCGACGGCCGTTGCCGGGCCTGGGCCAGGCTGGCTGCCAGCTGCGCCGCTGCCGCCTGGCTCAGGCCGGGCACCTGCGCCAGCTGCTCCTCGCTCAGCTCCAGCCAGCCGAGCAGGCCGTCGAACGATCGGGCCCGCAGCAGTTTCTCCCAGGTGCCCGGGCCAACGCCGGGCAGGGCCAGGCCCTGTTTGCCGCCGAGCCAGCTCAGGCGCGCGCGGAACTGCTCGGCGCAGGCCGGCGTGTCGCGCCAGCAGCTCAGGGCGTGATAGGCGTCGGCGTCAGGCACCGCCAGTTCGGTGCGTTCGCGGGTGCGCCAGATCACCTCATCGAGTTGCGCGACTGTGGCGCCGGCGAGGCGGATCGAGACCTGGTCGCCGGGACGCAGGTCCAGCGCCTGCCAGCGTTGCAACGAGCCGAGGCTGATCGACTCGATGCGCCTGTCGTCGAGGCGAACGGGCAGTAGGCGCAGCACCGGGGTAATCCGCCCGCGCCGACCGATGCGGAAATCCACCGCGCGCACCTCGGCCAGCGCCTGGCGCGGCGGGTACTTCCAGGCGGCTGCCCAGGCGGGTGGCTCGGCTCGCCAGCGTCGGCCCGGCGGGCGTCGGTCCTGGCGCAGCACCACGCCATCGCTGGCGAAGGGCAGGGCACTGCGATACCAGTGTTCGCGCCAGTGGCGGGCGGCCAGGTAGCCATCGATGCGCTGGCTGAACCGCTGGCTGTCGGCAAAGCCGAGGCCGGCGAGCCGTTCGAGGCGCTCGCGCATATCACGCGGGCCGTCCGGCCAGTCCCAGACGAACAGGCCGATGCCGGCGGCCTGCTGCTCGCTCAAGGTCTTGCGCGCCAGCAGCCCGGCCACCTTGGCGCGGGCGCCCAGCGCACCGGCCTCGGCCTGCACGTGAGCGTCCAGGCGCCAATAGAGTTCGCCCTGCAAAATCAGCGCGAGGCTGTCGGGCAGTTGTTGGGGGACCGCCGGCAGGCGCAGTGCCGCACCCGTCCAGTCCTGACCGCGGCGGCCGTCGCCGCGGCTGATGGCCTGGACCAGGCGGCCGTCGCGGTAGACCAGGGTCACCGCCACACCATCGACCTTGGGTTGTATCCAGAGCCTGTCGCGACTGGCGATCCAGCCCTGCACGGCGGCGTCATCGGCGAGTTTCTCCAGGCCGGTGTGGGCTATCGGGTGCGCTTGCTGGCCTGCGCTGCTCGCCAGTGGCGCCGCGGCAGCGCCGGCGCTGGCCGGGAAGCACTGGCGCCAGTGCGCCAGGCGCGCGCGGGCCTGGTCGTAGAGCTCGTCGGCCACCAGCGACAGGCCCTGGCGGTGATAGGCATCGTCCCAGTGGGCGATCTGCGCGCCGAGTGCGGCGATCTCCGTGTTGGCGCGCGGGACGGGCCAGTCGGGGCAGGGCGCGGCCAGGCAGGCGGCGGCGAGGGGGAGCAGGCACAGCGCGATCCATGGCTTCATCGTGAGCATCCTTGCTCGGGCGTCGAGGTCTGAAGCTTAGTTCATGCTGTGCAGTTGGCGGCGAGCGGGGGCCGTAGCGGGCCGGTAACAAAAAGCCCCGCACGGGGCGGGGCTTCTGCAGAGCGGCTGTGCGCGCTTAGAGGCCGGCGGCGGCGCGCAGGTCGGCGGCCTTGTCGGTCTTTTCCCAGGTGAAGGCGGTGAAGCTGTCATCGCCGTAGCTCATTTCCACCGGGGTGCGGCCGAAGTGGCCGTAGGCCGCGGTCGGCTGGTACATCGGGTGGAGCAGGTCGAGCATCTTGGTGATCGCGTAGGGGCGCAGGTCGAAGACTTCGCGCACCAGCTTGATGATGGTGTCTTCGCTGACCTTGTTGGTACCGAAGGTGTTGATCGAGATCGAGGTCGGCTGGGCCACGCCGATGGCGTAGGACACCTGGATCTCGCAGCGCTCGGCCAGGCCGGCGGCGACTATGTTCTTGGCCACGTAGCGGCCGGCATAGGCGGCGCTGCGGTCGACCTTGGACGGGTCCTTGCCGGAGAAGGCGCCGCCGCCATGGCGGGCCATGCCGCCGTAGGAGTCGACGATGATCTTGCGCCCGGTCAGGCCGCAGTCGCCCACCGGGCCGCCGATGATGAACTGGCCGGTCGGGTTGATGTGGAACTGGGTGTCCTTGTGCAGCAGTTCGGCCGGCAGCACGTGCTTGACGATCAGCTCCATCACGCCTTCGCGCAGGTCGTTGTAGCTGACGTCCGGGTTGTGCTGGGTCGACAGCACCACCGCGTCGATGCCCACCACCTTGCCGTTCTCGTAGCGGCAGGTGACCTGGCTCTTGGCGTCCGGACGCAGCCACGGCAGCAGGCCGGACTTGCGCGCCTCGGTCTGGCGCTCGACCAGGCGGTGGCTGAAGCAGATCGGCGCCGGCATCAGCACGTCGGTCTCGTTGCTGGCATAGCCGAACATCAGGCCCTGGTCGCCGGCGCCCTGATCCTCGGGCTTGGAACGGTCGACGCCCTGGTTGATGTCCGGGGACTGCTTGCCGATGATGTTGATGATGCCGCAGGTGGCGCCGTCGAAGCCGACGTCGGAGCTGTTGTAGCCGATGTCGATGATGACCTTGCGCACCAGGTCTTCCAGGTCGACCCAGGCCGAGGTGGTGACTTCGCCGGCGATGATCGCCACACCGGTCTTGACCAGGGTTTCGCAGGCCACGCGGGCGTGCTTGTCCTGGGCGATGATGGCGTCGAGCACCGCATCGGAGATCTGGTCGGCGATCTTGTCCGGATGGCCTTCGGACACGGACTCGGAGGTAAACAGGGAGTATTCGCTCATCGATCGGTCTTCCTAATTAATACCGGTGGGTGAGGGCCCGCAGGCCATTGTGTTGTTCCGGCTTGGCGAAGTGCCGTACCTGAATCTGGAAACCATTGCGCAACCCCAGGTACAGGCTCTCGCCTGCGCAGAGGCCGGCGGCCTCGGCCCAGCGGGCCAGGTCGTCCTGTTCGAAGCCCAGCCAGAGATCGCCGCACGCCTGCCTGGCCCAGCTCTGGTCGTGGCTGCACAGCTCGGTGATCAGCAGGCTGCCACCGCCCTTGACCCGTTGCGCCAGGGTCTTCAGGGCCTCGGCCGGGGCGGCGAAATGGTGCAGGACCATGTTCAGCACCACGCAGTCGGCGGCCGAATAATCGTCGTTGAGGGCGTCGGCGAGTTGCAGTTCGACGTTGCCCAGGGCTTCTTCGGCGCAGCGCTGGCGTGCCAGGTCGAGCATCGCCGGACTGTTGTCCAGCGCCGTGACCCGGGCGAAGCGGCGGGCCAGGTCGGGCAGGAAGCCGCCGTCGCCGGGGCCGATCTCCAGGGCCGTGGCATCCGCGCCGAAGCCCAGGGCGTCGAGCAGTGCCAGCAGGCTGTCGCGGTAGTGCGGCAGGCCGGCGATCAGGTCCTGCTGGGCCTGGAAGCTGGCCGCAGTGCGGGCGAAGAACTCGCGGCTGGCGGCGGCACGCTGACGGTGCACTTCGCCGATGCGCGCCTGGACGTCGGCCGGCAGTTGCAGCGCGTCGACCTCGTCCAGCAACGCCGCATGCAGGGTGCCGCCGAGACGTTCGCCCTGGGACAGGGCGCGGCGGTAGAAGATCGCATTGCCCTCGCGGCGGGTCGCCACCAGGCCGGCCTGGGCCAGGACCTTGAGGTGGTGGCTCATGCCCGACTGGCCGATGGCGAAGATCTGCGCCAGCTCCAGCACGCCGAACGAATCGTTGGCCAGGGCGCGCAGCACGTTCAGGCGCAAGGGGTCGCCGCCGGCCTTGCACAGGGCGGCCAGTTCGTCGGCGGGCTCGAAGCCAAGTGGGGAGGCGCGCAGGTTCATAGGGTGGGCAGTCTAGTCGGTCAATTTTCATCCAGCAATACCAATATCAAAAAGTTTTGATATGGCTGCGGCGGTTGCGGCGTGGTCCGTGCCGACAGCCGGCGGGGAAGAAAACATCGCTGCTGCGACCATCTGTCATTGCCCCGCGGCGCCCGGCTGGGCGAAAATGGCCGCCTTTTTCGACCCGCTGTTGCCAAAAGCAGCCCCCCGCAGGAGATTCAGTGATGCCCAGCCGTCGTGAGCGCGCCAATGCCATTCGTGCCCTGAGCATGGATGCCGTGCAGAAAGCCAACAGCGGCCACCCCGGTGCCCCGATGGGCATGGCGGATATCGCCGAAGTGCTGTGGCGCGATTACCTCAAGCACAACCCGAGCAACCCGAGCTTCGCTGACCGTGACCGCTTCGTGCTGTCCAACGGCCACGGCTCGATGCTGATTTATTCGCTGTTGCACCTGACCGGCTACGACCTGGGCATCGACGACCTCAAGCAGTTCCGTCAGCTGCACAGCCGCACCCCGGGCCATCCGGAATACGGCTACACCCCGGGCGTGGAAACCACCACCGGCCCGCTCGGCCAGGGCCTGGCCAACGCCGTGGGCTTTGCCCTGGCGGAGAAGGTGCTGGGCGCGCAATTCAACCGTGAAGGCCACGCCATCGTCGACCACAACACCTACGTGTTCCTCGGCGACGGCTGCATGATGGAAGGCATCAGCCATGAAGTCTGCTCGCTGGCCGGCACCCTGGGCCTGGGCAAGCTGATCGCCTTCTACGACGACAACGGCATCTCCATCGATGGCGAAGTGGAAGGCTGGTTCACCGACGACACGCCCAAGCGCTTCGAGGCCTACGGCTGGCAGGTGATCCGCAATGTCGACGGCCACGACGCCGAAGAGATCAAGATCGCCATCGACACCGCACGCAAGAGCGAGCAGCCGACCCTGATCTGCTGCAAGACCACCATCGGCTTCGGCTCGCCCAACAAGCAGGGCAAGGAAGACTGCCACGGCGCGCCGCTGGGCGCCGAGGAAATCGCCCTGACCCGCGCCGCCCTGGGCTGGGAGCATGGACCCTTCGAGATCCCTGCGGACATCTATGCCGAGTGGGACGCCAAGGAAGCCGGCGCCGCCGTCGAGGCCGAGTGGGACCAGCGTTTCGCCGCCTACGCCGCTGCCTATCCGGAGCTGGCCGCCGAGTTCAAGCGGCGCATCGCCGGCGAGCTGCCGGCCGACTTCGCCGAGAAGGCCAGTGCCTACATCCAGGAAGTCGCCGCCAAGGGCGAAACCATCGCCAGCCGCAAGGCCAGCCAGAATGCGCTGAACGCCTTCGGCCCGATGCTGCCCGAGTTCCTCGGCGGCTCGGCCGACCTGGCCGGTTCCAACCTGACCCTGTGGAAGGGCTGCCAGGGCGTCTCCGCCGAAGATGCTGCGGGCAACTACATGTTCTACGGCGTGCGCGAGTTCGGCATGAGCGCGATCATGAACGGCATCGCCCTGCACGGTGGTTTCGTGCCCTACGGCGCGACCTTCCTGGTGTTCATGGAATATGCCTGTAACGCCGTGCGCATGGCCGCGCTGATCAAGAAGCGCGTGCTGTTCGTCTACACCCACGACTCCATCGGCCTGGGCGAGGATGGCCCGACCCACCAGCCGATCGAGCAGCTGGCCAGCCTGCGCTGCACGCCGAACCTGAATACCTGGCGCCCCTGCGACGCGGTGGAATCCGCGGTGGCCTGGAAGTGCGCGATCGAGCGCAAGGATGGCCCGAGCGCGCTGATCTTCAGCCGCCAGAACCTGGCGCACCAGCAGCGCGATGCCCAGCAGATCGACGATATCGCCCGCGGCGGCTACGTGCTCAAGGACTGCGCCGGCGAGCCGGAGCTGATTCTGATCGCCACCGGCTCGGAAGTCGGCCTGGCCGTGCAGGCCGCCGCCAAGCTCGCCGAGCAGGGCCGCCAGGTGCGCGTCGTGTCGATGCCGTCGACCAGCGTGTTCGACCAGCAGGATGCCGGCTACAAGCAGGCCGTGCTGCCGGTCCAGGTCGGTGCGCGGATCGCCATCGAGGCCGCCCATACCGACTTCTGGTACAAGTACGTCGGCCTGGAAGGCCGCGTCATCGGCATGACCAGCTTCGGTGAGTCCGCCCCGGCGCCGGCGCTGTTCGAGCACTTCGGTTTCACCGTCGAGAACGTGCTGGAAACCGCCGCCGAGCTGCTGGAAGGCTGATCTGCCGCCTGTCGGAGCGAGTCTGCTCGCTCCGACAGGCTGTCCTCATCCACCCAAGGGATGCTCATGCCCACTCGCCCTTTTCGCGTCGCCCTCAACGGCTACGGCCGCATCGGCCGCTGCGTGCTGCGCGCTTTGCATGAACGCGGTGCCAGCGCGGGCCTGGAGATAGTCGCGCTGAACGACCTGGCCGACCAGGCCAGCCTCGAATACCTGACCCGCTTCGACTCCACCCACGGCCGCTTTCCCGGCGAAGTACGGGTCGAAGGCGATTGCCTGCACATCAACGGCAGCTGCGTGAAGGTGCTGCGCCAGGCCGAGCCCGAGGCCGTCGACTGGGCGGCGCTGGATATCGACCTGCTGTTGGAGTGTTCCGGCCAGTACACCACGCGCGCCGCCGCCCGGCGCTTCCTCGAGGCCGGCGCGCCGCGGGTGCTGCTGTCGCAGCCGATGGCTAGCGAGGCCGATATCGACGCCACCGTGGTGTTCGGGGTCAACCAGGCGTGCCTCTCCGGGGCCGAGACGCTGGTGTCGAATGCTTCCTGCACCACCAACTGTGGCGTGCCGTTGCTCAAACTGCTCAACGAGGCGGTGGGGCTGGAGTACGTGTCCATCACCACCATCCATTCGGCGATGAACGACCAGCCGGTGATCGACGCCTACCACCACGAGGACCTGCGCCGCACGCGCTCGGCCTTCCAGTCGGTGATTCCTGTGTCCACCGGGCTGGCCCGTGGCATCGAGCGCCTGCTGCCGGAGCTGGCCGGGCGCATCCAGGCCAAGGCCATTCGGGTGCCGACGGTGAACGTCTCCTGCCTGGATATCACCCTGCAGACCGCCCGCGACACCTCGGCCGAAGAGATCAACCGGGTGCTGCGCCAGGCGGCCGAAAGCGGCCCGCTGAAGAATCTCGTGGCCTACACCGAACTGCCCCACGCCAGTTGCGATTTCAACCACGACCCGCATTCGGCGATCGTCGATGGCAGCCAGACCCGGGTGTCCGGCCCGCGCCTGGTCAACCTGCTCGCCTGGTTCGACAACGAGTGGGGCTTCGCCAACCGCATGCTCGACGTGGCCGAACACTTTCTTGCCGTATCCACCGTTCAACCAGCCCCCGTGAAGGACTGATTCCATGACCGTTCTGAAGATGATCGACCTCGACCTCCAGGGTAAGCGCGTGCTGATCCGCGAAGACCTCAACGTGCCGGTGAAAGACGGCGTGGTGAAGAGCGACGCGCGCATCCTCGCGGCCCTGCCGACCCTCAAGCTGGCCTTGGAGAAGGGCGCGGCCGTGTTGGTCTGCTCGCACCTGGGCCGCCCGGAAGAGGGCGTGTTCAGTGAAGCCGACAGCCTGCAGCCGGTCGCCGACTACCTGAGCCAGGCGCTGGGCCGTGAGGTGCCGCTGGTCAAGGATTACCTCGGCGGCGTCAGCGTGCAGCCGGGCGAGTTGGTGCTGCTGGAGAACGTGCGCTTCAACAAGGGCGAGAAGAACAACAGCGACGAGCTGGCCCGGCAGTATGCCGCGCTGTGCGACGTATTTGTCATGGACGCCTTCGGTACCGCCCACCGCGCCCAGGGCTCGACCCATGGCGTGGCCAAGTTCGCCGAGGTCGCCTGCGCCGGTCCGCTGCTGGCCGCCGAGCTGGACGCCCTGGGCAAGGCCCTGGACAAGCCGGCACGGCCGATGCTGGCGATCGTCGCCGGCTCCAAGGTGTCGACCAAGCTGGACGTGCTCAACTCCCTGGCCGATATCTGTGATTCGCTGATCGTCGGTGGCGGCATCGCCAACACCTTCCTCGCCGCCGCCGGCCTGCCGGTTGGCAAGTCGCTGCATGAGGCCGATCTGGTCGACACCGCCAAGGCCATCGCGGCCAAGGTCAGCGTGCCGCTGCCGGTCGATGTGGTGGTGGCCAAGGCCTTCGCCGAAGATGCCGAGGCCACCGTCAAGGCGGTCAAGGACGTGGCCGAGGACGACATGATCCTCGACATCGGCCCGCAGACCGCGGCGCAGTTCGCCGAGATGCTCAAGGCGTCGCAGACCATCCTGTGGAACGGCCCGGTCGGCGTGTTCGAGTTCGACCAGTTCGGCAACGGCACCCAGGTGCTGGCCGAGGCCATCGCCGAGAGCCCGGCGTTCTCCATCGCCGGTGGCGGCGACACCCTGGCGGCCATCGACAAGTACGGCGTGGCCGAGCGCATCTCCTATATTTCCACCGGTGGTGGCGCCTTCCTCGAGTTCGTCGAGGGCAAGGTGCTGCCGGCAGTGGAAGTGCTGGAGCAGCGGGCCAAGGGCTGAGTCGCCCTCCATCGACCCGGCGGGGGGCTGCGCCCCCTGTCCCGTCAGACTTGAATAGCGCCTGCCCCTGCGGCAGGCTTGCACGATTAACGAGCCCCACCGGGAGAAAGAACACCATGGCACTCATCAGCATGCGCCAGATGCTCGACCACGCCGCCGAATACGGCTACGGCGTGCCGGCCTTCAACGTCAACAACCTCGAGCAGATGCGCGCCATCATGGAAGCGGCCGACAAGACCGATTCCCCGGTCATCGTCCAGGCTTCCGCCGGGGCCCGCAAGTACGCCGGCGCGCCCTTCCTGCGCCACCTGATCCTGGCCGCCATCGAGGAGTTCCCGCACATCCCGGTGTGCATGCACCAGGACCACGGCACCAGCCCCGACGTCTGCCAGCGCTCGATCCAGCTGGGCTTCAGCTCGGTGATGATGGACGGCTCGCTCAAGGAAGACGGCAAGACCCCGGCCGACTACGACTACAACGTCCGCGTGACCCAGCAGACCGTGGCCATGGCCCATGCCTGCGGCGTCTCGGTGGAAGGTGAGCTGGGTTGCCTGGGCAGCCTGGAAACCGGCATGGCCGGCGAGGAAGACGGCATCGGCGCCGAAGGCACCCTGGACCACAGCCAGATGCTCACCGACCCGGAAGAGGCCGCCGACTTCGTCAAGCGCACCCAGGTCGATGCCCTGGCCATCGCCATCGGCACCAGCCACGGCGCCTACAAGTTCACCAAGCCACCAACCGGTGACATCCTCGCCATCGATCGCATCAAGGCCATCCACCAGCGCATCCCCAACACCCACCTGGTGATGCACGGCTCCAGCTCGGTGCCGCAGGAGTGGCTGAAGGTGATCAATGAGTTCGGCGGAGACATCAAGGAAACCTACGGCGTGCCGGTCGAGGAAATCGTCGAGGGCATCAAGCACGGCGTGCGCAAGGTCAACATCGACACCGACCTGCGCCTGGCCTCCACCGGTGCCATGCGCCGGATGATGGCCGAGCACCCGAGCGAATTCGACCCGCGCAAGTTCTTCGCCGCCACAGTCACCGCCATGCGCGATATCTGCATCGCCCGCTACGAAGCCTTCGGCACCGCCGGCAACGCCTCGAAGATCAAGCCGATCTCCCTGGAGGCCATGTACCTGCGCTACGCCAAGGGCGAGCTGGCCGCCAAGGTCAACTGAACCGCGGCATCTGAGGGGCCACCGCCAGGCGGGCCCATCGATGGCCACCCCGCAACGTCCCGCTCCAGCAAGGCGCGCGCGGAGTGGCCATTTTTTCTGCGCCGGCGCGGTGGCAGAAATCAGTTGGCGGTCGGCTGGTCGGCCGGGCCTGAACCGTCTGCAGCTGGCCGATGCTCGGCTGTTCGATCCTGGGCGGCGCCAGGCAGGCATAAGTGAAAACATCGGAGCGCGGGATCGAGGCCCCTGTCCGCGCAAGCGAAGGCATTGGTTGCCCAGAGCGGAGCGAATCTACCAAGGCCCCTGTCACCCGATAAGGCAAAGCAGGTGCGTGGTCGACCTACTGTAAGCCATGGCTTACATGAGCTGCTGCAGATCACCACTGTTGCCGCTGAAGGCCGGCGGCTAATCTTCTACCCATGGACGTAGCGCAGGAAGCGCAGAGTAACCAACACGGACGCGCAGGATAGCCACCAGGATGGTGCGCCGATCATGGATGTCAGGACTCAGTCTGCAAAGGCCCCGCGCTCGCGGGGTTTTCTTTTTTGGGCGTTCGCCCCGTCGCCGTGGCCGGGCGGCTGATATCGCCGATCGAACTGGGACTGCCCCCGCAATCAGCGAGCCACCGGCTGGACGGTGCTGAGCGTCTAGGCCGAAGCCTGAAGCTGACCGAACCAGTCCAGGGTTTCATCCCACAGCGGTTGGGCAGCGGGGCGGAAATAGCCCATATGGCCGATCGCGCCGAGCCCGTCGCCTGCCACCTGGATGTCCCGCGCCCGATAGGGCGCACTGCTGTAGGCGGCCATGAAGGCGTCGCGCGATTGCGGTGGCGCCCAGAGATCGTCCAGGGCGTTGGCGGCGACGATCGGTGTACGGACCTCGGCGAAGCGCGCCGCCAGGTCGGGCATCTGCGGGTCGTCGAAGAAGTAGCGGGGTCGGCTGCACCAGCGTTTCCATTGCCTATAGACCCCCAGGGGCAGGTCTTCGCCCATGCCCAGCTTGCTCCAGGCCAGGTAGCCCTTGACGCTGGTCAGCAGCGGGCCGACCAGTCGCCACATGGCCAGTACCCGCAGCCGTTCGGCCCGGGGCATCCAGCCGTGCCAGCCGGCGCCGGTGCCGAAGGTGTAGAAGCCCTGCACCCGGTGGTGGTTGGGCAGCAGGCCGAAGGCATGGCCGCCGAACGAATGACCCACCAGGTACAGCGGACGCTCGGCATGCTGGTGCAGGTCGACGGCGGCGGGCAGGTCGCTTTGCGCCCAATCCAGGAAGTCGATCTCGACACCGCGCAGCGTCCGCGGTTTCGACAGGCCTATGCCGCGAAAGTCCAGGGTCAGGGTGTCGAAGCCACGGCGCGCGGCATGCTCGGCGAAGCGCCGGTAGAAGCCCTGTGGAACCCCGGTGGCGCCGGCGATCAGCAGCTGGGCGAGCGGTTGCGGCGCGTGATAGCGGGTGGCCGTCAGGGGATAGCCGTCCAAGGCGCGTAGCGACAGGCTCTCGCGGCGAATGTCGAGGCGGTCGTGGATCATCGGGCGTCTCCTCCCGGAGTCTGCCGGGTCATGTTGAACAGGGCGTCGGCGGCCCGTCTGAGGGGCTCGCTGCTGCCGGCAACGCGGGCCTGGAGCAAGCCGCCTTCGTAAAGGGCGACGAAAAGCGCGGCGAGGTTGGTGGCGGACTCGGGCGCATGGCCGTGCTGCTGCAGTTGTTGGCTAAGGGACAGGCGCACGGCGGCGAAGATGCGCTGCAGCGCGGCGCGGATCTCGGCGTCCTCGGGGCCGCTTTCCAGGGCGACGGTGGCCAGCGGGCAGCCACGTTCGAAGCGGCTGTCTTCCAGCTGGCTCAGCGCCGTCTGCAGCCAGCTGTGCAGCGCCGCCAGCGGGTCGCCATGGCGCCTGAACAGCTGGCTGAACTGCTCGTCGATGCGCCGGCCAATGTGGTCGATAGCGGCCACTGCCAGCTCGCTCTTGCCGCCGGGGAAGTGGTGGTAGAGGCTGCCCTTGGGCGCCCCGGCGATCTCCAGCAGTTCGCTCAGGCCGACGCCATGCAGGCCCTTGCGCTGCAGTGCGTCGGCCATGGCGGCGATGAGTTTGTCGCGAGTATTGGTCTTGGTCATGGCTGATTATATAGACCGGTCGGTCCAATTAGCCAAGTGCTCATTGCGCCGCATTCAACTGGTGAATAGGCAGGTATCAGCCGGTCAGGGGCAGTTGGTTGGCAGCGAAGTCGATGGTTTGGCAGCCCGCCTGCCAGCGCAGGCCGTCGCGGAAGGTGGCTCTGGCTGTGCGGAAGGGCGCTCTAACGGGTCATCTTCTTGACGAAGACCACAACGAACAGGGCCATGGTGAAGCTGCCGACAAAGGCTTCGAAGGCGGCGATGGGGCGGGCCAGCCCATGCGGGCTGATGTCGCCGTAACCCAGGGTGGTGAAGGTGACCACGCTGAAGTAGAAGCAGTTGAGCAGGTCCATCAGGTTGACGAGCAGGTCGCGGTCCAGGGCCAGGCCCAGTGTCTGCTCGCCGAGACGAACGCCGACCAGGAAGTACAGCAGGCCACAGAAGCCGATCAGTCCGAGGGAAAACAGCACCACATTAAGCGGTTTCTCACCGTAGCCGCTGAACAGGTCGACCAGCCAGGACAGCAGGCGCTGGGCCGAATAACGTGGCATCCGTAGACGGCGCATGACCATCTCGCGGTGGAAGAAGCGCCCGGCCTGCTCGAACAGCCCGGCCTGCTCCAGGTGCAGGCGCAGGTTGCGATAGGTTTCCTCGGCTTCCTGGAACAGCTCGGTGGCACCTGTACAATCGCCGCTGCGCAGGCGCTGACGGCCTTGGCGCTCCTGCAGCAGCTGGCGGTCCCAGATCACGTTGTCCAGGCGCGCGCCGTCCAGACGAATGCCCAGCAGGTTGCAGCCGCGCAAATCGGCGCAGTGCAGGTTGGCCTGGCGCAGATCGGCCTTCATCAGCGAGCTGCCGCGCAGGTCGAGGGCGAACAGGTGGGCGCCATGCAGATTGGCCCGGTACAGGTCGGCATCGCGCAGCTGATAGCCCGCGTGCTCGCCGTGGTTGACCAGGTCGATGCCGGCCAGGTCGGCATTCTTCAGCTGGAAGCCGACCATCGGCCGTCCCGAGCGTGCCCGCTGCGCCAGGGCGTCACCGAGGCCTTCTCGTTCGCGCTTGTCGACCGTGGTATCCAGCCAGAAGCTCTCTTCGAACTTCGCTTCCGCCATGTGGCAACCCTCAGGCATATTCAGCCAGGCGCTGACCGTCCGAGCGAAGGCTCAGCGCTTGACGTGCTGGGCCACCCATTCGGCGTAGGCATCGATGAATTTCTGCAGGAGCGGCTTGATGTCGTCATCGAGCATGCCAGCGTCATCGAAGAAGCTGCCGGCATTGCCCAGGTAGGCCTCCGGCTTCGGCATCATGGGCACATCGAGCGTTACCATGGACTGGCGCAGGTGCTGGTTGGCGCCGAAACCGCCGATGGCACCCGGCGAGGCGCTCAGCACCGCACCGGGCTTGCCGCTGAAGCCGCACTGGCCGAGAGGACGTGAGGCGACGTCGATGGCGTTCTTCATCGGCGCCGGTACCGAGCGGTTGTACTCCGGGGTGACGAACAGCACGGCATCGGCTGCCTTGAGCTTGTCGCGAAAATCGCTGTAGGGCTGCGGCGGTCGTTCGCCGTCGATGTCCTCGTTGTACAGCGGCAGCTCGCCGATCTCGACGATCTCCAGCTTCAGCGAGGCCGGCGCCAGTTCGGCCAGCGCCAGGGCCAGCTTACGGTTGATCGAGGCTTTGCGCAGACTGCCGACCAGGACGGCGACGTGGTGGACCTTGCTCATTAGGACTCCTTGCCAGCGGGGCGGGAACAAGAGGGGCTGAGCTGAAACTATAGCCTGACGTCAGGCCGATGCCCCGGGCCGGCGCGCAGCCAGGCGAGGCCAGGCGCTTTGGGCGATGACGTTCGGCTCGGCTGGGGGCGCAGCAAGAACGACTGCGGGTGAGTCAATGGAAGGGAAAAATGTAGTTCATCCAGGCCGCCATGCGCAGGAGGATCTTGCGCATCACCGCGAGATGCCGCAAATGCTGGCTGTAGATCGCGGTTTGCGCATAGGCGCCTCCGGGCAAGGACGCGGCATAGGCGGCGAAGCGCGGGTCGGTGATCTCGATGTTCACCGGCACTCGTCCCGGCGGTTGCGCACCGTTGAAGTTGGTCAGGTTGCCCGAGGGCTGGATCTGTCCCTCGGCGATCACGCTGAGCACTTGTTTCACCCGGCCAGAGAACACCTGGCCGGGAATACCGTCGAACGCCACCTCCGCTTCGTCGCCAGGCTGCAGCCGCAGCATGCTGTTCTGTCGCATCCAGGCCGTGTAGTAATACCCCTCGTCGGGAATAAACACCATCGACGGGCGCAGCGGCAGGGTGGTCGCATACATGCCCGGGCGTAGCGAGACATGGGTCACGAAGCCGCGGCTGGGCGCCCGGACGACGCACTGTTCGAGTTCGTACTGGGCGATATTGAGTTGCGCCTGCAGATCGTTGACCTGGGCAGTCATCACATCCAGGTCCCGCCGCTTGCCCATGCCGCGCTTGACCAGTTCGCTGGCGCGATAACGATCGGCCTGGGCCGAGGTCAGCTGCGCCTTGAGCGATTTGACCCGGTTTTCGAAGGGGGTCGGGTCGATGCGAAACAGGATATCGCCCTGTTCCAGCGGCAGGTTGGGCTGCACCGGCACTTCCACGACCTGGCCGCTGACCACCGGAATCACGGGCGTCGACACGAAATACAGGCGGCTGGCTTCCGAGTAGGGGTGGTTGTAGTTCATCAGGAAGATCAAGGCGCCGATCAGTACCACGCCGCCGAGGAAGGCGGTGGGCACGGTCCACTTGTTCAGCGGGATGCGAAAGAGCTTGAAGATGGCCGTGCACAGGGCGGCGTAGGTCAGAATCAGCAACAGGTCCATGACTCAATCCTCCTGCCCGGCTGGCGTCTTGGGGGCGGCGGCAGGCGGCTGCTCCAGGGCGCCGACCCGCAGGCGCAACGCTGCCAGCTCTTCCTCCAGGCGCGCGACCTGGCTGTCCTGCGACTGGCCGTTGCCGAAGCCCCAGCCCCGGTCGGCGCGATAGAGGGTGGCCCAGATCCAGAGGAACGGCCAGATCGCGTGCAGGGTGAACAGGCTGACCCAGCCCGCCACATGAATGGCATCCTGATGGGGGTGGTGACGCTTGTGCGCGATCTCGTAGGGAATGTCGTGGATGACGATGATGCCGTAGAACAGCACCAGCGCCACGAAGACCAGCATTCCGAGAGCGACGTAATCCAGCATGTATGGCTCCCTTGGCGATGGATAAGCCAGCAAGCGCTTGGGCGTGGCTACGTCGTTCGGCAGGGCGCGCCGCGCAACGGCCTAGCACTGTTTGTAGTTCAGCGCGGTGCTCTACGCAATCCAGTTGCCAGCGCGCCGCCCGACCCCGTCTGGGGCGGCTTCATCCCCAGCCTGCCAGAGGCTCATCTACAGTTAAGCGACCACAACCCTATCTGGAGGTGCGCAATGACGATGAAAGTCCCTGTTGCGCTTGGCTTGGCAACTGCTCTGTTGCTCTCAGGGTGCGCCAGCGACAGCACTCGGCCCGAACAGTATTCGGGATTTCTTGCCGACTACTCGGCGCTGCAGCCCGCACAGTCGGCCAGTGGCGCACCGATCATGCGCTGGGTCTCGCCGGGCTTCGACCTCCAGCGCTATTCATCGGTGCTGGTGGAGAGGCCGCAGTTCTATCCCGCGCCGCAGCCGAGCGCGCAGGTCAGCCAGCAGACCCTGGATGCGATCGCCAGCTACCTGCAGCAAGCCATGCAGCGAGAGCTGGCGGGGCGCCTGCGCATCGTCGAGCAAGCGGATCAGGACACCCTGGTGCTGCGCTCGGCGATCAGCGCCGTGAACCTGTCTCCAGAGGGGCTCAAGGTGTACGAGGTGGTTCCCGTCGCCCTGGTTGCCGCGGCAGCCAGCACGGTGGCGGGAACCCGCGACCTGAACACCGAGATTTACGTCGAGCTGGAGGCGCTGGATGCCCGTAGCAGTGCGCCCATGGCGCGGGTGGTACGCAAGGGCCACGGCTTGCAGCTGGAAAACGACAGCACCCAACTACGCCTGGAAGACATCAAACCAGCGCTGGATGTGTGGGCGCAGGATGCGCGCGACTTCAAGCCATAGCGGCCGGTCTGCCTGATTCGACGGCGCCTCCAGGCGCCATCCAGGCGCCAGGCTTCGCCGTTGCCGCTGCGCGCCGTCTGCCTGCTCGATCTTGTCGCGGCATAAGCCTTGGCACTCGAACCCGCCGCGCCAACCAGTTGACTGCTCGCTCCCGGGGACTGCCTTCGCGCTTCGACGGCCGGTGGTGGCCTGTACCACTACGGGCCAGTCAGTCAGGGGGCGTAGCGCCGAAGGCCGTGAGCAAGTCCTCGACCATGGCGCGTTGCGCCTCGCTTGGCTGGCGGCCGCGATGGCTGGCCAGGTCGAAGCGCACGCTGAAGCCGAGTGGTTCGGCCAGCAGCGCACGCAATTGACCGCGCGCGATCCAGGGCGCGGCGATGTGTCGGGGCAGGTAGCCGATATGGGCGCCGGAGAGGATGAAGGCCAGGGTGCCCTCGACCTGCTCGCTGCGCGCACTGCTGGCGCTGGCCTGCCAGGGCTCGGCGGGATGGTTGTAGCGGTAGGGGTGGTGCACGCCATCCTGCTCCTGCAGGTGCTCCACGGCGAGCGGCGTCTGTTCGAACAGCGGGTGACCGGCGGCGCAATACAGCCTCTGCTGCTCCTCGAACAGCGGCCGGTAGTCGAGGGCGGTCTGGGTACCGGAGAAGTAGCCGATGGCCAGGTGCAGCTGGTCCTGCAGCAGGCGTCGCTCCAGCTCGGCCGGCATGGCGCTGAGCAGCTCGATGTGCACGTCCTGGTTGCGCCGGCGAAAGGCGCCGATGGCGGCGCCGACCCGCGCCAGCACCTGGTCGTCGAGGGCCTCGGACAGGCCGACGCTGAGAGTGCCGAGCAGCTTGTCGGCCATGCCCTGGGCCTCGCCCTTGAAGGTCTCGATGGCGGCGAACAGTTTGTGCGCCGCCAGCAGTACCTGCTCACCCTTGGGCGTCAGGCGGAAACCGGCCTTGCCGCGTTCGCACAGGCGAAAGCCCAGGCGGGTTTCCAGCTTGGCCATCTGGGTGCTGATGGTCGACTGGCCGATCCCCAGTTCGCCTTGCGCGGCGCTGAAGCCGCCGCTTTCCACCACGGTGACGAACAGGCGCAGCAGTTGCAGGTCGAGGTCGCGGACTTGGCTGAGCATGGTGCTCCAAACATTGATGTCAATCGATGCCAGAGTAGATCACTTCGTATTTATTGGAAGCAATACCGGGCGCAGGATGAGTGCCGTAGGGTGGATGACGTCTTTCCCATCCACCGATTGCGTCATTGGCGGGTGGAAAACGCTGCGCGGTTTCCACCCTGTGTCCGCCGGCCACCGTCGGCCATCCATCCGAGGAATACCGCCATGCGCCTTGCCGCAAGCCTGTTACTGCTCGCCTTCACCCTGCCGTTGCAGGCCGAGGAGCGGGTGCTGAATATCTACAACTGGGCCGACTACGTGGCGCCGCAGGCGCTCGAGCGCTTCCAGGCCGAGAGCGGCATCCGGGTCAAGTACGATACCTTCGACAGCACCGAGGTGCTCGACAGCAAGCTGCTCACCGGCGGCAGCGGCTACGACGTCGTGTTTCCCGCTTCCAGCGGCCTGGCCCGGGCGATCCAGGCCAAGGCGCTGCAGCCGGTCGGCGCCCTGAGCAATGCCGGCAACCTCGATCCGGAGTTGCTGGCCAAGCTGGCCGGCGTCGATCCCGGCAACCAGTACGGCGTGCCCTATACCTGGGGCACCGTGGGCCTGGGTATCAACCAGCAGGCGGTCGAGCAGCGCCTGCCGGGCGTGGCGCTGGACAGCCTCGACCTGCTGTTCAAGCCGGAGTACGCGAGCAAGCTCAAGGATTGCGGTATCGCCGTGCTGGACTCGCCCCAGGAGGTGATCGCCATCGCGCTCAACTACCTGGGCAAGCCGCCCTACAGCGCCAGCAGCGAGGACCTCGCGGCCGCGCAGCAACTGCTGGCGAAACTGCAGCCCAACCTGCTCTACGTGAACTCCGCCCGGCAGATCAACGACCTGGCCAGCGGCGCCGTGTGCCTGGCGCTGACCTATACCGGCGATGCCGGCATGGCCGCGGCGCGGGCGGCGGACACCAAGCAGCCGTTCGATGTGGTCTACCGCATCCCCCGCGAAGGCACGCTGATCTGGTTCGACACCATGGCCATCCCCAAGGATGCGCCGCACCCGCAGGCAGCCCGCGCCTTCATCGACTACATGCTCAAGCCCGAGGCGATCGCCGAGCTGACCAACGAGCTGTATTTCGCCAATGCCAACGCTGCCTCGGCGCCGCTGATCGATGAAGCGGTGCGCAGCGATCCGGATATCTACCCGGCCGCCGAGGTGCGCGCCAGGCTGTTCCCCGAGCAGATCATGGCGCTCAAGGACCAGCGCAAGCGCACCCGCCTGTGGACCGCGTTCCGCACCCAATACTGATCACCTGAACGAGTAGACGACCATGGACCACGCCTTCGACAACGACCAGGCCATCACCCGCGACAGCCTGTACGGCACCAGCGCCGAACCGACCTACGCCGGCATCACCAGCTTCATGCGCCGCCGCTATACCCGCGACCTGCGCGGCGTCGACCTGGTGGTCAGCGGAGTGCCGTTCGACACCGCCACCACCAACCGTCCCGGCAGCCGCTTCGGCCCGCGGGCGATCCGCGCCGCCTCGATCCAGTCGGCATGGGCCCGCCACTTTCCCTGGGAGTTCGACCCCTTCGACCTGCTGGCCTGCATCGACTACGGCGACTGCTACTTCGACCACGGCACCCCGCAGGATACCCCGGCGGCGATCGAGGCCCATGCCGACAAGATCCTCGCCGCCGGCTGCGCCATGCTCACCCTCGGCGGCGACCACTTCATCAGCTACCCGCTGCTCAAGGCTCACGCGAAGCAGCACGGCGCGCTGTCGCTGATCCACTTCGACGCCCACAGCGACACCTGGCCGGACGAAGAGGGCGCGCGCATCGACCACGGCACCATGTTCTACCATGCTGCGAAAGAAGGCCTGGTCGACCCGGCGCGCTCGGTGCAGGTCGGCCTGCGTACCACCAACGACGATATCATGGGCTTCCAGGTGCTGGATGCGCGCGAGGTGCACCGGCACAGCCCGGAGCAGATCGCCGAGCGCATCCGCGCGCGGGTCGGCGACCACCCGGTGTACCTGACCTTCGACATCGACTGCCTCGACCCGGCCTTCGCCCCCGGCACCGGTACCCCGGTGTGCGGCGGCCTCTCCAGCCACCAGGCGCTGGAAATCCTGCGCGGCCTGCGCGGCATCAACCTGGTCGGCATGGATGTGGTGGAAGTGGCGCCGCCCTACGACAACGCCGAGGTCACCGCCCTGGCCGGCGCGACCCTGGCCATGGAGATGATCTGCCTGTATGCGGCGCGGCATAAGCTGGCGCGCTGATCCCGGATGTTGCCTTGGGGCGTGCTGGTGACTTTGCCTCAGCGCGATAGGTGCCGGGTGGTATTGGATAAGCCCTCTTCGCATGGCCATTGGCAAACCGCAGAAGTCAAAAAGCCGCGCAGTGCGCGGCTTCTGATGTGCTGGGCCCATAGGGAACCCAAGAATGGCAATCCTAAGCTACTCGGTGCGAAAGCGCCCCACCAGCTGCTTGAGCGCGCTGCTGAGCTCTTGCTGCTCGCGGGAGTATTGCTCCACCTCCATGGCCTGGTTGGAAACCTGGCTGACGGCGTCGTTGATGGCGACGACGTTCTGGTTGATGTCCTCGGTCACCAGGTGCTGTTCCTCGGTGGCCGTGGCGATCTGCATGGTCATGTCGCGAATCATCTGCACCGAGCCCTCGATGTTCTCGAAGGCCTCCATGACTTCGCTGGCCAGCTCGATCGCCTTGTCCGACTCGGCCAGGCTCTGGCTCATGCTTGTCGTGACCTCCGAGATGCGCTTGACCAGCAGGTTGAGGATATTGTTGATCTCGCCGGTGGAGTCCTGGGTGCGCTTGGCCAGGTTGCGCACCTCGTCGGCCACTACCGCAAATCCGCGGCCCTGCTCGCCGGCGCGGGCCGCTTCGATGGCGGCGTTCAGGGCAAGCAAGTTGGTTTGCTCGGCGATCTGCTGAATGGTCGAGAGAATATTGTTGATACTGACCGTCTCGCGCTCCAGCTCCTGTATGACCTTGCTGGAGCTGAGGATGCTCGCCCCCAGGTTGTTCACCCCATCGGTGCTGCGGGCGATCACTTCCTTGCCGTTGCGGGTCGCCTCCAGGCCCTGTTTGGAGGCATCGGCGGTTCTGACACAGGTTTGCGCCACCTCGTTGGCGGCCGAGGACATCTCGGTCACCGCCGTGACGATCTGCTCCACGGCGCCCAGCTGGCGCTGAAGACTGGCGGACATGGCCGTGGTGCGCGCGTTGGTCTGGTCGGAGACGCCGTGCATGCTGATGGCGTTGTCCTTGATCACCTTGATCATGGCCTGGGTGGATTCGATGAACTGATTGAACCAGTTGGCCAACTCGCCGGTTTCATCCTTGCTCAACAGCGACAGGCGCCGGGTCAGGTCGCCTTCGCCCTGGGCAATGGTGCGCAGGCCTTCCTTGACCAGGTTGATCGGGGTGACGATACGGTTGGCGATGACCACGCCGGCGATGCCGAACAGCAATACCAGCACGGCCGAGACGATCAGGGTCAGCCAGGTCAGTTCGTTGGCGCTGGCGAAGATCTCGTCGGTCTGCTTGAAGCCGATGAACTTCCAGCCCAACTCCGGTGAGGTGTAGACGTTGGCCATATAGTCGACCCCATCGATGCTCACCTCGATCAGGCCATTCTGGGTCCGCTCGATGGTGGCGAAGTAGTCGTCCTGCAGCTCGCCGAGCTTCTTGAAGTTGTTGCTCGGCTTGTGGCCGTCGACCAGCAGGGTGCCGCTGTTTTCCACCAGCATGAAGAAGCCGGTTTCGCCGAAGCGGATCTTCTGCGTCATGTCGGTGAGGGCCTTGAGCGAGACATCCACCGCCACCACCCCGGCAAAATTCCCGGCCTGGTCCTTGAAGCCCTTGAGCACCGAGACATAGACCGCATCGTCGGGCTCCCAGTAGTAGCCGTCGCGGCGCGCCAGCTGGAAGTTGGCGTCTTTGCCGATGTCGAACCAGGGGCGCTTGCGCGGGTCCCAGTTGCCGTAGTCGCCCGTGCCCGGCCACTCCACGTAGGCGCCCTTGGCGTCACTCATGTAGACGTAGCCAAGGGCCGGATTGTTGTTACCGATGGTGGAGAAGTAGTCGAAGATCTGCTTCTCGCGGCCGCCATGAGCGGTGGCGACCTGGCTGGGCTTTTGCGCCTCGCCGAAGTAGGTGCTCAGTTCGCCGCCGTTGGTGTCCCTGACGGCGGGGTAGGCGGCCATTGCCGAGACGGTATGCCCAACGGAGTTGAAGAAGGTGACGAAGGTGTTGTCCACCAGTTGCACATCCAGGCTGCTGGACTCGCGGAAATGGGTGCTGGCCTGCTCCGTCACGTTGCGGATGGTCAGTAGCGCCACGATCAGCACAGGAACCAGGGTGGCAACCAGAAAGCTCGCCAGCAGTTTGGTTTTGATCTTCATCAGAAAGGCCTCTGGTGCATGGTTAGGTGGCTGACCGAGGTGCTACGAGTATTTACTTGCAGCAACCCGCCTGCGCAGCAAGGGGACAGACTCAGTTATCGGCACGGTCACGTGTTTCTTCAATGGGTCGTTGACCCGCTTCGGTCACTTGAGCATGCGTGCTGTCACGAGCCACCTCGTGGCCCATCACCAGGGCGACCAGCATATTGCCCTCTACTGGCGCTGGCTACGGCGCTGGCTACGTCGATTGCCTGGGCGGCGACGCTCAGGGTACTTCCGAAAGATTGGACGCACTGGCGGCGGCTTATGGCCATTACCGCTGCTGCCCGTTGGCGCAGGCTTGGCTCCCCCTGCCAGGCGAGGTCATCGGCGTATTTCTGGTCATGTCCAGGAAGCATGGGGCGCGGTGGATGCCGTCGAATGCGCCGCCGGCCAACCTGCCGAGCAGGGAGCAGTCGGCATCCCGGCAGCTGAGCCCCGGGCGCTGGGCGTTGCACGGCCGGGGTTGCCGACCTTTGTCCAGCGCCTGCAGGGCGCGCTGATAGCCCTGACTCAAGGCGGCGCCGTCATAGACGAAAAAGCCCACCGTGAAGGTGGGCTTGAGTCGTTGATTGATATGGTGGGCCCACACGGACTCGAACCGTGGACCAAAGGATTATGAGTCCTCTGCTCTAACCAACTGAGCTATAGGCCCCCAGAAGGCCGGCGGATTATACCGGCGCCTGCAGGGCGGCGCCAACCGAACGGGGCGATTCGAGGAATTTGTCGGCGAACGCCTGGGCCGTCAGCGGGCGGCTGACGACGTAACCCTGGATCTGTTCGCAGCCCTCGGCGGCGAGAAACAGTTCCTGCGCCTTGGTTTCCACGCCTTCGGCGATCACGGTCAGGCGCATGCTGCGGCCCAGGGCGATGATGGCGCGGGCGATGGCGACATCGTTGGGGTCGTCCGGCAGGCCGAGGACGAAGGAGCGATCGATTTTCAGGATGTCCAGGGGCAGGCGCTTGAGGTAGCTCAGCGAGGAGTAGCCGGTGCCGAAGTCGTCGATGGCCAGCTGCACGCCGAGGGCCTTGAGCTGGTGGAGGATGCCCAGGGCCTCTTCGGTCTGGTTCATGATGAAACCTTCGGTGATCTCTAGCTGCAGCAGGCTGGGGTCGAGGGCGTTGTCCGCGAGTAGGCCGGCGATGTAGTGGCGCAGGCGCGGCTGGCGCAGTTGCTCGCCGGCCAGGTTGACCGAGAGCGGGCCAAAGGGCGCATGCCGGGCTTGCCATTCGCGCATCTGCCGGCAGGCTTGCTGCAGGACCCAGTCGCCAATGGGCAGGATCAGCCCGGTTTCTTCGGCCAGGGGGATGAAGCGGTTGGGCGGGACCTCGCCGAAGCGCGGGTGGTGCCAGCGTAGCAGGGCTTCGGCGCCAATCAGCTGCTGGTTGGCCAGGCTCATCTTGGGTTGGTAGTACAGCTGCAGTTCGCCGCGTTCTTGGGCGCGGCGCAACTCATGCTCCAGGGCCACGCGCTCGGTGGCTTGAAACGTCAGGTCGCGGGTGTAGAGCTCCACTCGATTGCGGCCCTTGGCCTTGGAACGGTACATGGCCGCGTCGGCGTTTTTCACCAGGGTGGCGACGTCGACGCCATCCTTCGGATAGAGGCTGACGCCGATGCTGGCGCTGACGAAGAATTCATGGGCGTCGAGCTGGAAGGGCGGTGTGAAGCAGGCCAGTAGCTTGTTGGCGATCTGCTCTGCGTCGTCGGCCTGATGCAGGCCGGGCAGCAGGATGATGAATTCATCGCCCCCCAGGCGGGCAACGGTGTCGACGTCGCGCAGCCGCTCCTTGAGCCGCTGAGCGATGCCCTTGAGCAGTTGGTCGCCGACCGGATGGCCGAGGCTGTCGTTGATGTGCTTGAAACGGTCCAGGTCGAGGAAGAGCACGGCGCCCTGGCTCTGCTCTTCGCGGGCGTCTTCCAGGGCGTGGCGCAGTCGGGTTTCAAACAGGGTGCGGTTGGGCAGCCCGGTCAGGGGGTCGTGGTGGGCCTGGTGGTCGAGGCGCGCCTGAGCATGTTTCAGCGGGCTGATATCGGCGAACACGCCAACGAAATGGGTGATCTGATCCGCCTCGTTGCGCACGGCGCTGATGGTCAGCCACTCGGGGTAGAGCTCGCCGTTCTTGCGCCGGTTGCAGATCTCGCCTTGCCAGTGGCCTTGGTCCTCCAGTTGCCGCCACATGGCGTTGTAGAAGGCCTGGTCGTGTTGGTCCGAGGCGAGCAACTGGGGCGTCTGGCCGAGTGCCTCGGCTTCGCTGTAGCCGGTAATGCTGGTGAAGGCGCGATTGACCGCGACAATGCGCTTGTGCGGGTCGGTGATCAACACGCCCTCTGCGGTACTTTCGAAGACGGTGGCGGCCTGCTGGAGTTTCTCCTGCATGATCTGCCGTTCGGTGATGTCGCGGGCAATGGTCAGCAGGCAGGGCTGGTCGCCGATCGGCACCGGCTGGGCGGACAGTTCGCACAGGCGGGTGCGACCGTCGCGGGTGCGAATGAGGGCGACCTGGTCCCGCAAGCGGCCGTGCTGTTGGATTCGCTCGATCATCCGGGTGCGGTCGTCGGGATTGGCCCAGATGCCCAGCTCCAGAGTCGAGTGGCCAATGGCTTCTTGGCTGCTGTAGCCGGTGATCTGGCTGAACCCCTCGTTGACCTCGATCAGCTGGCCGTCGGCGATGCGGGTGATGAGCATGCCGTCGGGCGAGGCGTGGAAGGCCCTGGCGAACTTTTCTTCGGAGATCTGCAGCTGCTGCTGGGTGGCCTTGAGCTGGCTGATGTCGCGCATCACCAGCACCATCGCCGGCGTATGGTCGAGCCGGAACGCCTGAGCGGAGAGCAGCGCGGTGAACAGCGAACCGTCCCTGCGGCGCACGGGTATCTCCAGGTTGCGCAGGCTCTTGCCTCGCAGGTGTCGTTGCAGCATGGCGGCAACGCCGGGTGCGCCCCAGAGGTCGAGGGCGTCGCTGGTGTTGCCCAGCGCCTGAGCGACGGGGATACCGGTCTGTTGCTCGAAGGCGTTGTTGGCATCGAGCAAGCGGCCATCGGCTTGGCTGGCAATCAGCAGGATGTCCGGGCACTGCTGAAAAACCGAGGCGAACTTCTGCTCGGACAGGCGCAGCGCCTGTTCGGTCTGCTTGGCCTCGGTGATGTCGATCATCAGCCCGCGGATAATGGGTTGCTCGCCCAGATGCAGTTGGGTGGATAGCTCGCGGACCCAGATGCAGCGACCATCGAGCGCCAGCATGCGGTATTCGGCAATCTGGTCGGCGCCGTCGTGGCGCTGGGGGGCGTCGAGGTGCATGACCCGGTCGAGGTCGTCGGGGTGGATGGCGCGCTGACGAAAGCCCGGCTGCAGCCAGTCCTGCAAGGGGTAGCCCAGCAGCTTCTCGGCGTGGGGCGAGACATAGGAGTACACCGGCTTGCCCGGCGGGGCCTCCCAGGCGATGGCGGAGAGGCTCTCCACCAGGCTGCGGTAGTGCAGTTCGCTGCTGCGCAGTTCGTCCTCCAGCGCCTTGCGGCTGCGAATCTCGCTGCGCAGGCGCCTGTTGATGTGGCTGACTGTGGCGATGATGGTCATCAGCGCCAGCAGACTGGGCAAGCCATACAGCAGTATCTCCGGCCAGGGCATGCGCTTGTCCAGCACGTCGCCCACCCAGGGCTCGCGCAGGGCGGCGATTTCATCCGGGGTCAGCTCGGCGAAGAGCTTGTCGAGAATGCCGATCAGAGGCTCCTGGGCGTAGGGGGCGGCCATGGCCAGCTGGTAGCGGTAGGGCGTTTCGCCGCTGATCAGCAGGCCTTCCAGCTTGAGTTGGCGCTGGCTCCAGACGCTGGAGGCGAGGTCGCTGACGAAGGCGTCCACCTGGCCGGTGGCCAGCGCCTGCAGCGCGGCATTCACGCTGGGTAGCGGGGTCAGGGCCAGGTCGGGATGCTGCTGGCGCAACAGCTCGTGCGGCGCATAGCTGTCGACCACCGCGGTGCGCAGGCCATAGAGGTCGGCGAGGCGGTGCGGCTGCGGCCCGTTGCTGCGCGCCATGATGATGATCGGGAAATCCAGGTAGGGACGGGTGAACCGCAGGTAGGTCTGTCGCTGCGCCGTGCTCATCACGCCCGGCAGCAGGTCGAGCTGTCCCGCCTTGGCCTGGTTCAGCACTTCGCTCCAGCTACTGGGCTCGACGGGCTGCATGCGCACGCCGAGACGCTGCTCGATAAGGGCAATATAGTCGGCGGCGAGCCCTCGGTAGCGCCCTTGTTCGTCGCGGAACTCGAATGGTGGCCAGGACGCATCGACCCCGAGGCGAATCACGGGGTGTTCGCTCAGCCAGCGGCGTTCTTCTTCGTTGAGCGACAGGGCATGGCTCGAAACCGTCCAGCACGCCAGGCACAACAGCAAAATGGCCGACATCAGCGGCATGGCAGCCTCACTATGGCGGGGGCACAGTCCGAGTGTAGCCGGCGTTTATCGCTTCGATGGTGGCAAAGCAAAACCCCCGGTTTGGGCCGGGGGTTGTGTTGTCATTCGTCGAGGAATGAGCGCATGTGCTCGCTTCGCGTCGGGTGGCGCAGCTTGCGCAGCGCCTTGGCTTCGATCTGGCGAATCCGCTCGCGCGTCACATCGAACTGCTTGCCGACCTCCTCGAGGGTATGGTCGGTATTCATGTCGATGCCGAAGCGCATCCGCAGTACCTTGGCTTCACGTGCGGTGAGGCCTGCGAGTACTTCGCGGGTGGCTTCCTTGAGGCTTTCCACGGTCGCCACGTCGATCGGCGATTGCATGGTGGAGTCCTCGATGAAGTCGCCCAGGTGCGAGTCTTCGTCGTCGCCGATCGGCGTTTCCATGGAGATCGGCTCTTTGGCGATCTTCAATACCTTGCGGATCTTGTCCTCGGGCATTTCCATGCGCTCGCCCAGCTCTTCCGGGGTCGGTTCGCGACCCATTTCCTGGAGCATCTGCCGGGAAATGCGGTTGAGCTTGTTGATCGTCTCGATCATGTGCACCGGAATCCGGATGGTGCGCGCCTGGTCGGCGATCGAGCGGGTGATCGCCTGGCGAATCCACCAGGTGGCGTAGGTCGAGAACTTGTAGCCGCGGCGGTATTCGAACTTGTCCACCGCCTTCATCAGGCCGATGTTGCCTTCCTGGATCAGGTCGAGGAACTGCAGGCCGCGGTTGGTGTACTTCTTGGCGATGGAGATCACCAGGCGCAGGTTGGCCTCGACCATTTCCTTCTTCGCCCGACGTGCCTTGGCTTCGCCGATCGACATGCGCCGGTTGATGTCCTTGATCTCGGCCAGGGTCAGGTCGCACTCGGCTTCCAGGTCGGCCAGTTTCTGCTGGCAACGCTGGATCTCCGCCTGCAGGTTGCCGATGGCTTCGGCATACTTGGCCTTGCCCTTGGCCAGATCCACGGCCCAGTTGGGGTCGATCTCATTGCCGGGGAACAGGCGCAGGAAGTCGGCACGCGGCATGCGCGCATCCCGTACGCACAGCTGCATGATGGCCCGTTCCTGGGCGCGCAGGCGCTCCAGCGCGGCGCGTACATGCACCACCAGGGCGTCATACTGCTTGGGCACCAGCTTGATGGGCATGAACAGCACGGCCAGGTCGTTCAGTTCGGCGATGGCCTGTTTGCTGGAGCGGCCGTGCTTCTTCAGGGCCTTCTTGGCGGCTTCAAGTTGTTCGGCGATGGCGGTGAAGCGGCGCAGCGCTTCTTCCGGGTCGGGACCGCCGTCGCCTTCTTCCTCTTCGTCGTCGCTGTCGTCCTCGTCCTCGTCGTCGCTGTCGTCAGCGGCGGCGGCGCCATCCTTGGTCGGGACCGGCGCGGCGGCCTCGGCGGGCACGCTGCCGTCGTCCGGGTCGATATAGCCGTTGAGGACTTCGACCAGGCGGCCACCTTCGGTGGTGACGCGGTTGTATTCGGCGAGGATGCTGTCGACGGTACCGGGGAAGTGGGCGATGGCGCCCATGACTTCACGAATGCCTTCCTCGATGCGCTTGGCGATTTCGATCTCGCCTTCGCGGGTCAGCAGTTCCACCGTGCCCATTTCGCGCATGTACATGCGCACCGGGTCAGTGGTGCGGCCGATATCGGTTTCAACGGCGGCGAGTGCAGCGGCAGCTTCTTCGGCGGCGGCTTCGTCGGTGTCGGCTTCGGCCAACAACAGGGCGTCCGCATCCGGAGCACTCTCGAATACGTTGATCCCCATGTCGTTGATCATGCGGATGATGTCTTCCACCTGTTCCGGGTCGGAAATATCCTCCGGCAGGTGGTCATTGACCTCCGCGTAAGTCAGGTAACCCTGCTCACGACCACGGCTGATCAATTCTTTCAAACGAGACTGCTGTTGCGCTTTTCCGGACATAACACCCTATCCACTGAAGGTCTTGGCGGGCTAAAAACAAGCCGAGGATTATACCTCAGGTTAGCTTTCAGGCGCCAGTTGAGCTCTTGTCGCTCGGGGAGGAGGGGAGGCTGTAGTGCTCTCTCAATAGAGCCTTTTCCTCGGCGGTTAGTTCGCTTGGGCTCTTGTGCAGGATGCTACGCAGTGCCTGTTCACGTCGCCTTTGTGACTGGTTGTCTGCAAGTGTAGTAATGGTGTCGAAAAACTGCCGTTCAAGGTTGGTTTGATCGATCAGCCATTCCTTTTCCGCCAGGGCCCGCAGCAGGCGCCCCTGTTCGGTGCCGTGCCAGCGTGCGATCAGCTGCAGGGAGCGCAGTTTGGGATTCTTCTGCAGGGCGCCGAGCAGGGCGACCAGCAGCTGTGCGTAGGTATCGTCTTCGGCGGCGAAGTGACTGACGTCTTCGACTTTCTGTGCCAGTTCCGGGTGATGCAGCAGGCTGCGCAAGGCGCTCAGGTGCGGCGATTCGACGCTGACGGCGGTGCGAGGCGGGAAGTCGTCGCGATCGCGCTTGCTCCATTTGCCGCCTTCTTTCTTCCAGGCGCCCTTGCCCTTCGCCTTGTGCTTGCCGCTCGCCTCGAAGTGCTGTGGTGGGGCGGGCTGCGGGTAAACCTCGTAATGGGGGGCGGCTTCATAGTAGGCGCTGTCGGGAATGTCGTGATAATCCGGCAGTTCGCTCGCCGTGCTGGCGGATGGCGGTGCGCTGGGTCTGCTGGCGGCGGCCTGGGCTGGTGTTTCGCTGTTGAGGCCGGTGATTTCGCCGAGGCGCTGGTGCATCAGGGTGCGCAAGTTGGTGCCGGGGATCTTGTCGATCAAGGGAGCGGCCAGGGTCATCAAGTGGGCCTTGCCTTCCAGTGAGCGCGGGTCGGCTTCCTCGCTGAGTTGCTGGAAGAAATAGTCGGCCAATGGCTGTGCCTGCTGAACGATACGGGCGCGGAAGGCCTCGGTGCCTTCGCTGCGCACCAGGCTGTCCGGGTCTTCGCCGTCCGGCAGGAACAGGAAGCGGGCGCGGCGTCCGTCCTGCAGGCTGGGCAGGGTTGCCTCCAGTGCGCGCCAAGCGGCGTTGCGCCCGGCGGCATCGCCATCGAAGCAGAACAGTACGCTGGGCACGATGCGAAACAGGCGCTTGAGGTGTTCTTCGCTGGTGGCGGTGCCGAGGGTGGCGACAGCATTGCGCAGGCCCTGCTGGGCCAGGGCGATAACGTCCATGTAGCCCTCGACCACCATGATTTCTTCGAGGTCGCGGTTGTGCTTGCGGGCCTCGAACAGGCCATAAAGCTCCTGGCCCTTGTGGAAAACCGGGGTCTCCGGGGAGTTCAGGTATTTCGGCTTGTCGTCGCCGAGTACTCGGCCGCCGAAGGCGATTACCCGGCCGCGGCTGTCGCGGATCGGGAAGATCACCCGGTCGCGGAAGCGGTCATAGCGCTTGCCGCTGTCGGTATTCTCGACCAGCAATCCGGCGTCGATCATCGCTTTCAGTTGCAGGCTGTCACCGGCCAGGTGCTTGAGCAGGTTATCCCAGCCTGGCGGGGCGAAGCCGAGGCCGAAGTCGCGGGCGATTTCCCCGGACAGGCCGCGGCCTTTCAGGTAGTCCACCGCGGCTCTGCGTTGCGGGTGGCTCTTCAGGGCCTGGCGGTAGAACTCGGCGGCGGCGCTCAGCAGTGGGTACAGCGGCGAGTCCGTGGGCTGGCGCGGTTTGCTGCTGCGGCCACCCTCTTCGCGTGGCACCTCCATGCCGGCGCGCTTGGCCAGGTCTTCGACCGCCTGGGGGAAATCCAGTTGGTCGTGGTCCATGACGAAGCCCAGGGCGTTGCCGCCGGCGCCGCAGCCGAAGCAGTAATAGAACTGCTTGTCGGGGCTGACGCTGAAGGAGGGGGTCTTTTCTTTGTGGAAGGGGCAGCAGGCGGTGTAGTTCTTGCCGGCCTTTTTCAGCTGGATGCGCGAGGCGACCACGTCGACGATGTCGGTGCGGTTGAGCAGGTCATCGATAAAGGACTGCGGGATCAGGCCGGCCATAGGCGTTCACAATACTGCCGTGCGGAGCGGCTTGGTAGCGGCGCGCGGAAACGAGAGAACTCCGAACATTCGCCGAGCGAGCGAAGCGGAGTGGTGGTGGTTGCCGAGAGCGGGCTGTAACAACAACGCCCGGCGAGGGCCGGGCGCTGTTTGCTGCGGCGAAGCAGTCGGTACTTGTTAGTACAGACGCACGCTGCGGCGCTGTTCGCGCTGAACTTTCTTGGCGTGGCGCTTAACTGCAGCTGCTGCTTTGCGCTTGCGCTCGGCAGTCGGCTTTTCGTAGAACTCACGGCTACGAACTTCGGCCAGAATACCGGCCTTTTCACAGGAGCGCTTGAAGCGACGCAGGGCTACGTCGAAGGGTTCGTTCTCTTTAACTTTGACGGCTGGCATCCAGGGCGTACCTTCGTTTAATACGGGGTGGTAACGTACTCCCGGCAAATGGCGCTGGAGAACGTAGGTTTTTAAGGGTTGCGGATGTTACCGTTTCGCCGCGCGGAATGCAAAGCCTCTGATCGAAAAGCGCTGGTCTGTGCATGTCGGCGCCTATTATCATGCGCGCCTTCGAGACACGCCCCCCCCTTTGATCAAGGCGCTACCCCATGTTGGTACTGGGACTGGAAACCTCCTGCGACGAAACCGGCGTCGCACTCTACCACAGCGAGCGCGGCCTGCTGGCCGATGCGCTGTTCAGCCAGATCGATCTGCACTGGGTCTACGGCGGGGTGGTGCCCGAGTTGGCCTCGCGTGATCACGTCAAGCGCATGCTGCCACTGATTCGCCAGGTGCTGGCACAGGCCGGCTGCGTGCCCACCGATATCGAGGCGATTGCCTATACCGCCGGTCCCGGGCTGGTCGGTGCGCTGCTGGTCGGTGCGTCCTGCGCCCAGGCGCTGGCCTTTGCCTGGGGGATTCCGGCCCTGGGCGTGCACCATATGGAAGGTCACTTACTGGCGCCGATGTTGGAGGCGCAGCCGCCGTCTTTTCCTTTCGTCGCCCTGCTGGTCTCCGGTGGCCATACCCAGTTGGTTCGGGTCGATGGCATCGGCCGCTATCAGCTGCTCGGCGAGTCGCTCGACGATGCTGCGGGCGAGGCCTTCGACAAGACCGCCAAGCTGATGGGGCTGAGATACCCGGGCGGCCCGGAAATCGCCCGCCTGGCAGAAAAGGGTGTCCCGGGGCGCTTCACCTTCCCGCGGCCAATGACCGATCGTCCGGGCCTGGATTTCAGTTTCAGCGGGCTGAAGACCTTCACCCTCAATACCTGGCAGCAATGCCAGGCCGCTGGCGATGACAGCGAGCAGACAAAATGCGACATCGCCCTGGCATTTCAGCAGGCGGTGGTCGATACCCTGACGATAAAGTGCCGCCGGGCGCTCAAGCAGACCGGCTTGAACAGCCTGGTGATCGCCGGTGGGGTCAGTGCCAACAAGGCCTTGCGCGAGTCGCTGGAGCACATGCTCGGCAGCGTGCAGGGGCGAGTGTTCTATGCGCGTCCGGCCTTCTGCACCGACAATGGCGCAATGATCGCCTACGCTGGTTGCCAGCGGTTGCTGGCGGGCCAGCACGAGGGCTTGAGCATTGCCGTGCAGGCGCGCTGGTCCATGGAGACCTTGCCGGCGTTGCGGGGCTGAGCCTCGGGACCTGGCGTCTGCAAGATTTAGTTAGAAGTGACGTTCACGACCAGCGGAAAGATCGCGTAAATTGCCGCGATGGCGCCAGGCGATGAGACCTGTCAGCACGCTCATCGGTAGCAGGGCGGCAGGTTGTTGCCAGGCCAGCAGCGGCAGGGTCAGGGGCGTGGCGATCAGCGCTGCCAGGGAGCTGGTGCGGGTCATGCTGAAGGTCAGCAGCCAAGCGCCGAGTGCCAGCAGTGCCGCTGGCGGATAGACGCCCAGGAGCATGCCGGCGGCGGTGGCGACACCCTTGCCGCCGCGCAGGCGGAAGTATAGTGGGTAGAGGTGGCCGACGACGGCGGCCAGGCCGACCCAGGCTTGCTCTTGCAGGCTGAGGCCGCTCAGCTGGGCGATCAGCACCGGCAGCAGGCCCTTGAGTAGGTCGCCGAGCAGGGTGAGTATGGCCAGGCGCCTGCCGGCGACCCGCAGCATATTGGTTGCCCCCGGGTTGCCCGAGCCGCTGATGCGTGGATCGGGGCCTCCGGCCAGGCGGCTAAGCAGGATGGCGAAGGACAACGAGCCGAGCAGGTAAGCGAGGAGCGCCAGCAGCCAAAACATGGTATCCATTCCTGGACGGGGGATGCCTCGATTCTAACTAGGTGCGGCAGCCTTGTCGTGCCGTGGAGAGCGTGCTTGGACACAGTCTTTATCGAAGGTCTGGAAGTCGATACGGTAATTGGCGCCTACGACTGGGAGCGCACCATTCGTCAGTGCTTGCGCCTGGACCTTTGGCTGGGCTGGGACATTCGCCCGGCCGCGGCGGGCGACGACCTGAGCAAGGCGCTCGACTACGCCGCGGTAGCGGCCCGGGTCCAGAACTTCGCTGGCGAGTCGCAATTCATCCTGGTGGAGACCTTTGCCGAGCGCCTGGCCGAGGTGTTGATGGGCGAGTTCCAGATTCCCTGGCTGCGCCTCAAGCTGACCAAGCCCGGCGCAGTGCCGGCCGCCATCGGTGGCGTCGGTGTGGAGATCGAGCGCGGATGTCGCTAACGCCGGTTGTGCTGGGGCTGGGCAGCAATGTCGAGCGTGAGGACCATTTGCGCGCCGGGCTCGAGGCGTTGGCCGCGATCCTCCAGGATATGCGCTGCTCGCCGGTGGTGGAGAGCCGGGCAGTGGGTATCAAGAGTGGTCCCTTTCTCAATCTGGTGGTGGCCGGGTTTACCGCGCTGCCGCTGGGCGAGCTGGATCGCCGGCTGAAGTTCATCGAAGCGGACAACGGCCGCTATGCACCTGACCGCAAGGGGCTGCCGCTGGATATCGACGTGCTGCTGTTCGATGACTTGGTAGGTAACTTCGACGGGCTGGTGCTGCCACGCGCCGAAATCCTGAAAAATGCCTTCGTCCTGTGGCCATTGGCTCAGCTGCTGCCGGACAGTCTGCACCCGCTCGAGCGCCGTCGCTTCGCCGAACTCTGGCACGATGCGCGGATCGACCAGCAGTTGTGGCCGGTGGCTTTCCAGTGGCGTGGCGTCGAGCTGACCCCGGTCGAGTTGATCCAGCGCTCGCCGGATCTTCAGTGACCGGGTGACACCGCTGCTGCGGCGTTGGCCTTGTAGGCCTTGAGCGCTGCGAGGCGTTCTCGCTTGAGTGCTTCGCCCAGTTCTGCCCCGCTGAACCCCTGCTCCAGCAACGGCTGCACCGCGACTGCGCGGGCTGCCGCGAGGGCGCCGCGCAGGTAGTCGGCCTGGGGGTAGGTGCGTTGCTCCAGGCCCTCGCGGCCGCGGGCATCCATTTCGCAGGCCGCGATGAATTCCTCGAAGCGCTGTGGGCGCCGGTAGGCGTCGAGGCTTTGCAGCAGGTCGAGCAGGGTGGAGGCCTTCAGTTCCAGGGCGCGATGCCCGTGGGTGTGGTACTCGCCGACCAGCAGAGCCAGCTCCTGGCAATCCCGGGGGGGCTTGCAGCGCTGGTTCACCGCGCGTATCAGTTTCAGACCACGACGTTCGTGAGCGATATGTCTGGGCCAATCACCCGGGTCGGTCAGGCCTTTGCCAAGGTCATGCAGCAGGCAGGCCCAGCGTACCGGCAGCGGCTGCCGATGTTCGGCGCATTGGCGCAACACGCCGAGGATGTGCGCACCGGTATCGATTTCCGGGTGGTGGGCTGGCGGTTGCGGTACGCCGAACAAGGCATCGACTTCCGGCAGCAGGGCGGCAAGCGCGCCGCAGTCGCGCAGCACCTGGATGAAAACGTCGGGACGTGGCTCCAGCAGCGCCCTGGAAATTTCCTTCCAGCTGCGTTCGGGGCTCAGAGCGTCCAGCTCGCCAGACGCACTGAGCTGGCTCATCAGCGCCAGGGTCTCGCTGGCCACGCTAAAGCCCAGCGGCGCATAACGGGCTGCGAAGCGGGCGACCCGCAGCACCCGCAGCGGGTCTTCGGCGAAGGCCGGGGAAATGTGGCGCAGGATCCTGGCCTGCAAGTCACGCTGGCCGCCATAGGGATCGATCAGCTGGCCCTCGGCGTCTTCGGCCATGGCATTGACCGTCAGGTCGCGACGGATCAGGTCCTGCTCGAGGGTGACGTCCGGGCTGGCGTAGAAGGTAAAGCCGCCGTAGCCGCGGCCGCTCTTGCGCTCCGTGCGCGCCAGGGCATACTCCTCGCCGGTCTGCGGGTGGAGAAAGACCGGGAAGTCTGCCCCCACCGGACGATAGCCCAGCGCTTGCATCTGTTCGGCCGTGGCCCCGACCACGACCCAGTCGACTTCATTGACCGGTTGCCCCAACAAGCGGTCGCGCACGGCGCCGCCCACTTTGAAAATCTGCATGACTACCTCCGTTGCCGCAGAGGATAGCGGTTGCGGGGCGCGGGGGGAAAAGCCTTGTCGTGGAAATGAGCCGGTGCGCCGCAATGGGCGTGCAGCCGCCGCCCGTTGCTCCGGGCGGTGGCGCTGTACCTAGGGCGTCAGTCGCTCAGATGGGCGGAATCACCAGGTCGAGTCGAGGGTAGTCGCCGTCGGGGTCGGTATCGCTCCTGGGCGGTACGTGCTGGGTATCGATCAGCTTGTCGCCCTGCATGGTCTCGAGGTGGATGTCGAAACCCCAGAGCCGATGCAGGTGTTTCATCACCTCTTCGGTAGAACTGCCCAGCGGTTTGCGGTCATGCTGCTGGTGGCGCAGGGTCAGCGAGCGGTCGCCGCGACGGTCGATGCTCCAGATCTGCACATTGGGCTCGCGGTTGCCGAGGTTGTACTGTGCGGCGAGGTTCTCGCGGATCACGCGGTAGCCTGCTTCGTCGTGGATGGCGGGCACCAGCAGCTCGTCCTTCTGATCGTCGTCGAGGATGCTGAACAGCTTGAGGTCGCGGATCACCTTGGGCGAGAGGTACTGCAGGATGAAGCTCTCGTCCTTGAAGCTGTTCATCGCGAACTTCAGCGTACTCAACCAGTCGCTGCCGGCGATATCGGGGAACCAGCGTCGGTCCTCCTCGGTGGGCTCCTCGCAGATCCGGCGGATATCGCGGTACATGGCGAACCCCAGGGTGTAGGGGTTGATACCGCTGTAGTAGGGGCTGTCGAAGGGCGGTTGGTAGATCACGCTGGTGTGGGACTGGAGAAACTCCATCATGAAGCCGTCGGTGACCAGGCCCTCGTCGTAGAGGTCGTTCATCAGCGTGTAGTGCCAGAAACAGGCCCAGCCCTCGTTCATCACCTGGGTCTGGCGCTGCGGGTAGAAGTACTGGGCGATCTTGCGCACGATGCGGATCACCTCGCGCTGCCAGGGCTCGAGCAGCGGCGCGTGTTTTTCCAGAAAGTACAGGATGTTCTCCTGGGGCTCCGACGGGAAGCGCTTGTCGTCCTGGTCGCCGCGTTTGCCGCTGCTCTTGGGGATGGTTCGCCAGAGATCGTTGATCTGCCGCTGCAGGTGTTCTTCGCGCTCCTTCTGCCGGCGCCGCTCTTCCTCCGCGGAGATCGGATAGGGGCGCTTGTAGCGGTCTACCCCGTAGTTCATCAGCGCATGGCAGGAGTCCAGCAGATCCTCCACGGCATCGATACCGTGACGCTCCTCGCACTGGGTGATGTACTGCTTGGCGAATACCAGGTAGTCGATGATCGAGCTGGCATCGGTCCAGGTGCGGAACAGGTAGTTGCCCTTGAAGAAGCTGTTGTGGCCGTAGCAGGCGTGGGCCACCACCAATGCCTGCATGCACATGGTGTTCTCTTCCATCAGGTAGGCGATGCAGGGATCGGAGTTGATCACGATCTCGTAGGCCAGGCCCATCTGTCCGCGCTTGTAGCCCTTCTCGGTACTGAGGAAGTGCTTACCATAGGACCAGTGGTGATAGCCCAGGGGCATGCCGACCGAGGCATAGGCGTCCATCATCTGCTCGGCGGTGATCACCTCGATCTGGTTCGGGTAGGTATCCAGGGCATAGCGCTCGGCAATCCGGGCGATCTCGCGGTCGTAGGCGCGGATCAGCTCGAAGGTCCATTCCGAGCCGGTGGACAGCGGTTGGCGCTTCTTCTCGCTGCTGGCGTCGTCATAAGGCGTCATGTCGATAGCCTCCGCTGGAACAGTTCGCGGAATACCGGGTAGATGTCCGCCGCCGAGACCAGCTGTTGCTGGGCGAAGGTGTCGGCGAACGTCTCGCAGACCTGCTCATACTCGTACCACAGTGCCTGATGTTCGCGCGGGGTAATCTCCACGTAGGTGAAGTACTGCACGTAGGGCATGATCTGCTTGATCAATATATCCCGGCAGATCGGCGAATCGTCATTCCAGTTGTCGCCATCCGACGCCTGGGCGGCATAGATATTCCATTCGTTGATCGGGTAGCGCTCGGCCATGATCTCCTGCATCAGCTTGAGCGCGCTGGAGACGATGGTGCCGCCGGTCTCGCGGGAATAGAAGAACTCTTCCTCGTCCACCTCCTTGGCGCTGGTATGGTGGCGGATGAATACCACGTCGATCTTGTCGTAGTTCCGCTTGAGGAACAGGTACAGGAGGATGAAGAAGCGCTTGGCGATATCCTTGGTGGCCTGGGTCATGGACCCCGAGACGTCCATCAGGCAGAACATCACCGCCTTGGAGCTGGGGTTGGGTTGCTTGACCAGCAGGTTGTACTTGAGATCGAAGGTGTCGAGGAAGGGCACCCGGTGAATGCGCGCATGCAGCTTGTCGATTTCCTCCTCCAGCCGCTGTATGTCTCCGAAATTATCCGGCTCCTCGCGCTTGAGACGCTCCAGTTCGAGCTTCGCCTCTTTCAGCTTGGCCCGGCTGCTGCCGGACAGGGCGATGCGCCGTGCGTGGGCCGAACGCAGGGTGCGAACGATATTGATGCGTGACGGGTTGCCTTCGTTGCTGATCCCGGCGCGTACCGTCTTGAAGGTGTCGGCGCCGGTCAGGTGACGCTTGACCAGGTTCGGCAGTTCGAGGTCCTCGAACATGAAGTCGAGAAATTCTTCCTGGGTGATCTGGAAGACGAACTCGTCCATGCCCTCGCCGGTATTGCTGGCCTTGCCAGCGCCGCGACCGGCTCCGCCGCCCTGGGGGCGCGGGATGCGCTCGCCGGCGGTGAATTCCTTGTTGCCTGGGTGGACGATGGTCTGCCGACCGCCGCGGCCGTGATGAAGAACCGGCTCGTCGATGTCGCGGCCGGGGATGCTGATCTGTTCGCCATGCTCCATGTCGGTGATGGAGCGCCGGCTCACGGCTTCCTCCACCGCCTTCTTGATGTGCTCACGGTAACGCCGCAAGAAGCGCTGGCGGTTGACCGTGCTCTTGTTCTTGCCATTCAGACGTCGATCGATCACATAACTCATACGCGCCCTCCGGGCTCGGCGGGAGACCTCGGCGGGCGGCGGCGCCGCCCACTGCATGCCTCGGCCTGCTCAGCTTACTGCGACTTCCTGACCCGCAGATACCACTCGGACAGCAGGCGTACCTGCTTCTCGGTATAACCACGCTCGACCATGCGCTTGACGAAGTCGTTGTGCTTCTGCTGATCCTCCTTGCTGCCTTTGGCGTTGAAACTGATGACCGGAAGCAGGTCTTCGGTGTTGGAGAACATCTTCTTCTCGATCACCACGCGCAGCTTCTCGTAGCTGAGCCAGGTCGGATTCTTGCCGTTGTTGTTGGCCCGGGCGCGCAGGACGAAGTTGACGATCTCGTTGCGGAAATCCTTCGGGTTGCTGATCCCGGCCGGTTTCTCGATCTTCTCCAGTTCCTCGTTGAGGGCCACGCGGTTGAGGATCTCGCCGGTTTCCGGGTCGCGGTATTCCTGATCCTGAATCCAGAAGTCGGCGTACAGCACATAGCGGTCGAAGATGTTCTGGCCGTACTCGCTGTAGGACTCCAGGTAGGCGGTCTGGATTTCCTTGCCGATGAACTCGATGTAGCGCGGCGCCAGGTATTCCTTGATGAAGCGCAGGTAGCGCTCGCGCGCTTCGCTGGGGAATTGTTCCTGCTCGATCTGCTGCTCCAGCACATAGAGCAGGTGAACCGGGTTGGCGGCGACTTCGTGGGGGTCGAAGTTGAACACCTTGGAGAGGATCTTGAAGGCGAAGCGCGTCGATAGGCCGTTCATGCCTTCGTCCACCCCGGCGTTGTCGCGGTATTCCTGAATCGACTTGGCCTTGGGGTCGGTGTCCTTGAGGTTCTCGCCATCGTAGACCCGCATCTTCGAGTAGATGTTCGAGTTTTCCGGCTCCTTCAGGCGGCTGAGCACGGAGAACTGGGCCAGCATCTTCAGCGTGTCTGGTGCGCAATGGGCGTTGGCGAGCGAGCTGTTGGCGAGGAGCTTCTCGTAGATCTTGATCTCGTCGGTGACGCGCACGCAGTAAGGCACCTTGACGATATAGATGCGGTCGATGAACGCCTCGTTGTTCTTGTTGTTGCGGAAGTTGTGCCATTCCGACTCGTTGGAGTGGGCCAGCAGAATGCCGCTGTAGGGAATCGCGCCGAGTCCCTCGGTGCTGTTGTAGTTGCCTTCTTGGGTCGCGGTCAGCAACGGGTGCAGCACCTTGATGGGGGCCTTGAACATCTCGACGAATTCCATCAGACCCTGGTTGGCGCGGCACAGGGCGCCGGAGTAGCTGTAGGCGTCGGCGTCGTTCTGCGGAAACTCCTCCAGCTTGCGAATATCGACCTTGCCGACCAGGGAGGAAATGTCCTGGTTGTTCTCATCGCCCGGTTCGGTCTTGGCGATACCGATCTGATTGAGGATCGAGGGGTAGAGCTTGACCACGCGGAACTGGCTGATATCGCCGCCGAATTCGGCCAGGCGCTTGGTCGCCCAGGGCGACATGATGCTGTTCAGGTAGCGCAGCGGGATGCCGTATTCCTCCTCGAGGATCGCGCCGTCCTCGGCGGCGTTGAACAGGCCGAGCGGCGACTCGAAGACCGGCGAGCCCTTGATGGCATAGAAGGGGACCTTTTCCATCAGTTGCTTGAGCTTTTCCGCCAGTGACGACTTGCCGCCACCGACCGGGCCCAGCAGGTAGAGGATCTGCTTTTTCTCTTCCAGGCCCTGGGCGGCGTGGCGGAAGTAGGAGACGATCTGGTCGATGCACTCTTCCATGCCGTGGAAGTCGGCAAAGGCCGGATAGCGACGAATCACCTTGTTGGAGAAGATTCGCGACAGCCGAGGGTTGGTCGAGGTGTCGAGCAGTTCCGGTTCACCGATCGCCAACAGCAGGCGCTCTGAGGCGCTGGCATAGGCGCTACGATCCTGCTTGCACAGCTCAAGGTACTCCTGGAGGGAGAGTTCCTCCTGGCGGGTCGCCTCGAACCTTTGTTGGAAGTGACTGAAAATACTCATTGGCTGCACCTCGCTCGCTGCTTGGAGCCGGCAGGGCATCGGTCGTGCGGGTGCTGGTGATCGGCTGACATGTCAGCCAAGGAAACGTCCCCCAGAACACCTAAAGGTCTTACCGATGGCCCGGACGCCGGCTGGCCGGCTTTACCCTTAATTTTGGATGGCCTGAGCTAAAGGATAGTTCGGAATCGGCAACGTCAAGGAGCGGTGAACGATAACAGGATATTACCGCTCACTAGGGCAGGCTGGCAGGCCAGGCCTGCTGCGGCCTGGCAACCAATCGAAATTTTATTCGGCCGGCGTTTGCGCGGTTTCGTCCGGGAAGGTGGTGCGCCACAGCTCGAAACCGCCGTTCAGGCTGTAGACCTCGGAAAAGCCCTGGCCGACCAGGTAGGCGGCCGCGCCCTGGCTGGAATTGCCATGGTAGCAGGTGACGATCAGTGGCTGGTCGAGGTCGGCACGGGCGATGAAATCATGCAGCGAGTGGTTGTCCAGGTGCTGCGAGCCGCTGATATGGCCGGCGGCGAAGCTCTGCGGGTCGCGGATATCGACCACGACGGCGCCGCGAGTGCGCAGTGTCTGTGCCTGTTCGGGGGAAATGCGTTGGAAGTCGCTCATGCGGGGGCCTCGTTGCAGTCGCAGCGGTGGTACTCGCCACTGTCGATGTTCAATAGGGTCATTTCGCCGCCCCACACGCAGCCGGTATCCAGGGCGTGCAGTCCGGGCTCTTCACAGTGGCCCTGCAGCGCCGCCCAATGGCCGAAAATGATCTTCTGCCCGCGGGTCTTGCGCTGACTGTGGCTGAACCAGGGCGCATAACCGGGGGGAGCGCTGCCCAGGCCTTCCTTGCTTTTCAGGTCGAGCGTGCCGTCGGCAGTGCAAAAGCGCAGGCGGGTGAGGTAGTTGGTGATCACGCGCAGGCGCGGGATGCCGTGCAGGTTTTCGTCCCACCTAGCCGGTTCGTTGCCGTACATGCCGTCGAGGAACAGCGGCAGGCGCGTGTCGTCGAGCAGTACTTGCTCGACCTCGGCAGCGTAGCCGAGCGCCTTGTCCAGCGACCACTGCGGTGGGATGCCCGCGTGCACCATGGCGATGTCGCGCTCGGCGTCATGGTGCAGCAGCTTTTGCCGGCGCAGCCAGTCGAGCAGCTCGTCGCGGTCCGGAGCCTGAAGAATCTCCATCAGGGTATCGGATTTCTTCAGGCGCTCGATGTTGTGGGCAACGGCCAGCAGGTGCAGGTCATGGTTGCCCAGCACGCAGGTCACCGCATCGCGCATGCCATAGAGCAGGCGCAGGGTGCCCAGGGAGTCGGGTCCTCGGTTGACCAGGTCGCCGACCAGCCACAGGCGGTCCCTGCTCGGGTCGAAAGCGACCCGCCGCAGCAGGCACTGCAGGGGCGCCAGGCAGCCTTGCAGGTCGCCAACAGCATAGGTGGCCATCAGTGCAAGGCGCCAGGAACGGCCAGGCGAAAGGGCGCGATGACGGCATCGAAGTGCTCGCCGTCATCGGCCAGCATCTCGTAGCTGCCTTGCATGGTGCCGACCTGGGTGGCCATGAGGGTGCCGCTGCTGTAGGTGTGACTGGCACCGGGTTCGATCAGTGGCTGCTGGCCGACCACGCCGGCGCCGCGGACCTCCTGGACGCGGCCGTTGCCGTCGGTGATCAACCAGTGCCGCGAGAGCAGCTTGGCCGGCAACTGGCCGTTGTTGACGATGGTCACGGTGTAGGCGAAGGCGAAGCGGTCCTGCTCCGGCTGCGACTGCTCCGGTAGGTAGCGGGTGGCGACGCTGACGTCGACCTGGTAGCGAGAATCGGACATGCACACACACTCGGTAAGCTGAGGAACCAGTCTAGCTGGTGGCCGTTGCGCTGGCTTGCTCGGCGAGCCGATCGGCCAGGCGGACGAATGCCGCGAGGTCCAGCTGTTCGGGGCGCAGGCTGCCGTCGACCCCGGCGGCCTCGATGGCCGCAGCCGGCAGCAGGGCCTTGAGGGTGTTGCGCAGGGTCTTGCGTCGCTGGTTGAAGGCCTCGCGAACCACTTGCTCCAGCAGCCGATGATCCTTGGCCGGGTGGGGCAGCACCTCGTGCGGCACCAGGCGCACGATGGCCGAGTCGACCTTGGGTGGCGGATTGAACGCGCCGGGACCGACATTGAACAGGTGCTCCACCCGGCAGTGGTACTGCACCATGATCGACAGTCGGCCCCAGTCGCCGCCCCCGGGGCCGGCCGCCAGGCGCTCGACCACTTCCTTCTGCAGCATGAAGTGCATGTCGCGGATCAGCGCCGCGTTGTCCAGCAGGTGGAATATCAGTGGCGTGGAGATGTTGTAGGGCAGGTTGCCCACCACCCGCAGGCTGTGGGGCGCGGCGTCCAGGCGCTTGAAGTCGAACTTCAGGGCATCGCCCTGATTCAGGCGGAACTGTGCTCGGCTGCCGAATTTGGCCTGCAGGATGGGGATCAGGTCGTGATCGAGCTCAATCACGTCAAGGCGTGCGCCGCTGTCGAGCAAGCCCTCGGTCAGGGCGCCCTGGCCCGGGCCGATTTCCAGCAGGTGCTCGCCTTCGCGGGGGTGGATGGCGCGCAGGATGCGGTGGATGACCCCGGCGTCGTGCAGGAAGTTCTGGCCGAAACGCTTGCGCGCGCGGTGCTGATAATGGTCGGACATGCTGACGGCTCCAGGCTTCAAGCCGCAAGCTTAAAGCGAATACAAAGAACGCCAGTTTAACAGCGAAGCAGCCTCGGCCCTCAAGACTTGGCTGCCGAATGCCGCTGTGCCGGCGGTCGGGTTGCTTCAGCGGCGGCTGTCCGCCATCTGGTAGGCGGTCACCAGCGCCACTTGCAGGCTGCCGCAGTCGATCCTGCCGCTGCCGGCGAGGTCCAGGGCGGTGCCGTGATCCACCGAGGTGCGGATGATCGGCAGGCCCAGGGTGACGTTGACGGCGGCGCCGAAGCCCTTGAACTTGAGCACCGGCAGGCCCTGGTCGTGGTACATGGCCAGTACCGCATCGCAGTGCTCGAGGTATTTGGGCGTGAACAGGGTGTCGGCCGGCAGCGGCCCGATCAGCTCGAGGCCTTCGCCGCGCAGCTGTTCGAGTGTCGGTTCGATCACCTCGATCTCCTCGCGGCCGAGGTGGCCGCCCTCGCCGGCGTGCGGGTTGAGGCCGCAGACCAGGATGCGCGGCCGGGCGATGCCGAACTTGCTGCGTAGGTCATGATCGAGGATGCGGGTGACGCGGGCCAGGCGCTCGGCGGTGATGGCGGTGGCGACGTCCTTGAGTGGCAGGTGGGTGGTCACCAGGGCGACGCGCAGGCCGTGGGTGGCGAGCATCATCACCACCTGCTCGGTGTGCGTCAGGTCGGCGAGAAATTCGGTGTGCCCGGAGAACGCGATACCGGCCTGGTTGATCACGCCCTTGTGCACCGGGGCGGTGATCATCCCGGCGAAATGGCCGTCGAGGCAGCCCTGGCCGGCGCGTTTCAGGGTTTCCAGGACGTAGCCGGCGTTGGCCGGATCGAGCTGGCCGCTGACGACCGGCGCGGCCAGCGGCGTATCCCAGACGTACAGGCTGCCGGCCGGGGCGGGGGCGCTTGGCCACAGGTCTGGCTCCGCGTCGATCAGCTGGATATCCAGGCTCAGTTGCCGGGCGCGCTCGGCCAGCAGCGCGCGGCTGGCGATGGCGATCAGCGGGTACGGCTGGGCCTGGCGGGCGAGCAGCAGGCACAGGTCCGGGCCGATGCCGGCGGGCTCTCCGGCAGTGAGGGCGAAAAGCGGTTGTGCGGTCATGGGCGGATTCTCGGTTGGGCCCGGCGGGCGGTTAGCGAGACCAGGGCAGGGCGCCATCTTACGCTGCCCCCGGCCCTGAACGGAAAAGCCCGGCGCTACGAGTCGCAGCGCCGGGCTTTGGCGTTGAGGCGGTTGCCTTACAGCTTGATTTCGACGTAGGCCTCGTCGCGGATCTGACGCAGCCAGGCCTGCAGCTCTTCGTCGTACTTGCGGTTGCGCAGCAGGTTCAGCGCCTGTTGTTCGCGGAACTCGGCGCTGCTGTCGGTGGCGCGGCGGCCCATGACCTGCAGTACGTGCCAGCCATAGGGGCTCTTGAACGGCTTGGACACTTCGCCACTGGCGGTATTGGCCATCACCTCGCGGAACTCCGGCACCAGCACGCCCGGGTCGATCCAGTCGAGGCTGCCGCCATTGAGCGCCGAGCCCGGGTCTTCCGAGAAGCTCTTGGCCAGTTCGGCGAAATCCTCGCCGGCCTGGATGCGCTGGTAGAGGCGTTCGGCCAGTCGCTTGCTGTCGGCTTCGCTGCGAATTTCGCTGGGCTTGATCAGGATATGGCGGACGTTCACCTCTTCGCGTACCTGGCTGCCACCGCCCCGCTTGTCCAGCAGCTTGAGCATGATGAAGCCGCCAGGGGTGCGCATGGGCTCGGTGATCTCACCGACGGACAGGGCGCCGACCATGGCGTCGAACGGCGGCGGCAGCTGGGCCGCCTTGCGCCAGCCCATCTCGCCGCCTTCCAGGGCGGTTTCGCTGGCCGAGCGGGCGATCGCCATCTCGGCGAAGTCGGCGCCCTGCTGCAGCTTCTGGTACAGCGCCTGCACTTCGCGGTCTGCCGCCTGGATGGCCTCGGGGGAGGCGCCCTCGGGCAGCGGGATGAGGATGTTGGCCAGGCGGAACTCTTCCGACAGCTGCAGTTTGCCCAGGTCGGAGGCGAGGAAGTTCTGGACCTCCTGGTCGCTGACCTGGATGCGCTCGGCCACACGGCGCTGGCGCACGCGGCTGATGATCATCTCGCGGCGCACCTGGTCCCGTGCATCGGCATAGGACAGGCCGTCCTGCTTCAACGCCGCGCGGAACTGCTCGAGGCTCATGCCGTTGCGCTGGGCAATGCTGGTCAGCGCCTGGTTGAGTTCTTCGTCGGTAATGCGGATGCCGGAGCGCTCGCCGATCTGCAGCTGGATGTTCTCGACGATCAGGCGTTCGAGCACCTGCTGGCTGAGCACATTCTGCGGCGGCAGCGCGGAGCCGCGCTTGGCGATGGTTTGCTGCACCTCGCGCAGGCGCGCGTCCAGCTGGCTCTGCATGATCACGTCGTTGTCGACGATCGCCACCACGCGGTTGAGTGGTTTTACCTCGGCCTGTGCCGCGGCGCCCAGAAACAGCGCGCCCAGCAGCAGCGGGCGCACGTAATCAGAAAGCTTGATCTTCACGTTCTCGATAACCTTGAATGCCTTGGTCGAGGAAAGTCTCTACCTTGTTGCCGACGACGCCACCGAGGCCCTTCAGCACGATTTGCAGGAAGATGCCGCGGTCGGCCTCATCGTTTTGCGACGGGGTGAGGCTGACTTCGTCGTAGTCGATCCAGTAGCGATTGACCAGGCGCAGCTTCCAGCAGCAGCTGTCGTACTCGAAGCCGCCGAACGCCTCCAGGGTGCGATTGCGGCCGTAATCGTACTGCCAGCGGGAAATGACGCTCCACTGCGGCACGATCGGCCAGATCACCGAGAAGTCGTGCTGGCTGATCTTGTAGTAGTCCTTGATGTAGTTGGCACTGCCGGGGGTGCCATAGTCGCCACCGCCGACCACCCAGTTACCGGAGGCCTGGTCGTAGCGCACGCTGTCGTTGCGGTAGCGATAGCCGGCGTTGACCACCTTGTTCGGGTTGTCTTCGGGCTGGTAGTGGAACATCGCGCTACCCGAGCGGGTGCGGTGGGTGTCCGGGTCCCAGTTGAAGTCCGAGGACAGGCGCCAGTCGCGGTTGAAACGGTACAGGTACTCCAGCGCGTAGGGCGACTGCGAGGCCTGAGCATCGCTGCGGGTGCGGTAGTCGATGCCCGGCATCTGCACCTTGCGGTCTTCGAAGTAGAAGGCCTGGCCGATGCTGAAGCGCTGGCGCTCGAAGCCGTTGCTCTCGATCCAGCGGTTGGTCAGGCCCAGCGACAGCTTGTTCTCGTCGCCGATGCGGTCCTTGCCGGAGAAGCGATTCTCGCGGAACAGCGACGAATAGCTGAAGCTGCTCTCGCCCGTGTCGAAGACCGGGATATCGGTCTGGTCTTCCTCGGGCACGTAGAGATAGAACAGGCGCGGTTCCAGGGTCTGCCGGTAGTCCTTGCCGAACCACTGGCTGTCGCGGTCGAAGTACAGGCCGCTGTCGACACTGAACAGGCCGATTCCGCGACTCTGGCTGCTGCTGAACTGCTGTTCGGCGAGCAGGCTGGCCTTGCCCTGCTGGTCGAGGTCCAGATCGTAGTTGGTCTGCAGGTACTTGACCTTGGGCGTGAGGAAGCCCCAGCTCCAGTTCAGCGGCAGGCTGACGGCCGGCTCCAGGTGCAGGCGGGTGCCGTCGGCACGGGCCAGGCCCTTGAGGCGGTCGTCGTACCAACGCTGTTCGTTGGTGCCGGTATTGCCGTTCTCGTCGGTGAAGTAGCCGCTGCGCAGGTCGCGGTCGAAACGCACCAGCTCGCTGCCGTAGCTGAGCTTCAGGCCGCCGGGCTGGAACGGCAGTACGCCATCGAGGGTGATCTGCGGCAGACGATCGTAGGGCGTGATGTCGGTGATATTGGCCCGCTCGTAGGCATGCAGGTTCAGCTTGGCGCTGTAGCCGTTGCCCCGGTAGGTCAGGGTGCCGCGCTGGTTGACGTAGCTGGTGCTGCCGATGCCCAGGTCGCTGCTCAGGTCCTGGAAGTAGTAGGGGTCGCTGATGTCGGTGTAGTCGACTTCGGTGAGCAGGCGCGAATCCAGGCCGCCCTTGTGCTGCCAGCTGTACAGCCAGCGCTGGTCTTCATATTCGGACTGCAGCTTGCGATCGTCGTTGCTGTCGTCCAGGTAGGCGGCGCCGATCTGGCCTTCGCTGGACTTGGTCAGGTAGCGCCCTTCTCCCTCGAGGAGCAGGCCACGGTCGGCCATGTAGCTCGGGTAGAGGGTGGCGTCGTAGTTTGGCGCCAGGTTGAAGTAGTAGGGCGTCTGCAGGGTCAGGCCGTTGTCGCTGGAGCTGCTCAGGCTCGGTGCGAGGAAGCCCGACTGGCGGCGATCGTCGATCGGGAAATAGATATAGGGCGTATAGAACACCGGGATGTCCTTGACCCGCAGCGTCACGTTGGTCGCGCTGCCGAAGCCGGTGACCGGGTTCAGGGTGACGTTGTTGCCCTTCAGGTGCCAGGCGTTGCTGCCCGGTTCGCAGCGAGTGTAGGTGCCGTCCTTGAGGCGGATCAGCGAGGTTTCCTCGCGCTTGGCGTAGAGCGCGCTGCCGCGCACGTGACCCTTGTGCAGGACGTATTCGGCGTTGTCGACCTGGGCCTCGCCATTGTCCAGCTGCAGCTCGGCGCGGTCACCGACCACCAGCATGCCCTGGTCGCGCAGGCGCACGTGCCCGACCAGTTCGCCGCGGCTCTCGGCCTGGTACAGGTTGGCCTCGTCGGCCTCGACCTGCAGGCCGGCCTGGCGCAGCACCACGTCGCCGGCGAGGGTGGCGAGCTGCTCCTGCTGTTCATAGCGCGAGGCCTTGGCCGAGACGAACAGCGGTGCTTCGCTCATCGGCGTCTTGTCGCCCATGCCCGGACGCTCGGGTTCTACGTAGGCGCCGGCGCAGTAAGGGCCGGTTTCCGCCAGTTGGGCCGCGCTGAGCTGCTCGCGGGGTACCCAGTCCAGATGGCTGTAGTCGGCGCTGCGCGAAGTCAGGCCTTTGCCCGCGCTCTCGGTCACCAGGGTGGCGCCGGCTGTTGGCCGCACGGCGGCCTCGCCGGAGCCCGAACTGACGGCCGAGCCGCTGTGCACGGGGCGTGCCGGCAGCGCCGCGCTGCTGGCCTTGGACGCGCAGGCCCAGCCCCCCGAGGGGCCCACCTGGCAGTCGAACTGCTCGGCGGCGATGGCGAATTGACCGGCCATGGGCTGAAGTGCCAGGAGGCCGCCAGTAACCAGGAGGGGGAATTTTTTGCGAAACGTGGGGTATTTTACTGCCATCTTATTTTTCCGGGCTTCCTGCGCGCCATTGGCCCAGAGGCCGCACGCCTCTCGATGGGCTGAAAAAGATGCTGGATAATAAAGCATGACCCGCACAACGGCCAGCGCCGTCGGAGACCCTAGCAATGCCTGATCAAGATCTACGCCTGCAACAGCTCAGCGATTGGCTCGACCGGCAATTGCCGGTTTTGTTTGCCGAGCGCGATTGGGGCGCAGTGCCCGCCGCGACCCTGACGCCGGCCAGCAGCGATGCCAGTTTTCGTCGCTATTTCCGCTGGCAAGGCGGCGAGCGCAGCCTGATCCTGATGGATGCGCCGCCTCCGCAGGAGGACTGCGGGCCTTTCGTCAAGGTCGCCGGCCTGTTGGCGCGTGCCGGGGTGAACGTGCCGCAGATCCTTGCCGCCGACCTGGAGCGCGGTTTTCTGCTGCTCAGCGATCTCGGCCGGCAGACCTTCTTGGATGTGATCGATGCAGGCAATGCCGATCGGCTGTTCGCCGATGCGTTGCAGGCATTGCTGGCATTCCAGCGCTTGCCGATGGACGCGCCGCTGCCGAGCTATGACCAGGCGCTGCTGCGCCGCGAGCTGCAGCTGTTTCCCGAGTGGTACCTGCAGCGCCACCTGGGCATGGAGCTGAGCGCGGCCCAGCTGGCCGCCTGGGAGCGGGTCTGTGGCCTGTTGATCGACAGCGCCCTGGCCCAGCCCCGGGTGCTGGTGCACCGCGACTACATGCCGCGCAACCTGATGCTCAGCGAGCCCAATCCCGGGGTGCTGGACTTTCAGGATGCGGTCTACGGCCCGGTCACCTATGACGTCACCTGCCTGTTCAAGGATGCCTTTCTCAGCTGGCCCGAGTCGCGGGTACGCGCCTGGCTCGAGGACTACTGGCACCAGGCCCGGGCCGCCGGCATTCCGGTGCAGAGCGAGCTGGAGGCGTTCCTGCGCGCCAGCGACCTGATGGGCGTGCAGCGCCACCTCAAGGTGGTCGGGATCTTCGCGCGCATCTGTCACCGTGACGGCAAGCCGAGGTATCTGGCCGATGTGCCGCGCTTCTTCGCCTATATCGACGCGGTGCTGGGCCGCCGCCCGGAACTGGCCGAGCTGGGCGAGCTGCTCGCCAGCCTGCCGCAAGTCGCGGCGGTACCGGCATGAAGGCGATGATCCTGGCCGCCGGCAAGGGCGAGCGGCTGCGTCCCCTGACCCTGCACACGCCCAAGCCGCTGGTGCGGGCCGCCGGCGTGCCGCTGATCGAGTACCACGTGCGCGCGCTGGCCGCGGCGGGGTTTCGCGAGTTGCTGATCAACCATGCCTGGCTGGGCCAGCAGATCGAGGACTACCTCGGCGACGGCGCACGCTTCGGTCTGAGCATTCAATACTCGGCCGAGGGCGAGCCGCTGGAAACCGGGGGCGGCATCTTCCGCGCCTTGCCCCGGCTGGGTGACCAGCCGTTTCTGGTGGTCAATGGCGACATCTTCACCGATTACCCCTTCGCCGAGCTGCGTCGCCCCCTGGCTGGCCTGGCCCACCTGGTGCTGGTGGACAATCCGGCGCATCACCCACAGGGCGATTTCTGCCTGCAGCAGGGGCGGCTCGGTGACCCCCTGGACGGCCAGGCGAGCCTCACCTACAGCGGTATCGCGGTGTTGTCGCCGCGCCTGTTCGATGGCTGCCAGGCCGGGGCGTTCAAGTTGGCGCCGCTGCTGCGCCGGGCCATGGCTTCCGGCCGGGTGAGTGGCGAGCGCTTCGCCGGGCGCTGGGTCGACGTCGGCACCCATGAGCGCCTGGCCGACGTCGAGCAACTGCTCGCCGGGGAGCGCTGAGATGCTCTGGCCGGCGACATTGCTCGGCGCCGTGGCCGGTCTTGCGGTGGCCAGCATTCCCGGCGCTTTGCTCGGAGGGTTGCTCGGTCAGGTGCTGGACCGGCGCTGGCGGCTGCATAACTGGACGGTGCTGCGTGAGCGCCTGGGTGGCAAGCCGGCGCAGGCTGACGAGATGTTACTGTTCGTGCTGCTCGGGCGCCTGGCCAAGTGCGATGGCCATGTGCAACAGGTGCATATCCAGCAGGCGCGCTCGGAAATGCAGCGTCTGGGTCTGGATGCGGCGCAGCAGCGGCGGGCGATCGAGGCGTTTGCCCGCGGCAAGGTGGGCCGCGACAGCCTGCGCGCGCCCCTGCGCCGGCAGCAGGCGCAGGCCGAAGCGCTGTTGAGGGCCTGCTGGCGCATGGCCTGGGTCGACGGCCGGGTCAGCCAGCCCGAGCGCGAACTGATCGTGCTCTGGGGCAAGTGGCTGAACGTGTCAGCCGCCACCCAGGAGGCGCTCAGCAGCGCCTACGCACCCAGACCGGGCGGTCTGGCCGCCGCAGGCGGCGGAAGCTATCGGGAGGCCCTGCGTTTGCTCGGAGTGGCGGCGGACAGCGAACCGATGCAGATCAAGCGCGCCTATCGGCGGCTGCTAAGCCGCCATCATCCAGACAAGATCGCCGGCAGCGGCGCCAGCGCGGAGCGGGTGCGCGAGGCCACGGAGAAGACCCGCGAACTGCACCAGGCCTATGGCCTGATCCGCGAGCGCCACGGCTTTCGCTAGGGCGCCGGCGAAGCCCGAGTTAGTGCGCCTTCAGCTGTCGCTCGAGCCAGCCGCGCAGCCTGCGGAACGACTGCTCCTGGGTCTGCGCCGGGTTGCCCGGCACGGCCTTCAGTGCCACCTGGCTATAGGCCGCTTCGCCCCGGCGTCTGCTGGCCTGGGCGCGGCGCTTGGCGGCGTCGCGGGCCGCGGGGCGGTCGCCGTAGTAGAAGTCGCCGGTGGCCAGGTCGAGCCTGGCCAGCACCTCATCCAGGCTTGGTACCAGATCCGTCGGCTGCTCCACGGCGACCATCAACAAGTACTGCACATCGCCGGGGCTGTTCTCGTCGAGGTAACGTGCGGCCCAGTAGGCGCCGCTGCCATGGCCGAGCAGAGCGATACGTTTGGCTTGCTGCTGGCGGGCCAGCGCCAGGGCCGCGCCGATGCGCTGGTCGATGCGGCGGGCGTGCCGCGCGGCGGGATCCGTCGGCGCTTCTTGCTCGGTCGCCGCCATTTCTGCAGTGGCGGCTGCCACCTCGGCGCCTTCCGCCGGCGTGGCGGGCTCGTCCGTCGCCGGTGTCTCGCCAGGTGTATCTGTGCTGGCAAGCGGGCGCGCTTGTGCCAGGCTGTCCAGCGGGTCGGGCAGGCCAAGCGCCAGGCTGTGCCAGCCGATATCCGGTAGCTTGCGTCGCAGCGGTCCCAGGCTGGTTGGCCAGTCGGGCGTTTCGCCGTCACCGCCCACCAGTACCACCACCCCGTGGGCCTGGGCGGTGTTGGCCGGCAGCCACAGGGCCAGGAAGGATTCCTCATCGGTCTGCAGCTGTTGTTGCTCCTGAGCCGGCAGGAACTCGGCCAGGGCCGCGGCGGCGGCCGCGCTGCGCTCCGGTTGCGCCGGTCGCGTGGGGGCAGCGGCCGGAGCGTCCGTGCCGGCAGTGTTCTCGCCCGCGGCATCCGCCTCGCCGGACGCCGCCACGGGTAGCGGCGCGCCGAGCGGCAGCAGGCTCAGGGCAAGCAGCAAGAGGCTTAGGGGGTGGCGCATGGGGGCTCCTGGCAAGGGCTCTGGAGTGGCGAGCCTACTGCTTGCGCCGGGCTTTGTCAGGTCGTTCCCTGCGACCAATGGTCAGTGGCCATGGGCTCCTTGCATGGCCCGGACTGGAGTAAGGTAGCGGCCCATCAGCCGCACACGACTCAGTAGCCCCTGCCATGAATCCGGTGTTCTCGCGCCTCCTCGTTGTGATCCTGGCCTGGCCATTGCTGGTATGGGGCGAGGAAAACGCGCCGCGGTTGAGGCCTTCCTTCGATGCATCCCAGCGCGCCTGGCTCGAGGACCACCGGCAGCTGCGCGTGGGTCTGCTGATGCAGGCGCCCTGGGCGTTGTATGACCGGCGCCTGCAACGCCTGTCCGGGGCCAATGTCGAGTTGATGGGCCGCTTGCTGCAGGGCATGGGGGTCGAGCCGGTGTGGGTGCGCTTTGCCGACCAGGCCGAACTGGATGGCGCGGTGCGCCGCGGCGAGGTCGACCTCGCTCCCGGGTTGGTGCAGACGCCTCGCGGCCTGCGCCTGTGGCTTTACTCGGGCCCCTATATGCGTGTGCCGCATTTGGTCGTGGGCGAGCGACGCGACACCAGCGTGGTCGACCTCGAGCGCCTGGAGCGCAGCGACGTCCTGGCGGTGCGCGAGTCGAGTCCGGCCTTCGATTACCTGCGTAAGAACTACGGCAACCTGCAGCTGCAGCCGGTGACCTCGGAGCGTTCGGCACTCACGCGCCTGCTGCGTCAGGAGGTCGGCTATGCGGTGCTCGATGAGGCGCGCCTCAGTCTGCTGTTGCGCGAGCCGCAGTTCTCCGCCCTGAGCATCGTTGGCGACATCGGCCTGCCGCAGCTGCTGCGCATCGCCAGTCGCCGCGACCAGCCGCTGCTGGCGCAGATCGTCGAGCAGACCCTGCAGACGTTGCCCGCCGGTGAGATCGAGCGGCTGCGGGCGCGCTGGCTGCCCCTGAAGTACCCGCAGGTGAGCGACTCGCTGGCCTTCTGGCGCAGTGTCAGCCTGATGCTGCTGGTGGTCGTTATGGCGGTGGTGGCGATCATGCTGCACCTGCGCCAGCAGCGCCGTAGCCTCGAGCGCCAGCTGCTGGAAGCGCGCCTGGCCCTGAGCCGGCGCGAGGCCGCCGAACAGGCCCTGCGCCTGGCCCAGTTCTCCATCGATCACAGCACCGTGGGCATCCTCTGGGTCAACTGGGACAGCCATGTGCGCTACGCCAACCAGGCAGCGGAGGCCATGCTCGGCTATGCCAGCGGCGCCCTGGTCGAACGTCCCTTACAGGCGCTCGAACCGAGCCTGAGCATGGACCGCTGGTTGAGTCTGTGGAAGTTGGCGCGGGCGGGCGAGCAGGCCCTGCCCGGCTTCGAGAGCGACTGCCGGCGCGCCGACGGCGGCAGCCTGCCGGTGGACGTGTCGCTGAGCTTCCTGCGCTTCGACCAGGCCGAGTACCTGGTGGTGTTTCTCAGCGACGTCACCGAGCGCCGCCGTGCCCGGGCGGCCTTGCAGGAGAGCGAAGCGCGACTCAAGGGCATCGCCGGCAACGTCCCCGGCCTGGTGTTCCGCCTGGAGCGCGCCGCCGTCGAGCAACCGGTGGTGTTCGCCTACATCAGCGAGGCCAGCGCCGAGCTGGTCGGCTACCCGGCCGCCGAGCTGCAGCGCGCCGACCGCGGCATCCGCAGTCTGGTCCATCCGGACGACCAGCTCAGCTACCGCAAGAGCCAGGACGCCGCCCTGGCCGGCGACAGTGATTGGCAGTGGCAGGGGCGCATCCTCACCCGTCACGGCCAGCTGCGCTGGGCCGATATCAAGGCCACCGCGCGCCGCCTGGGCGAAGGCCGGGTGGTGTGGGACGGGATCGTCTGGGACATCACCGAGAACAAGCAGGTGGAGCTGGAACTGGGCGAGTCGCGGGCCCGCCTGCGCGAGCTTTCGGCGCATCTGGAGAGCGTGCGCGAGGAGGAGAAGGCGCGCATCGCCCGCGAGGTGCACGACGAGCTGGGCCAGGTGCTCACCGTGCTCAAGCTGGAGACCGCCATGTGCGAGCTGGCCTGCGCCGGCCAGGTGGCGGAACTGGATCAGCGCCTGCAGAGCATCAAGCGCCTGATCGCCCAGCTGTTCCAGCTGGTGCGCGACGTCGCCACCGCGCTGCGTCCGCCGATCCTCGATGCCGGCATCGCCTCGGCGATCGAGTGGCAGGTACGCCGCTTCGAGGCGCGCACCCAGATTCCCTGCCTGGTCGAGGTGCCCGAGCAGGTGCCGAAGCTGAGCGACGGCAAGGCCATCGGCCTGTTCCGCATCCTCCAGGAGGCGCTGACCAACGTCATGCGCCATGCCGGCGCGCACAGCGTGCAGGTGCGCCTGAGCCTGGAGGGCGACGAGTTGTGCCTGTGGGTGAGCGACGACGGCAAGGGCTTCGCCGTCGAGCAGCGCAAGCCGGGGCAGTCGTTCGGTCTGGTCGGCATGCAGGAGCGGGTGCTCATGCTCGGCGGCCAGTTGAGCATTGACAGCCGGCCGGGCGAGGGCACTACGCTGTGCGTCCGAGTGGTGGTGAGTGAGGAGGAAGTGGCGTGATCAAGGTAATGGTGGCCGAAGACCACACCATCGTCCGCGAGGGCATCAAGCAGCTGATCGGCATGGCCCGCGACCTCGAGGTGGTGGGCGAGGCGAGCAACGGCGAGCAACTGCTCGAGGGGCTGCGCCGTACTCCCTGCGACGTCATCCTGTTGGATATCAGCATGCCCGGGGTCAATGGCCTGGAGGCCATCCCGCGGATTCGCGCCCTGGCCGCCGCGCCGGCGATCCTGGTGCTGTCGATGCACAACGAGGCGCAGATGGCCGCCCGTGCGCTCAAGGTCGGCGCCGCCGGCTATGCGACCAAGGACAGCGATCCGGCTCTGCTGATCACCGCGATCCGCCGGGTGGCGGGCGGCGGCCGCTACATCGACCCGGACCTGGCCGACCGCATGGTCTTCGAGGTCGGCCTGACCGACTCGCGGCCACCCCATGCCCAGCTCTCGGAGCGCGAGTTCTCGGTGTTCGAGCGCCTGGTGCGCGGCGAGGGGGTCAACGACATCGCCCTGCACTTGGCGGTCAGCAACAAGACCGTGAGCACCCACAAGGCGCGCCTGATGCAGAAGCTCGGCGTGCATTCGGTGGCCGACCTGGTGCGCTACGCCATGGAGCACAAGCTGGTCTGACGCGCCGCCGGCCGCACGGCATGTCCCCACGCCTTGTAGGGCAATCCCTACAGCGATCTCTCCTAAGTTCCGATGACAGGTCGTCATCCCGCCCGATTTTGCCGCTTGTCCGCCCCTCGTAGTCTGTGCTCAACGGCGTACAGACAACTACAAGGGTGCGGTGATGTCCGAGTCTCAGGCAAACGATGTATTGGTGAGCTTCCGCGGCGTGCAGAAGAGCTATGACGGCGAGTCGCTGATCGTCAAGGATCTCAATCTGGATATCCGCAAGGGTGAGTTCCTCACCCTGCTCGGCCCCTCGGGCTCGGGCAAGACCACCAGCTTGATGATGCTGGCCGGATTCGAGACCCCCACGGCCGGCGAGATCCTCCTCGACGGCCGCTCACTGAACAAGCTGCCACCGCACAAGCGCGACATCGGCATGGTGTTCCAGAACTACGCCTTGTTCCCGCACATGACGGTGGCCGAGAACCTGGCCTTCCCCCTGTCGGTGCGCGGGATGTCGCGCACCGACAGCAGCGAGCGGGTCAAGCGCGCCCTGTCCATGGTCCAGCTCGATGCCTTCCGCAACCGCTATCCCGGCCAGCTTTCCGGTGGCCAGCAGCAGCGGGTGGCGCTGGCCCGGGCGCTGGTGTTCGAGCCGCAGCTGGTGCTGATGGACGAGCCCCTGGGCGCCCTGGACAAGCAGTTGCGCGAACACATGCAGATGGAGATCAAGCACCTGCACCAGCGCCTGGGCGTGACCGTGGTCTACGTGACCCACGACCAGGGCGAGGCACTGACCATGTCCGACCGGGTGGCGGTGTTCCACCAGGGCGAGATCCAGCAGATCGCCGACCCGCGCACCCTCTACGAGGCGCCGCGCAACACCTTCGTCGCCAACTTCATCGGCGAGAACAACCGTCTCAGTGGTCGCCTGCTCAGCCAGAACGGCGAGCGTTGCCTGGTCGGACTACCCCGTGGTGAAGAGGTCGAGGCCCTGGCGATCAACGTCGGCCGTACCGGCGAGCCGGTGACCCTGTCGGTACGTCCCGAGCGGGTGCGTTTGAACGGCTCCAGCGAGAACTGCCGCAACCGCTTCTCCGGGCGCGTGGCCGAGTTCGTCTACCTCGGCGACCACGTGCGGGTGCGCCTGGAGGTCTGCGGCATGAGCGATTTCTTCGTGAAACAGCCGATCGCCGAACTCGACCCCGCCCTGGCGGTGGGCGACGTGGTGCCCCTCGGCTGGCACGTGGAGCATGTGCGCGCGCTGGATCCGCTGCTCGACAGTCATTGAAAACCTGACACCAACCCTAGCCACACTGGAGACAACAACAATGAGCAAAACCCTCTCGTTCTCGGCACTCACCCTGGCCATGGCCTGCGCCATGCCCGCGCTGGCGGCCGACCTGACGGTGATTTCCTTCGGCGGTGCGAACAAGGCGGCGCAGACCAAGGCCTACTACCAGCCGTGGGAGGCCAGTGGCAACGGCAAGATCATCGCCGGCGAGTACAACGGCGAAATGGCCAAGGTCAAGGCCATGGTCGACACCAACAGCGTGTCCTGGAACCTGGTCGAGGTGGAGTCGCCGGAACTGTCCCGCGGCTGCGACGAGGGCATGTTCGAGGAGCTCGACCCGGCCTTGTTCGGTGATGCCGCCGACTACGTCGACGGCGCCATCCAGCCCTGCGGCGTCGGCTTCTTCGTCTGGTCCACGGTGTTGGCCTACAACGCCGACAAGCTGAGCAGTGCACCGAGCGGCTGGGCGGACTTCTGGGATACCGAGAAATTCCCGGGTAAGCGCGGCCTGCGCAAGGGGGCCAAGTACACCCTGGAATTCGCCCTGATGGCCGATGGCGTGCCGGCCAAGGACGTCTATGGCGTGCTGGCCACCAAGGAGGGCCAGGACCGTGCCTTCGCCAAGCTCGACCAGATCAAGCCGAGCATCCAGTGGTGGGAAGCCGGCGCGCAGCCGCCGCAGTTCCTCGCCTCCGGCGACGTGGTGATGAGCTCGGCCTACAACGGCCGGATCGCCGCGGTGCAGAACGAGAGCAACCTCAAGGTGGTGTGGAACGGCGGTATCTACGACTTCGACGCCTGGGCCATCCCGAGCGGGGCCAAGGACAAGGAAGCCGCGGAGAAATTCATCGCCTTCTCGGTCAGCCCCGAGCAGCAGAAGATCTACTCGGAAAACATCGCCTACGGTCCGGCCAACAAGAAGGCCGTCGCGCTGCTCGACCCCAAGCTGCTCAAGGACATGCCGACCACCCCGGAGAACATCGCCGGCCAGGTGGCGATGGACGTGACCTTCTGGGCTGACTTCGGCGAGCAACTGGAGCAGCGCTTCAACGCCTGGGCCGCGCGCAACTGAGTCAGCCGCTGGCAAGGCCCCTCCCCATAGCGGGGAGGGGATGTTTTCCCCCGTTTTCCGGAGTTCGCTATGGCCATCGCAGTGCCCCTGACCGAGGTCGCCGGCCCCACCCTGAAACAACGCCTGGCCCGTGCCGAACGCGTCAACCGCTGGAAGTCCCAGGCGCTGATCCTGCCGCTGCTGGTGTTCCTCCTGCTGGTCTTCCTGGTTCCCATCGTCGCCTTGCTCGACCGCAGCGTGGACAACCCCGAGGTGGTCAGCGCCATGCCGCGCACCGTCGAGGCGATCACCGCCTGGGACGGCAAGGGCCTGCCCGCCGAACCGGCCTATCGGGCCCTGGCCCTGGACCTGGCCGAGGCGCGCCGCGCGCAGACCATCGGCGACCTGTCCAAGCGGATGAACATGGAACTGGCCGGCTACCGCAGCCTGATCGCCAGGACCGGCCGCGCGCTGCCGTTCAAGAGCGAACCCGCTTCCTACAAGGACGCCCTCGAAGGCCTCGACGAGCGCTGGGGCGACCCGGCCTACTGGCAGGTGATCCGCCGCAATACCAGCGCGGTCACCCCCTACTACCTGCTGGCCGCCGTCGACCACCGGATCGACGACCTCGGCGAACTGGCCCCGGCCACGCCGGACCAGGCCATCTACCTGGACATCTTCGCCCGTACCTTCTGGATGGGCCTGGTGATCACCGCCATCTGCCTGGTGCTGGCCTACCCGCTGGCCTACCTGCTGGCCAACCTGCCGACCCGGCAGAGCAACCTGCTGATGATCCTGGTGCTGCTGCCGTTCTGGACCTCGATCCTGGTGCGGGTGGCGGCCTGGATCGTGCTGCTGCAGTCGAGCGGCCTGATCAACGGTGCGCTGCTCAGCCTGGGCATCATCGACAAGCCGCTGCAGCTGGTATTCAACCGCAGCGGCGTGTACATCTCCATGGTCCACATCATGCTGCCGTTCATGATCCTGCCGATCTACAGCGTGATGAAGGGAATCTCGCCGACCTACATGCGCGCGGCGATCTCCCTCGGCTGCCACCCCTTCGCCAGCTTCTGGCGGGTGTATTTCCCGCAGACCCTGGCCGGCGTCAGCGCCGGTGGCCTGCTGGTGTTCATCCTGTCGATCGGCTACTACATCACCCCGGCCCTGCTCGGCAGCCCGGGCGACCAGATGGTCAGCTACTTCGTCGCGTTCTACACCAACACCTCGATCAACTGGGGCATGGCCACGGCCCTCGGCGGCCTACTGCTGCTCGCCACCCTGGTGCTCTACGTGGTCTACAGCTGGCTGGTGGGCGCGAGCCGCCTGCGCCTGGCCTGACAGGAGAAAGACAAGATGCTGAGTCCTTACATGTCCCCGATCGAGCGCGTCTGGTACTACAGCCTGCGCACCCTCTGTGCGCTGGTGCTGCTGTTCCTGATCCTGCCGGTGCTGGTGATCATCCCGCTGTCGTTTAACGCCGGGACCTTCCTGGTCTACCCGATCGAGCACTTCTCGCTGCGCTGGTACCAGGACTTCTTCGAGTCGGCCAGCTGGATGCGCGCGCTGAAGAACAGCCTGATCGTCGCCCCGGCGGCCACGGTGCTGGCCATGGTGCTCGGCACCCTGGCCTCGATCGGCCTGACCCGCGGCGAGTTCCGTGGCAAGGCCCTGGTGATGAGCCTGCTGATCTCGCCAATGGTGGTGCCGGTGGTGATCGTCGGCGTGGCCAGCTACCTGTTCTTCGCCCCGCTGGGCCTGGGCAACAGCTATATCTCGCTGATCCTGGTGCATGCGGTGCTCGGCGTGCCCTTCGTCATCATCACCGTGTCGGCGACCCTGCAGGGCTTCAACCAGAATCTGGTGCGCGCCGCCGCCAGCCTGGGTGCCACGCCGCTGACCGCGTTCCGCCGGGTGACCCTGCCGCTGATCGCCCCGGGAGTGATCTCCGGCGCGCTGTTCGCCTTCGCCACCTCGTTCGACGAAGTGGTGGTGACCCTGTTCCTCGCCGGCCCCGAGCAGGCCACCCTGCCGCGGCAGATGTTCAGCGGCATCCGCGAGAACCTGTCGCCGACCATCGCCGCGGCGGCGACCCTGCTGATCGGCTTTTCCGTCCTGCTGTTGCTGACCCTGGAATGGCTGCGCGGGCGCAGTGAAAAACTGCGCACCCAGCAACCTACTTGAACCTCCCAGCACAAGAGAGTGTCATGACCCTGCAACTCCAAGATCCCGGCCTGCTGCGTCAGCAGGCCTATGTCAACGGCCAGTGGTGCGAAGCCGACAGCGGCGCGCGCACCGAGATACTGAACCCGGCCACCGGCGAGCTGATTGGCTGCGTGCCGAACCTCGGCCGCGGCGAGACCCGCCGCGCCATCGAGGCGGCCCGGGCGGCCCAGCCGGCCTGGCGGGCGCTGACCGCCAAAGAGCGGGCGCAGCGGCTGCGTGCCTGGTACGAGCTGATCCTGGCCAACCAGGATGACCTGGCGCGGATCATGACCGCCGAGCAGGGCAAGCCCCTGGCCGAGGCCCGTGGCGAGATCGGCTACGCCGCCTCCTTCATCGAGTGGTTCGCCGAGGAAGCCAAGCGCGCCTACGGCGACGTGATCCCGGGCCATGCCGCTGACAAGCGCATCCTGGTGCAGAAGGAAGCCGTCGGCGTCACCGCCGCCATCACCCCGTGGAACTTCCCCAGCGCCATGATCACCCGCAAGGCCGGCCCGGCCCTGGCGGCCGGTTGCGCCATGGTCCTCAAGCCTGCGCCGCAGACCCCGTTCTCGGCCCTGGCCCTGGTCGCCCTGGCCGAGCGCGCGGGTATTCCGGCCGGCCTGCTCAGCGTGCTGCCGGCCGACGTCGCCAGCAGCCGCGAGGTGGGCGGCGAACTGTGCGAGAACCCCATCGTGCGCAAGCTGTCGTTCACCGGCTCCACCGGCGTCGGCATCCAACTGATGCAGCAGTGCGCGCCGACCCTAAAGAAGCTGTCGCTGGAACTGGGCGGCAACGCGCCCTTCATCGTCTTCGACGACGCCGACCTGGATGCGGCAGTGGAAGGGGCGATCATCTCCAAGTACCGCAATGCCGGGCAGACCTGCGTCTGCGCCAACCGCCTGTACGTGCAGGACGGGGTCTACGACGCCTTCGCCGCGAAGCTGCAGGTGGCGGTGGCCAGGCTCAAGGTCGGCAACGGCACGGAGCCTGGGGTGACCACCGGCCCGCTGATCAATGCCGACGCCGTGGCCAAGGTCCAGCGCCATCTGCGCGACGCCCTGGACAAGGGCGCGACCCTGGTCGCCGGCGGCAACAGCCTGGGCGGCAACTTCTTCGAGCCGACCATCGTCACCGGGGTGACCGCCGAGATGGCCGTGGCCCGCGAGGAAACCTTCGGCCCGCTGGCGCCGCTGTTCCGCTTCAGCGACGAGGCCGAGGTGATCCGCCAGGCCAACGATACCGAGTTCGGCCTGGCCGCCTACTTCTACGCCCGCGACCTGGGCCGGGTGTTCCGTGTGGCCGAGGCGCTGGAGTACGGCATGGTCGGCATCAACACCGGGGTGATTTCCACCGAAGTGGCGCCGTTCGGCGGCATGAAGGCCTCCGGCCTGGGCCGCGAAGGCTCCAAGTACGGCCTGGATGAGTACCTGGAGATCAAATACCTGTGCCTGGGCCTGTAGTCGCTACTGCGCTTCGCTGATGCTGCGTGAGAGCGGCGTATGGGTAAGGCAGCCCGTAGGGTGGAAGACCGTGAAGCGTCTTTCACCACAAGAACACCCTGTATCCCCGATGAGGACCGCATGAGCAAGACCAACGAATCCCTGATGCAACGCCGCACCGCCGCCGTCCCGCGCGGCGTGGGCCAGATCCACCCGATCTTCGCCGACAAGGCCGAGAACGCCACCGTCATCGACGTCGAGGGTCGCGAGTTCATCGACTTCGCCGGCGGCATCGCCGTGCTCAACACCGGTCACCTGCACCCCAAGGTGGTGGCCGCGGTGCAAGCGCAGCTGAGCAAGCTGACCCACACCTGCTTCCAGGTGCTGGCCTACGAGCCCTACGTCGAGCTGTGCGAGAAGATCAACGCCAAGGTCCCGGGCGACTTCGCCAAGAAGACCCTGCTGGTCACCACCGGCTCCGAGGCGGTGGAGAACTCGATCAAGATCGCCCGCGCCGCCACCGGACGCGCCGGGGTGCTCGCCTTCACCGGCGGCTACCACGGCCGCACCATGATGACCCTGTCGCTGACCGGCAAGGTCGTGCCCTATTCGGCCGGCATGGGCCTGATGCCGGGCGGCGTCTACCGCGCCCAGTACCCCTGCGAACTGCACGGCGTCAGCGTCGACGACGCCATGGCCAGCATCGAGCGGGTGTTCAAGAACGATGCCGAGCCGCGCGACATCGCCGCCATCATCATCGAGCCGGTGCAGGGCGAGGGCGGCTTCTACGTCGCGCCCAAGGCCTTTATGCAGCGCCTGCGTGCCCTGTGTGACCAGCACGGCATCCTGCTGATCGCCGACGAAGTGCAGACCGGCGCCGGTCGTACCGGCACCTTCTTCGCCATGGAACAGATGGGCGTGGCCGCGGACCTGACCACCTTCGCCAAGTCGATCGCCGGTGGCTTCCCGGTGGCCGGCGTGTGCGGCAAGGCCGAGTACATGGACGCCATCGCCCCCGGCGGCCTCGGTGGCACCTATGCCGGCAGCCCGATCGCCTGCGCGGCGGCCCTGGCGGTGATGGAGGTGTTCGAGGAAGAGCAGCTGCTGGAGCGCTGCCAGGCGGTGGGCGAGCGCCTGGTCAGTGGCCTCAAGGCGATCCAGAGCAAGCACAAGGTGATCGGTGACGTGCGTGCCCTCGGCGCGTTGATCGCGGTCGAGTTGTTCGAGGACGGCGACCAGCACAAGCCGGCCGCCGCCTTGGTCGGCCAGGTGGTGGCCAAGGCGCGCGACAAGGGCCTGATCCTGCTGTCCTGCGGCACCTACGGCAACGTCCTGCGCGTGCTGGTGCCACTGACCGCCCCGGACGCCCAGCTGGACAAGGGCCTGGCGATCATCGCCGAGTGCTTCGACGAACTGGCCTGAGTCACTCGGCCCCGAGAGACCCTCCACGGCGGGTCTTTTGCTGTGCGCCATCGGTGACGGGGCCGGTCGCAGCCAGGGCGGCGTGGCCGGTCGCGCTCGGGTACAATGCGCGGCATTCCGCTCAAGCCCTGAGGTGCGCCATGCAACCCTTCGCCATCGCCCCGTCGATCCTCTCCGCCGATTTCGCCCGCCTGGGCGAGGAAGTGGACAAGGTCCTCGCCGCCGGCGCCGACATCGTCCACTTCGACGTGATGGACAACCACTACGTGCCCAACCTGACCATCGGCCCGATGGTCTGCGCGGCGCTGCGCAAGTACGGCATCACCGCGCCGATCGACGCGCACCTGATGGTCAAGCCGGTCGACCGCATCATCGGCGACTTCATCGAGGCGGGCGCCAGCTACATCACCTTCCACCCCGAGGCCAGCGAGCACATCGACCGCTCGCTGCAGCTGATCAAGGCGGGCGGCGCCAAGGCCGGCCTGGTGTTCAACCCGGCCACGCCGCTGGACTGCCTCAAGCACGTGCTGGACAAGGTCGACATGATCCTGCTGATGAGCGTCAACCCGGGCTTCGGCGGGCAGAAGTTCATCCCCGGCACCCTCGACAAGCTGCGCGAGGCGCGCGCGCTGATCGACGCCAGCGGCCGCGAGATTCGCCTGGAGATCGACGGCGGGGTCAACGTGCAGAACATTCGCGAGATCGCCGCGGCCGGGGCCGACACCTTCGTCGCCGGCTCGGCGATCTTCAACCAGCCGGACTACAAGGCGGTGATCGACGCCATGCGCGCGGAACTGGCCCTGGCCCGCGGATGAACCTGCTGAGCGAGCTGTTCGGTGGACGCTTGCCGCGCCTGGTGATGTTCGACCTGGACGGCACCCTGGTGGACTCGGTGCCGGACCTGGCGGCGGCGGTGGACAAGACCCTGCTCGCCCTCGGCCGCGCCCCGGCAGGCATCGAGCGGGTGCGCGACTGGGTCGGCAACGGCGCCCGGGTGCTGGTGCGCCGCGCCCTGGCTGGCAGCCTGGAGCACGCGCATATCGCCGAAGCCGAGGGGGAGCGGGCGCTGGCGCTGTTCATGGATGCCTACGCCGAGAGTCATGGGCTGACCCGGGTCTATCCCGGCGTCACCGCGACCCTCGACTGGCTGCGCGAGCAGGCCGTGCCGATGGCCGTCGTCACCAACAAGCCCGAGCGCTTCGTCGCTCCCCTGCTGGCGGAGAAGGGCCTGGGGGGCTATTTCCGCTGGGTTGTCGGCGGCGACAGCCTGCCCCAGCAGAAGCCCGATCCGGCGGCGCTGCTGCATGTGCTGGGACAGGCCGAAGTGGTCAGCGAGCAGGCGCTGTTCATCGGCGACTCGCGCAACGACGTGCTGGCGGCCCGGGCCGCGGGGGTACCCTGCGTGGCGCTGAGTTATGGCTACAACCACGGCCGGCCGATCGCTGAGGAGGGGCCGGCCCGGGTGCTGGACGATCTGCGCCAACTGCTCGCGGCGGCGCCTTGAAGCCACTGAATCCCGCGGCTGCCGGGTTGATTCGGCCAGGCGCCTGCGCTAGTGTGGCCGGACTTCGATCCCCGCCCAAGAGATCCCCCGTGGTGGTTACCTGCGAACTCTGGCTCGCCCGAGCCGGGATGAAAATCATCAAGGCCCTGGCCCGTTGGCGCTGGCGCCTCTGACCTGATTCTGGCCGCTCAGCCGGCACGTTTGCATACGACCGTTTTACCCTCCGACCACGAGGCTGTTCATGACCCGCGAAGAATTCCTGTGTTTGGCCGCTGCCGGCTATAACCGCATTCCTGTTGCCTGCGAAACCCTGGTCGACTTCGACACGCCGCTGTCGATCTACCTGAAACTGGCCGACGAGGCCAACACCTACCTGCTCGAGTCGGTCCAGGGCGGCGAGAAGTGGGGCCGCTACTCGATCATCGGCCTGCCGGCGCGCACCGTGCTGCGTGCCTATGGTCATCAGGTCAGCATCAGCGTCGACGGCGTCGAGGTCGAGCGCCACGAGTGCGTCGACCCGCTGGCCTTCGTCGAGCAGTTCAAGGAACGCTACCAGGTGCCGACCCTGGCCGGACTGCCGCGCTTCAACGGCGGCCTGGTCGGCTATTTCGGCTACGACAGCGTGCGTTACGTCGAGCCCAAACTGGCCGCCGGGGTCAACCCCGATCCGCTGGGCACCCCGGATATCCTGCTGATGGTCTCCGACGCCGTGGTGGTGTTCGACAACCTGGCCGGCAAGATGCACGCCATCGTTCTGGCCGATCCGGCCGAGGCCGATGCCTTCGATCAGGGCCAGGCGCGCCTGCAGGAAATCCTGCGCAAGCTGCGCCAGCCGATCACCCCGCGCCTGGGCGTCGATCTCAACGCGCCGCCCGGCGAGGAGCCGGCCTTCCGCTCCAGCTTCAGTCGTGACGACTACGAGCAGGCGGTGGCGGCGATCAAGGAATACATCCTGGCCGGCGACTGCATGCAGGTGGTGATTTCCCAGCGCATGTCGATCCCGTTCCAGGCCGCGCCCATCGATCTGTACCGGGCGTTGCGCTGCATCAACCCGACGCCTTACATGTACTTCTTCAACTTCGGCGACTTCCATGTGGTGGGCAGCTCGCCGGAGGTGCTGGTGCGGGTCGAGGACAACCTGGTGACGGTGCGACCGATCGCCGGCACCCGCCCGCGCGGCGCCAACGAGGAGGCCGACCTGGCTTTGGAAGAGGACCTGCTGTCCGACGCCAAGGAGTTGGCCGAGCACCTGATGCTGATCGACCTGGGGCGCAACGACGTCGGCCGGGTCTCCAGCACCGGCAGCGTCAAGCTCACCGAGAAGATGGTGATCGAGCGCTACTCCAACGTCATGCACATCGTTTCCAACGTCACCGGCCATCTGCACGAGGGGCTCAGTGCCATGGACGCGCTGCGCGCCATCCTGCCGGCCGGCACCCTGTCCGGCGCGCCGAAGATCCGCGCCATGGAGATCATCGACGAGCTGGAACCGGTCAAGCGCGGGGTCTACGGCGGCGCCGTCGGTTACCTGGCGTGGAACGGCAACATGGACACGGCGATCGCCATCCGCACCGCGGTGATCAAGGACGGTGAGCTGCACGTGCAGGCCGGCGCCGGCATCGTCGCCGACTCGGTGCCCGCGCTGGAGTGGGAAGAGACGCTTAACAAGCGCCGCGCCATGTTCCGGGCCGTGGCCCTCGCCGAACAGACTACAGAATAAGGGAGTCCCGCCATGCTGCTGATGATCGATAACTACGACTCCTTTACCTACAACGTGGTGCAGTACCTGGGCGAGCTGGGTGCCGATGTCCACGTGATTCGCAACGACGAACTGAGCGTCGCCGAGATCGCCGCGCTGAATCCCGAGCGCATCGTGGTCTCGCCCGGCCCCTGCACGCCGACCGAGGCCGGGGTGTCTCTCGAGGTGATCAAGCACTTTGCCGGCAAGCTGCCGATCCTCGGCGTCTGCCTGGGGCATCAGAGCATCGGCCAGGCCTTCGGCGGCGACGTGGTGCGCGCGCGCCAGGTGATGCACGGCAAGACCAGCCCGGTGTTCCATGCGGACAAGGGCGTGTTCGCCGGCCTCAACATGCCCCTGACCGTAACCCGCTATCATTCCCTGGTGGTCAAGCGCGAAACCCTGCCGGACTGCCTGGAGATCACCGCCTGGACCCAGCTGGAAGACGGCACGGTCGACGAGATCATGGGCCTGCGGCACAAGACCCTGAACATCGAGGGCGTGCAGTTCCACCCCGAATCCATTCTCACCGAGCAGGGCCACGAGCTCTTTGCCAACTTCCTCAAACAACACGGAGGCGTGCGCGGATGAACATCAAGGAAGCGCTTAACCGGATCGTCGGCCAGCTCGACCTGTCCACCGAGGAAATGCAGGACGTGATGCGCGAGATCATGACCGGCCAGTGCAGCGACGCGCAGATCGGCGCCTTCCTCATGGGCCTGCGCATGAAGAGCGAAACCATCGACGAGATCGTCGGCGCGGCGCAGATCATGCGTGAGCTGGCCTCTCCAGTGCGGATCAACGCCGAGCGTCTGGTCGACACCTGCGGTACCGGCGGCGATGGCATGAACATCTTCAATGTCTCCACCGCGGCGGCCTTCGTGGTCGCGGCGGCCGGCGGCAGGGTGGCCAAGCACGGTAACCGCGCGGTCTCCGGCAAGAGCGGCAGTGCCGACCTGCTGGAAGCCGCCGGCGTCTACCTCAACCTGACTCCCGAGCAGGTGGCGCGCTGTGTCGAGAGCGTCGGTGTCGGCTTCATGTTCGCCCCCTCCCACCATGGTGCGATGAAATACGCCATCGGCCCCCGTCGCGAGCTGGGCCTGCGCACCATCTTCAACATGCTCGGCCCGATGACCAACCCGGCCGGGGTCAAGCACCAGGTGATCGGCGTGTTCAGCCAGGCGCTGTGCCGGCCGATGGCCGAGGTGCTGCAGCGTCTGGGCAGCCAGCACGTGCTGGTGGTTCATGCCCAGGACGGCCTGGACGAAATCAGCCTGGCCGCGCCGACCCATGTCGCCGAACTCAAGGACGGCGTGGTCAGCGAGTACCGCATCCAGCCGGAAGACTTCGGCATCAAGAGCCAGAGCCTGATCGGTCTGACCGTCGAGGGCGCGGCGCAGTCGCTGGAGCTGATCCGCGATGCCCTCGGCAGGCGCCAGACCGAAGCTGGCCTTAAGGCGGTCGACATGATCGTGCTCAACGCCGGCGCCGCGCTCTATGCCGCCGATCAGGCCAGCAGCCTCAGGCAAGGCATGGAGCTGGCCCACGACGCCCTGCATACCGGCCTGGCCTGGGAGAAGCTGCAGGATCTGGTGTCCTTCACCGCCGTATTCAAGCAGGAGAATGAAGGGTGAGCATTCCTACCGTTCTGGAGAAGATTCTCGCCCGCAAAGCCGAGGAGGTTGCGACTCGTCGTGCCCAGGTCAGCCTGGACGAGGTCGAGCGCCAGGCGCGCAACGCCGATGCAACCCGCGGCTTCGCCGAGGCGCTGCTGGCCCAGGCCAAGTGCAAGCAGCCGGCGGTGATCGCCGAGATCAAGAAGGCCTCGCCGAGCAAGGGCGTGCTGCGCGAGGACTTCGTCCCGGCCGACATTGCCCGCAGCTATCAGGCCGGCGGCGCCACCTGCCTGTCGGTGCTGACCGACGTGGACTTCTTCCAGGGCAGCGACGCCTATCTGCAGGAGGCCCGCAGTGCCTGTTCGCTGCCGGTGATCCGCAAGGATTTCATGATCGATCCTTACCAGATCGTCGAGGCGCGTGCCCTGGGCGCCGACTGCGTGTTGCTGATCGTCTCGGCGCTGAGCGACGCGCAGATGGCCGAGCTGGCGGCAACCGCCAAGGCCTTCGACCTGGATGTGCTGGTGGAGGTGCACGATGGCGATGAGCTGGAGCGCGCGCTGAAGACCCTGGATACGCCGCTGGTCGGGATCAACAATCGCAACCTGCACACTTTCGAGGTCAGCCTGGAAACCACCCTGGACCTGTTGCCGCGGATTCCCCGCGACCGCCTGGTGGTGACCGAGAGCGGCATTCTCAACCGTGCCGATGTCGAGCTGATGGAGATCAGCGAGGTCTACGCCTTCCTGGTCGGCGAGGCCTTCATGCGCGCGGAAAATCCCGGCGTGGAGCTGGAGCGGCTGTTCTTTCCCGAGCGCAAGCGACCGGTCAGTCGGGCGGATGTGGACTGAGGCCGTCCAGGCATAAAAAAGCCGGCGCATGCGCCGGCTTTTTTATGCCTATCGGCTCAGCGGGTGCCGAACACCACCATGGTCTTGCCCTTGACGTGGACCAGGCCCTGCTCTTCCAGGGCCTTGAGCACGCGGCCGACCATCTCCCGCGAGCAGCCGACGATGCGGCCGATTTCCTGGCGGGTGATCTTGATCTGCATGCCGTCCGGGTGGGTCATGGCGTCCGGTTGTTTGCACAGGTCGAGCAGGGTGCGGGCGACCCGCCCGGTGACGTCGAGGAACGCGAGGTCGCCGACCTTGCGTGTGGTATTGCGCAGACGCTCGGCCATCTGGCTGCCGAGGGCGTAGAGGATGTCCGGGTCCTGCTGGGTCAGCTCGCGGAACTTGGCATAGCTGAGTTCGGCCACTTCGCATTCGGTCTTCGCCCGGACCCAGGCGCTGCGCTCCTTCTCGGTGCCGTCCTTTTCGAACAGGCCCATCTCGCCGAAGAAGTCGCCGGGGTTGAGGTAGGCGATGATCATCTCGCGACCGTCGTCGTCTTCGATCAGGATGGTGACCGAGCCCTTGACGATGAAGAACAGGCTTTCGCAGCGGTCCCCGGCATAGATGATGGTGCTTTTCGCCGTATAACGGCGGCGGTGACAGTGTGCGAGGAGTTTGTCGAGATTCTTGATTTTAGGTGTAAGGGTAATTGCGACCATGCCCGAGTCCCGAAGATAAAAAGGTAAGCCTTTGTCTGACAGGCAATTTCTTATTAGTTATCTGGCGCAAGTGTGCCAGTAATCCGGCGCCAGCTTAACAAACGTGACCGGGTCTGGGCGGATTTTGCGACCTACCTAACATCTGGCCAGGGAACTCTTGCGTCCATGGCCGTATGGCGGGCGGGCAAACCCCCTGTGCTAAGCTGCGTCCCTTTTTAACAGCGGAGGCTTGGTAATGAAAGCGCGCATTCAGTGGGCCGGCGAAGCCCTGTTTCTCGGCGAGTCGGGCAGCGGCCATGCGGTGGTGATGGATGGCCCGCCGGAGAGCGGCGGACGCAACCTGGGTGTGCGCCCCATGGAGATGGTGTTGATCGGTCTGGGCGGCTGCAGCAACTTCGACGTGGTCAGCATCCTGAAGAAATCCCGACAGGCGGTAGAGAGCTGCGAGGCGTTCCTCGAAGCCGAACGCGCCAGCGAGGAGCCCAAGGTGTTCACCAAGATCCACCTGCATTTCGTGGTCAAGGGACGCGGCCTGAAGGAGGCCCAGGTCAAGCGCGCGGTTGAGCTGTCGGCGGAGAAATACTGCTCGGCCTCGATCATGCTCGGCCGTGGCGGCGTGGAGATCAGCCACGATTACGAGATCGTCGAGCTGGGCTGATGGCAGGCGGCGATCGCCGGCGTACAACGAACAAGGGCGCCGCTGGCGCCCTTGTTCGTTGCGTGTGCGCTCACAGGCGATAGGCGCTCTTGGTCATGACCTTGGACAGCAGGTTCATGCCGAACTTCACCGGCGCCGGGAAGCGCAGGCCGCCTGCTTCCAGGGCGCTGGTGGCGTGCTGCTGTTCGTCGATGCGCATCTGCTCGAGGATCGCCCGCGACTTCTCGTCCTTCGCCGGGATCTGTTGCAGGTGGTCGTCGAGGTGCTTGACCACCTGATCCTCGGTGGCGGCGACGAAGCCGAGGCTGACCTTGTCGCTGATCAGGCCGGCTACCGCGCCAACGCCGAACGACAGGCCGTAGAACAGCGGATTGAGCACGCTGGGATGGCTGCCGAGCTGACGGATGCGCTGTTCGCACCAGGCCAGGTGGTCGACTTCCTCGTCGGCGGCGTGTTCCATGGCGGCGCGCACATCCGGCAGCCGGGCGGTCAGGGCCTGGCCCTGGTACAGCGCCTGAGCGCAGACTTCGCCGGTGTGATTGATGCGCATCAGGCCGGCGACATGCCGGGCGTCCTGCTCGTCCAGTTCCGCCTCGGCCTGGACGATGGCTGGCGATGGCCGACCAGGCTGACCACTGAAGGGCAGCAGGGTGCGCAGCGCCGCATCTGCCTGCAGGAACAGGCGGTCGACGGGTGAATAATGGCGTCCACTGGCCATGGGGTACCTCCGGCGAAAACAATGCGCGCCAGTCTAGCGCAATCCTCGTTCAGGGGCTTGATCGGGGTCAGCTCGCTGCAGCGCTGCACTCAGCCCGGCGGCCAGTGCATCTGGCGCTGACCGAGCACATGCATGTGAATGTGGTAGACCGTCTGGCCACCCTGCTCGTTGCAGTTCATCACCAGGCGAAAGCCCTCTTCGCAGCCCAGCTCCCTGGCCAGGCGCTGGGCGGTGAAGGCGATATGGCCGACCAGGTTCTTGTCCTCCTCGCCCAGGTCGTTCAGGGTGCGGATATGCCGTTTCGGAATCACCAGGAAATGCACCGGGGCCTGGGGGCCGATATCGTGAAAGGCGACTACCTGGTCGTCCTCATAAAGCTTGCGCGCGGGTATTTCACCGGCGACGATCTTGCAAAACAGACAGTCCATGGACAGTCTCCCGGCCTGTTGAGTGAGGCCTCGAGTTTAGCGGCGGCCATGTGCCCCGACCAGTACACAAGGAGCAGGTGTGAAGAACGACATCCATGATCTGGGCCTGGTGCTCGACTCCAGGGTCAAGCTGATCCTGATCGAGTCCTGGGACGAGCCGCGTGTGCTGGAGACCCTCAGCGGTCTGGCGGTCAAGCGTGGCCTCGGCCTGTATACCTGGGCCGTGACCGAGGGCCTGCAGCGCCTGGGCTTTGGCGGCGAACCGGAGCAGGGCGCCAGCTGCGAGCCGGAGGCGGCGCTGCGCCTGATCAAGGCCGATGTGCAGCCGAATCTCTATGTGCTCTGTGACCTGCATCCGTACCTCGACGACAACCCGACCCTGGTGCGCCTGCTCAAGGAGATCGCCATGGGGGCCGGCTCGCACAAGCCGACCCTGGTCCTGGTTTCCCACGCCTGCCGACTGCCGCCCGAGGTGCAGCGTTACGCGGCCCGTTTCAGCCTGGCCTTGCCGTCCGAGGACGAACTGCTGGCGATCGTTCGCGAGGAAGCCGCGCGCTGGAGCGAGCGCAATCGCAACGCTCGAGTGCGCACCGATAACCGCACCCTGCAGCAGGTGGTGAAGAACCTGCGCGGCCTGAGCCATGGCGAAGCGCGAATCCTGGCGCGCAATGTGATCTGCGATGATGGCGCGATCACCCAGGAAGACCTGCCCGAACTGAACAAGACCAAGTTCCAGTTGCTCGACCTGGAGGGCGTGCTGAGCTTCGAGTACGACACGGCGCGTTTCGCCGAAGTCGGCGGCCTGGCCAACCTCAAGCGCTGGCTGGGCGAGCGCCAAGGCGTATTCCTCGAAGCCAAGGGCGGCGACCTGCCCAAGGGCGTGCTGCTGGTCGGCGTGCAGGGCGGCGGCAAGAGCCTGGCGGCCAAGGCGGTGGCCGGGCTGTGGGGCTTGCCGCTGCTGCGCCTGGATTTTGCCAGTCTGTACAACAAGTTTTTCGGCGAGACCGAACGCAACCTGCGCGAAGCCCTGCGGCTCGCCGAACAGATGGCGCCCTGCGTGCTGTGGATGGACGAGATCGAGAAGGGCCTGGCCAGCGGCGAGCACGACGGCGGGGTCAGCCAGCGCGTGCTCGGCACCCTGCTGACCTGGATGGCCGAGCGCAAGGCGCCGGTATTCATGGTGGCGACCGCCAATGTGATTGAGCGCCTGCCGCCCGAGCTGGTGCGCAAGGGGCGGTTCGACGAACTGTTCTTCGTTGACCTGCCGGACGCCGCCGTTCGAGCGGAGATCTTTCGCATTCACCTGGCGCGCCGCGAACTGCAGCCGGAGGGCTTCGACCTGGCGCTGCTGGCGGCGGCCAGCGGCGGTTTCTCCGGGGCGGAAATCGAGCAGGTGGTGGTCAGCGCGCTCTATGCCGGCCAGGCGCAGCAGCAGGCGGTCGATCAGGGCTTGCTGGTGCGGGCCATCCAGAGCACCGCGCCGCTGTCGGTGGTGATGGCCGAACAGGTCAATGCCCTGCGGGCCTGGGCCAGCGGCCGCGCGGTCGATGCCAACGGCTGAGGCAGGGGCGCGCTAGCCGTTGGCCATGACGCGCCGATTGAGCCGCCCGGCCAGTCGTCGCGTCAGCCAGCGTGGGAGCAGCCGTGGCACCAGTGCGATCAGTCGATTGCGCCAGCCGGGGATGATCAGTGCGCACTTGCTCTCCAGCGCGCGCACGGTAATCAGGGCGACTTCCTCGGCGCTCATCATCCTCTTGCCACCTTGCAGCGGGCCGTCGTCCATCTGCGCGGCGCGGAAGAAGGCGCTGCGGGTCGGGCCGGGGCAGAGCACCGAGACGCTGACCCCATGCTCCCTGAGCTCTTCGCGCAGCCCCTCGGAGAAGTGCAGCACATAAGCCTTGCTGGCGTAGTAGCTGCTCATCCAGGGTCCCGGCAGGAACGCGGCCAGCGAGGCGACGTTGAGGATATGACCGTTGCCCTGGCCGGCCATGACGTTGCCGATGGCGTGGCAGAGGCGGGCGAGGGCGAGGATGTTCAGCTCGATCAGCTGCTGCTCGCGACGCCAGTCCTGGGCGACGAAGGCGCCGCAGGTGCCGACGCCGGCATTGTTCACCAGCAGGTCGATCGGCCACTCGTTCTGCTCCAGTTCATGCAGCAAGCCCGACACCTGTAGCGGTTGGCTGAGGTCGCAGACGCGGAACAGCACCTCCACGCCGAAGCGCTGGCTCAGCTCGCAGGCAATGCTTTCCAGGGCCTGGCGGCGCCGGGCCACCAGAATCAGTGGGCGTCCGCGCCGCGCCAGGGCCTCGGCCAGAGCCAGGCCGATGCCGCTGGAAGCGCCGGTTATCAAGGCATAGTGGGGCATGGGGTTCTCCGTGATGGGGGCGGTTGGACCTCATGCGCTGGAGAAGGTTGCGCCGGCTCAGAGGCCGGCGCGGGTCATGTAGTCCTGATAGGCCGGAATGGTGATGGCGGCGACGATGCCGAGCACCGGTACCAGTAGCCAGAGCCAGGCCAGCAGCTTGACCGCACGGCTGTTGGGCGGCGGCGGCGGACCGAAGCGGTTGGCACCGCTATCGCCGGGCACTACCAGCAGCAGCAGGGCGAATACCCCGCCAACCACCGGCACCAGGTTGAGCAGCCAGAGCCAGGCGGACCAGCCGATGTCGTGCAGGCGCTGGGCGGCTATCTGGACGCTGACCACGACCATGCCGATGACGACCAAGGCCAGCAAGATGCCGCCGACTATCTGGGAGATGGCCAAGCCCATGCTCGCTACGCCGAGCAGCGCCAGGCCCGCGAGCATCAGGACCAGCGACCAGGCCAGGTAGCGCAGGCGGCCGATCCGTCCCTCGATACTGAATACCTCCAGCTCGCCGAACTCAGGCAGCACTTCCCCGACCGCCGACTGGGGTGATGCATAGGGGCTGTTGGCCGCGCCGGCTGCCTGCGGTGTTGTTGTGCTGACGGTGAGCGACGGCTGCTGAGCCTGGCGGGCGAGAAACTTGTCGATAATGATCCCGCAGGCCACGCACTCCGGGCCCTTGGCCTGCGCGTGGTCGCACTTGGGACAGATCATCGTGGCTGGATCTGCCGTTGGCGCGGCGGTGTTGGCGGGGGGATGGTCCTCGCTGTCCACCAGGCTCAGGCCGGCACCGGCCTCGGGTTCCTTGCGCGCCTTGGCGCCGGCCCGCTGCAGTGCGGCCAGGTACTGATCGGCCTCGTGCTCGTGCAGGTCGCGCTTGATCGCGATGTTACTGCCGCTGAACAATTGGTCGATCCGGCTGGGGTCGCTCTTGAACAGGCGGGCGAGGTTGTCCTTGGCGGTCTCCAGTGCCACTTCGGGCATCAGTTCGCCAGCGAAGACGATCTTGAATCGGGCTTGGGTCATGCGAGCTTCCTTGTCGGCGCAATTGGAGGAGATCTGCACAGCCTAGCCGTCCTGCGGGCCGGTGAACAAGCCGCCGGGCAGACAAAACGGTTCTGGTTCACAGCCCGCGGTGCGCCGTCAGGCGGCAGGTGCAGGCAGGTGACGTCGCCAGGCCGGTGGTGTTTCAGCGCGCAAGCACAGACGGCAGCTGTTGCGCCCGCTGGTGGGCGGCACGGTATTCGCGGTCGAGGCGCGCCACCAGTTCGGCGACGGTCGGCAGGTCATCGATCTCGCCGACGCCCTGGCCGGCCGACCAGACGGTCTTCCAGGCCTTGGCCTCGTCGCTGACCGGCTTGAGCTTCTCGCCGTAGTTGATCTCGCCCTTGTTCTGCAACTGCTGCAGATCGTAGCCGGCCAGCTCCAGGCTCTGGCGCATGAAGCTGGCCGGCACTCCGGAAACCGCCGGGGTGTGGATGATATCGGCGGCGTGGGCGCCAACGATCATCTCCTTGTAGGGCTGCGGTGCGGCGCTTTCCCGGGTGGCGATGAAGCGGGTGCCGAGGTAGGCCAGGTCGGCGCCGAGCAACTGCGCGGCGAGAATCTCATGGCCGTGATTGAGGCAGCCGGAAAGCAGCAGGGTCTTGTCGAAGAACTGACGAATCTCTGCAATCAGAGCGAAGGGGCTCCAGGTCCCGGCATGACCGCCGGCACCGGCAGCCACCGCGATCAGCCCGTCGACGCCGGCCTCGGCGGCCTTTTCCGCATGGCGACGGGTGGTCACGTCGTGAAACACCAGGCCGCCGTAGCTGTGTACCGCATCGACCACCTCCTTGACCGCTCCCAGGCTGGTGATGACGATGGGCACGCGTCGCTCGACGCAGATCGCCAGGTCGGCCTGCAAGCGCGGATTGCTGCCATGCACGATCAGGTTGACCGCATGGGGCGCCGACTGCTCATCGAGCCCGGCCTCGATTTCCGCGAGCCAGTCTCGGAAGCCGCTGCTCTCGCGCTGGTTGAGCGCCGGGAAACTGCCGACGATGCCGTTACGGCAGCAGGCCAGCACCAGCTGCGGGTTGGAGACCAGGAACATGGGGGCGGCAACCACCGGCAGGCGCAGGCGTCGTTGGAGCAGGGCGGGCAGGGACATGGCGGTACCTTCGGGGGCTGGGGTAATCAGAACGGGCGCACGACCACCAGGATGACGATGGCCAGCAACAGCAGCACCGGTGCCTCGTTGAACCAGCGGTAGAACACATGGCTGCGTTGGTTCTCGCCACGGGCGAAGCGCTTGAGTTGGGCGCCGCACATGAGGTGGTAGCCGATCAGCAGGATGACCAGGGCGAGCTTGGCGTGCAGCCAGCCCTGGCTGAAGTAATAGCTCGGGTTGAGGCTGATCAACCCGATGCCGAATGCCAGGGTGGCGAGCATCGATGGCTGCATGATGCCGCGGTACAGCTTGCGCTCCATCACGCAGAAGCGATCGTGACTGACTTGGTCGCCACTCATGGCGTGGTAGACGAACAGGCGCGGCAGGTAGAACAGCCCGGCGAACCAGCAGACCATGGAAATGATGTGCAGGGCTTTGAGCCACGGATAGAGCATTGTCCGACCCCAAGGAAATTTAAGTGCCTCGATAGTAGTGGCCAGCCCCTCATTCGTCATCACTGGCGGTTGGCCCCTGGCCGATGCGGCTTTATCATCGGCAATTCTCCAATGGTTTCTGCAAGGGGCACGTGATGGTCAAGGTCGGTATTGTCGGTGGCACGGGCTACACCGGTGTCGAACTGCTGCGCCTGCTGGCGCAACATCCGCAAGCACAGGTGGCGGTCATCACTTCGCGCTCCGAGGCGGGGGTGCGCGTCGACGCCATGTACCCGAACCTGCGTGGCCATTATCCGGATCTCGCCTTCAGCGAGCCCGATGTCGCCACCCTGGGGGCGTGCGATGTGGTCTTCTTCGCCACGCCCCACGGTGTAGCCCATGCCCTGGCCGGCGACCTGCTGGCGGCCGGTACCAAGGTGATCGACCTGTCCGCCGACTTCCGCCTGCAGGACGCCACGGAGTGGGCCAAGTGGTATGGCCAGCCGCATGGTGCGCCCGATCTGCTGCCGGAGGCGGTATACGGCCTGCCGGAAGTCAACCGCGAGGCAATCAAGCAGGCGCGTTTGATCGCCGTGCCGGGCTGCTACCCGACGGCGGCGCAGCTGGGCCTGGTTCCGCTGCTGGAGGCGGGCCTGGCCGACGCCACGCAGCTGATCGCCGATTGCAAGTCGGGGGTCAGTGGCGCCGGCCGTGGCGCCAGTGTCGGTTCCTTGTTCAGCGAGGCCGGTGAAAGCATGAAGGCATACGGCGTTGCCGGTCACCGCCATTTGCCGGAGATTCGTCAGGGCTTGCGTCGTGCGGCCGGCGGTGAAGTGGGCTTGACCTTCGTGCCGCACCTGACGCCGATGATCCGCGGTATCCACGCGACCCTGTATGCGAACGTGGCGGACCAGTCAGTCGACCTGCAGGCTTTGTTCGAGCAGCGCTATGCCAGCGAGCCCTTCGTCGATGTGATGCCGGCCGGCAGTCATCCGGAAACGCGCAGCGTGCGTGGTGCCAACGTCTGCCGTATCGCCGTGCACCGGCCGCAGGGCGGGGACCTGGTGGTGGTGCTGTCGGTGATCGACAACCTGGTCAAGGGCGCCTCGGGCCAGGCGTTGCAGAACATGAATATCCTCTTCGGCCTCGACGAGCAGCTCGGCCTGTCGCACGCGGCCCTGTTGCCCTGATGAGTGGCTGGGAGGTCCGGCCGCGGGACTCTCGGCGGGCCGGACGGCTGCGTGCTGTCCTGCTGCTGCTGATTCTGGCCGTTCCCGCGGCATTCTATGCCGGCAGCTGGTGGCAGGCGCGCAGTAGCCAGGCCGATCTGGCGGAGTACCAGAGGCTGAGTGGTCTGGTGCTCGAGCAGGAACAGGAAATCGATCGACTGCGCCAGCGTCTGGCGGTGGTCAGTAGTGGTGAGACGGTTGCCCAGCAGGCCAATGAGCAGAACCGCCTGGCGATCAAACTGCTGGAAGAGCAGATATTCAAGCAGCAGCAGGATCTGGCCTTCTACAAGGGGGTGCTGGCCCCGGCCAGTCGTCGCGAGGGCTTGCGTATTCGTACCTTTGAGCTGCAGGCCACGGATATTAAAGGCGTTTTCCGCTACAAGATACTCCTCAGTCGGGTCGGCAAGGACGACCAGCCGTTGGCGGGCCAGTTGCGGGTAACGGTAGAGGGCCGTCAGGGAGGCAAGGAGGTCAGCCTGGAGTTGGCGAGCTTGGCCCAAGGCGATGCTGATGGGGCGCGCGAACAGGCAATCCCCTTCGCCTTCAAGCACTTCCAGGCGATTCCGGAAGCAGGACGCTTCGCCGAACTGATGTTGCCTGAGGGCTTTTCGCCTCGTCAGGTCAGGGTGCGTGCCGAGGTCAAAGGCGAGAAGCCGCTCGAGCGCACATTCAAATGGATCGACGCAGAGTGACGATTGCCCATGTGGAGTAAAGACAAAAGTAAAACCAACCTGCAGCGCTTCAGCGGCAAGACCAGCCTGATCGCGGCCGGGGGGGTGCTCAATGGTGACTTGCGTTTCCTCGGAGCCGTTCAAATCGATGGCCGGATCAATGGCAATGTGCTGACCAGCGACGGCATGGTCAGGGTCAGTATGGAAGGGCAGGTCGAGGGTGAGATCCGTGCCTCGCACGTGGTGATCGACGGCGAAGTGATAGGCGATGTGCATGCTGCCGAACACCTCGAGTTGGGCGCGCGGGCTCGTGTACGCGGCAATCTCTACTACGGGCTGATGGAAATGGCCATGGGCGCGCAGATCGAAGGGCGTTTGTGTCATTTGAAAGACGACGCGCGTCCCTTGGAACTGCCGGATGTTTTGAATGCCGCGCCGTCGGACAATAGTTGACCGCTTTTCTAGGGTAAGCGGATAATGCAGGGCCTCAACGCAGTATGGCGCTTGGCGCCGGGAGATAGTCAGCATGAGCGTCGAAACCTTCACCCCCACAGCTTTGCAGTTCACGCAGGGCGCGGCGAACAAGGTGAAGAGCCTGGTCGATGAAGAGGGTAACCCCCGTCTGAAGTTGCGTGTATTCGTGACCGGGGGCGGCTGCTCGGGGTTCCAGTATGGCTTCACCTTCGATGAAGAGGTCGCCGACGATGACACCATCGTCGAGCGCGAAGGGGTGAGCCTGGTTGTCGACCCCATGAGTTTCCAGTACCTGGCTGGCGCCGAGGTGGACTATCAGGAGGGGCTGGAAGGTTCGCGCTTCGTAATCAAGAACCCGAACGCCACGACTACCTGCGGCTGCGGCTCGTCGTTCTCGATCTGATTCCGCTTCAGTGACGCCAGTAGACGCCGCGCCAATGCGCGGCGTTGTCGTATCTGCACTTTGCGAGTTGGCGGGTCAGGCCGGGTAGATGGCCCCAAGCACCCGCGGGCCGCGGGCACCGGTCACGCTTGGGCGGTTGGCGGCGATGCCCTCCAGGCAGCAATGCGCCAGCCAGGCGAATGCCATGGCCTCGACCCAGTCGGCGGGAACGCCATAGGCTTGCGTGCTGCTGACCCGGCAGCCGGGCAAGAGTTCGCCCAGGCGCGTCATTAATGCCTGGTTGTGGGCGCCGCCACCACACACCAGCAACTCTTCGGTATCGCGCTGTGCCTGTTGCAGCGAGGCGACGATGCTGGTGGCGGTCAACTCCAGAAGAGTCGCCTGGACATCCGCTGGCGCATAGTCGGGGAGGTCGATCAGCTTTCGATCCAGCCACTCGAGATTGAACAGCTCGCGCCCAGTGCTCTTGGGCCCTTGATTGTGAAAGAAGGGGTCAATCATCAGCGTTCGAAGTAGCCGGGACTGGACCTGACCGCTGGCGGCCCATGCGCCGTCACGGTCATAGTCTTCTCCGCGCTGGCGCTGGATCCATGCGTCGAGCAGCACGTTGCCGGGTCCGCAATCGAAGCCATGGACGGGTTGCCCCGGTTGGAGCAGGCTGAGGTTGCTGAAGCCGCCGACGTTTAGCACTGCGCGCCGTCGGGGCGGGTTATTAAACAGGGCTTCATGAAAGGCCGGCACCAGAGGCGCACCTTGCCCGCCCGCCGCCATGTCGCGGCGGCGGAAGTCGCTGATCACGCTGATACCGGTCAATTCGGCGAGCAGGGCCGGATTGCCAATCTGGATGGTGAAGCCCTGTGTGGGCTCGTGGCGCACGGTCTGGCCGTGACTGCCAATCGCCCGGATCTGCGCGGGGCTCAGGCTCTGTTGCTGCAGCAGCGTGGCAATGCCTTGGGCTGCTAGTCGCACCCAGCGCTGCTCGGCCATGGCCGCCCGCGCTAGCTCGTCGGGGCCTGGGGCGCATAACCCCAGTAGTTCTGCGCGCAGGTCGGCGGGCATGGGCAGGTAATGGGTGGCGAGCAGCGTGGTGCTGCCGTTCTGCTCGATCAGGGCGATGTCCAGCCCATCCAGGCTGGTGCCAGACATCACGCCGAGGTAGTGCGGCATCTGGATCAGCGCTTGTTGAGGGCGAGCTGGGTCGAGCGTTCCTGGTCCATGCGGGCCATCAGCGGCTTGCTGAGCTGCAGGAAGCGAGCCTTCTCGCTGCTGGCGATGGGATCTGCCATCGGCAACTTCTGGCTCAAGGGGTCAACGTGAGTGCCGTTGACCTGGAACTCATAATGCAGGTGCGGTCCGGTGGACAGGCCGGTAGTGCCGATATAACCGATGATCTGTCCCTGTTTTACCGTGCCGCCGGTGCGGATGCCTTTGGCAAAGCCCTGCATATGAGCATAGAGGGTTCGATAGCGGCTGCCGTGTTGCAAAACCACGGTGTTGCCATAGCCGCCTTTGCGGCCTGCAAGGGCGATCTTGCCATCCCCTGCCGCCTTGATCGGTGTGCCGCGCGGGGCCGCGTAATCAACACCCTTGTGGGCCCGAATCTTGTTCAGGATCGGATGGCGGCGGCCATTGGAGAAGCGGGAACTGATACGGGCGAAATCGACCGGCGTGCGAATGAACGCCTTGCGCATGCTGGTCCCGTCGGCGCTGTAGTAGCTGCTACTGCCCTGCTTGTTGGTATAGCGGACAGCGGTGAAAGTCTTGCCGCGGTTGGTGAAGCGAGCGGAAAGGATATTGCCGGTTCCAACCGGTTTGCCGTTGACGACTTTTTCTTCGTAGATCAGCTCGAACTCGTCGCCTTCGCGAATATCCAGCGCAAAGTCGATGTCGTAGCCGAATATGTTGGCCAGGTCCATGGTCAGGCTATGCGAAAGCCCCGCACGCTTGGCGGACAAAAAGAGCGAGCTGTTGATGACGCCATGGGCATAGGCCGATCTGACTTCCGGTTTCACCAGGTCGCGCTTGAAGGTATAGCCCTTGTCGCTCTTGGTCAGGCTAACGCTCTCCAAGTCGCTGAGCTTGCTGCTCAAGCTTTCCAGCTGGCCGTCGCGGTCGAGGCGAAAGTGCAATTCCTGGCCAACTTTGAGGCGACCGAGCTGTTTGGCTTCCTTGCTGCTGTTAAGTGCCTCATGCAGGTCGTTGGCGGACAGGCCCACTTTGGCGAACACCGTCGACAGGGTGTCGCCGTTGGCCACTCTGACGACCTGCTCGGTTGGGGCGTCGACAGTTTGGGTGGTGTCCGAGCGCTCGAGCTTGGGTTGTGCGATACCGGTCTGGCTGGCGTCAGGTTGAGTCTCAATCTTGGCGAAGGGCGACGAGCTTTGATCTTGGGCCAGCGCTAGTGGGTCCGCTTCACCCGGCTGTGCCTGCACCAGTTCGGCGTCGCCGTCGAGCTCGAGTGTCAGGTAGGTCTTCTTGGCTTCCACTTCCCGTGACGGGAACACCAGCAGGGCTAGGCTGAGGAGCGCAGCAATGCCGCTCGCCGCCAGGATGTGACTTTTAGGGTACGGAGGCGGCGATTTTCGTGTGCTGGTCATAGGCGGCTTTTGACTTTGAAGAGGTGAAAATGAAATGAAGGTAAATATGAATATAAGGCAATTGTATAAAATATAACCAAATGGTCTACGAGGCAACCCTTGAAGGCTTGCTAGGCGCTAGGGAAGGGCAAAACTTGTCATTTGTCCGCGATCTTGTATGGTTGGTTCCCTTTTGGTTCGAGTGGTCGTGAGTCCTGTCATGAAGTCGGTTGAAGAGCAGCTGGCGCTGATCAAGCGCGGTGCGGAAGAGGTACTGGTTGAGTCCGAGCTGGTTGAAAAGCTCAAGCGCGGTCAGCCATTGCGGATCAAGGCGGGCTTCGATCCGACGGCGCCGGACCTTCATCTTGGGCATACGGTGCTTATTAATAAGCTGCGCCAGTTTCAGGAGTTGGGGCATCAGGTTGTCTTTCTGATCGGTGACTTCACCGGGATGATCGGTGATCCGAGTGGCAAGACTGCCACGCGTCCGCCGCTGACTCGTGAGCAGGTGCTGGAGAATGCCGAGACCTACAAGGCTCAGGTGTTCAAGATTCTCGATCCGGCAAAAACCGAGGTCGCATTCAACTCAACCTGGATGGATAGGCTGACACCAGCTGATTTCATCCGTCTTGCCTCGCAGTACACAGTCGCGCGGATGCTTGAGCGTGACGACTTCAACAAGCGTTACTCGACCAATCAGCCGATTGCCATCCATGAGTTCCTCTACCCCTTGGTTCAGGGGTACGACTCGGTGGCCCTGCAGGCCGATGTCGAGCTGGGTGGAACCGATCAAAAATTCAACCTGCTGATGGGGCGAGAGCTTCAGCGCTCGTACGGCCAGGCGTCGCAGTGCATTGTCACCATGCCGCTGCTCGAGGGGTTGGATGGTGTCAAGAAGATGTCCAAGTCATTGGGCAATTATGTAGGCATCCAGGAGTCGCCGGGTGTCATGTATGGCAAGCTGGTCTCCATTCCTGATGTGTTGATGTGGCGCTATTTCGAATTGCTCAGCTTCCGCTCCATGGAAGAGATTGAGCAGTTCAAGGCTGACGTAGAGGCTGGCGCGAATCCGCGGGATATCAAGATAAAATTGGCTGAAGAGATCGTCGCCAGGTTCCATGGTGAAGAAGCGGCTGCCAGTGCGCATCGTTCGGCGGGCAATAGAATGAAAGAGGGCGAGTTGCCCGAGGATCTGCCGGAAGTGCAGCTGGAGGCTATCGAGGATATGCCTATTGCGGCACTGCTGAATCGGGCCGGACTGGTTAAGAATGCCGCAATGGCTCGTGATTTGCTGGGCTCCGGCGGTGTGCGTGTCGATGGCGCTGTGGTGGACCGTGCTTTCGTTTTCAAGCTTGGGGCTACCCATGTCTGTCAGGCTGGCAAGAAGGCTTTTGCAAAAATCACGCTAAAGCCGGAATAAAGCTTGACCGCTTCCTTGTGGTGCCTATAATGCGCACCACTTCCGGCGCAGGCCTTTCGGAAAACCTTTTGTAGATCAATTGGTTATGTTCGAAAAGAGCTGTTGAAGCAGCGAAAAGCTGTGTAGAATGCGCCGGGCTGACGGGGTGGTGGTTTGATCCTGTTGGCGCTTCGATCGAGGTGATCGAAAGCGGATGAAAAGGGCGGTTGACAGCGGATTGAAACGCTGTAGAATTCGCCTCCCGCTGACGAGGA
>NZ_JBFTEG010000039.1:0-8018 GCF_041027545.1 Pseudomonas zhanjiangensis | reverse complement strand
TACCTCCCCAATTACCTGGGCTGGCGCCGCATGCTTGAGCGCTACCAGCAAAGCATTCGGCCAGTTCACTGCATCCAGGAGGCGGTAGGACGCACCGCGCAACACGCTATTGGGACATAGCCTTTTTGTTCGCCAGATCACCTCTAGCGCAGCATCTGTTCGATCAGCCGCTTGTCCTCCATCAGCTCGCGTTGACGCGCGTCGATGCGCGAGGCCAGTTGGAAGTTGTTGCTGGCACGGCGCTTGGCGAAGTCCAGCTGCTCGATCGCCTGGTCGTAATCGCCGACCAGGGCGAAATACTCGGCGCGGGCCTGGTGCAGGCCGATGGTGTTGCCGGTGAGACCGCGCACCTCGGCGACCTGGTACCAGATGTCCGGGTCCTTCTGGCGGTCCTTGAGTAGCGCGTCGAGTGCGCGCCCGGCGTCCTGTGGCCGACCCTGCTTCATCAGCAAGTTGATCTGTGCCTGGCGCAGCGGATAGTTGCGCGGGTACAGGCCCAGCAGACGCTTGAGACGCTCCTGCGCTTGGCTCAGGCGGCTGGCGGCCATATCCAGCTCGATCTGCGCCAGGTTGTAGGTCGCGTCATCCGGGGCGCCCTGCAGGAGCGCTTGCAGGCTGTCGCCGGCCTGTTTGTATTGACCGCTCTTGAGCTGTGCCAGGGCCAGCCCGTAGCGGGCGGCGTCGAGCTTGGGATTTTCCTCGAGCATGCTGCGAAAACGCTTGGCGGCAAGCCCGGGGGTGTCCTCGTAGTTCAGCTGCACGCGAGCGCGCATCAGCTGATAGCGCAGGCTGTCCTGGGTGCCGCCGGCCGGGTACTGCTCGGCGCGGTTGCGCGTGTCGGCGATGCGTGATTCGGAGACCGGGTGGGTCAGGAGAAACTCTGGCGGCAGGCGGTCGTAGCGGTACTGGCGCATCAGGCGCTCGAACATGCTGGGCATGGCGCGCGGGTTGTAGCCGGCCTTTTCCAGGTTGACCAGGCCGATGCGATCGGCCTCCTGCTCGTTCTGCCGGGAAAAGCGCCGCTGTTCTTGAATGGCCGCTGCCTGGGTCGAGGCAATGGCGGCAATGCCCAGGTCGCCGGCGCCTGCCGCTGCCGCGACAATCCCGGCCAGCATCGCGGCCATGACCGGGACCTGCATGCGTTGCTGCGCCTCGAGGCCGCGGGCAAAGTGGCGCTGCGACAGGTGCGCCAGCTCGTGGGCCATCACCGAGGCGTACTCGGCTTCGGTCTGGGCATAGAGAAACAGTCCGCCGTTGACGCCGATGATCCCACCGGGCGCGGCGAATGCGTTGATCTGGGGGCTGTCGAGCAGGACGAATTCCAGTCGGCGGTCCTGCAGTTCGCTGGTCTCGGTCAGGCGGTAGACGCTGGTCTCGACGAACTCCTTGAGTTGCGGGTCGGACAGCTGGCTGACCTGGGCGCGCAGCAGTCCCAGCCAGGCGCGGCCGAGTTGGTGTTCCTGCTGGGGCGAAATGATGGCGGAGCTGGCGTCGCCAAGCGACGGCAAATCGCTGGCAGCACAGGGCAGGGCGGCCAGGCAGGCAAGCGTCAGCAGGGTGGGGCGCAGGAACTTCATGCACAGGGCTCTTGGTGAACAAAGAGGCTACTGTAGCCGGCCGGGTGCTTGCCTGGCCAGGGTTGCTCGGGGTTGGGTATCCTATGGGGCTTCTTGGGGAGGATCGCATGAGCGAACAGCAGGACTGGAGCGGCGCTTTCGACGCCGAAGTGGACGCCACGGGCCTGAGCTGTCCGTTGCCGTTGCTCAAGGCCAAGCTGGAGCTGAATCGGTTGGCCAGTGGCGCGGTGCTCAAGGTGACGGCCACCGATGCAGGGTCGCAGCGTGACTTTCGTGCTTTCGCCCAATTGGCCGGGCATCACTTGCTGCGTGAGGATGTCGACGGCGGGGTCTATCGCTACTGGTTGCGTAAGGCCTGAGGCGTTTTGCCCAGGCTGATTAGGTTAGGGAAATTTGATGATCAAGGTTTTGCGCGACTGGCTGCACCGCTATTTTTCCGATGAGCAGGCCGTGGTCTTGGCGGTGCTGCTGATTCTCGGCTTTGCCGGGGTGCTGACCCTGGGTGGCATGATGGCGCCGGTGCTGACCGGGTTGGTCCTGGCGTTCCTGATGCAGGGGTTGGTGACTGCGCTGGTTCGCCTTCGCCTGCCGAAGATTCTCGCCGTATGGCTGGTGTTCGCCTTGTTCATGGGGCTGCTCGGCTTGTTCCTGCTGGTGTTGATGCCGTTGGTCTGGCAGCAATTGAGCAACCTGTTCAACGAGCTCCCGCGCATGCTCGGCGAGTGGCAGGCACTGTTCCTGCTGCTGCCCGAGCGTTACCCGAACCTGATCAGCGATGCCCAGGTGCTGGATTTGATCGAGTCGGTGCGTGGCGAGCTGGGCCGTTTTGGTCAGTGGGCCCTGTCGTTCTCTCTATCCAGCTTGCCGGTGCTGGCCAGTGCGATGATCTATCTGGTGCTGGTGCCCATCCTGGTGTTTTTCTTCCTCAAGGACAGCCAGCTGATCGGTGCCTGGTTTCGTGGTTACCTGCCCCGTGAGCGAACCCTGATCACCCAGGTGGCGCAGGAGATGAACCAGCAGATCGCCAACTACATTCGCGGCAAGTTCATCGAGATCATCATCTGCGGGGTGGTCACCTATATCGCCTTCGCGGCCCTTGGCCTCAACTATGCGGCGCTGCTCGCCCTGCTGGTGGGGGTGTCGGTCGTTGTGCCCTATATCGGCGCGGTAGTGGTGACATTGCCGGTGGCCCTGATCGGCATGTTCCAATGGGGCTGGGGTGATCAGTTCATCTATCTGATGGTGGTCTACGGGGTGATCCAGGCGCTGGACGGTAACGTGCTAGTGCCGTTGCTGTTCTCCGAGGCGGTCAATCTGCACCCGGTGGCGATCATCTGCGCCGTGTTGCTGTTCGGCGGCCTGTGGGGTTTTTGGGGGGTATTCTTTGCGATTCCCCTGGCGACCCTGTTCAAGGCGGTTTTGAGCGCCTGGCCACGGCGCGAGGCCCAGGCGCTGGGTCAATAGAAAAGGCCGCATCGAGCGGCCTTTGTCCTGTATTTCCTGGTTCAGTCTTTATTCAGTGCCTGGGCGGCAGCGAGCACTGCGTCGACATGCCCGGCTACCTTGACGCCGCGCCACTCTTGGCGCAGCACGCCTTGCTTGTCGATCAGGAAGGTGCTGCGGTCGATGCCCAGGTATTCCTTGCCATAGAGCTTCTTCAGCTTGATCACATCGAACAATTGGCAGAGCGCCTCGTCCTTGTCGGATATCAGCTCGAAGGGGAAGGCCTGCTTGCCCTTGAAGTTCTCGTGGGACTTCAGGCCGTCACGCGAGACGCCGAACACCAGGGTGTTGGCAGCCTGAAAGGCTGGGTACTGGTCTCGGAAGCCCTGGCCTTCGGTGGTGCAGCCGGGGGTGCTGTCTTTCGGGTAGAAGTAGATGACGACCTGCTGGCCCCGCAGTGCGGACAACTGGACCTGCTGGCCGCTGGTGGCCTGGGCGCTGAAGTCGGCGACGGGCGAGTCGATTGCTACGGCCATAAACGCTCCTGTTAGGTTGGAGTCTGCGGGCGCCAGGGTTCGATCAGCGCATCGAGGTTCAACGCATCGGCGAAGTCGAGGAACTGGTCGCGCAGCCAGCTGATCTGGGTTCCTGCCGGCAGGGTGACGGTCAGGGTGGCGTTGAGCATGGTGCCGCCAGTCTGCGGCGCCAGGTAGGTGTCGCAGGTGAGATTTTCCAGCTCGACATGGTGGTCGAGGAAGAACTGGCACAGTTCGTTGAGGATGTCCGGACGGTACGCCGAGCTGACATAGGCTACATACGGCAGGGCCTGTGGCCGGGTCTCGGCAGTGCCACTGCGAATCACGTTGACCGAGAATTCATGCTTCTTGGCCAGCAACGGCAGACTCGACTCGAGTCGGGCCAGGGCATCCCAGTTGCCGGAAACCTGCAGCACCAAGGCGCTGTATTCGCCGTGCCGGCTCAGGCGGGTGCTGACCACGGCGCAGCGGTTTTCATGGCTGGCGCGGCACAGGACATTGGTCAGCTCCATGGCATTGGGGCCGAGTGCACTGATGACGAGGAATTGTTCGCGAACTGGGGGGGTGGACATGCAGCCTTCCTAAAACGATGAGCGGTCGGCCCGCCAATGCGTTGCCGATCAAAGCCGGAAGGGTAGCGAAAAGCGCTGGCGAGGGGAATGCTCGAGGACGCTTGCTGCCGCGATACTTTCACCGTTCGTGGAGAAAGTCCGCTCGCACTGCGGCCCTGTACTTCGCTTGTGCAAGGCTGGTGGCGCCAGTACCATTACGGCTCAATTTTTCCGGCAGGAGCGGTTGCATGATTGCGGGCAGTATGGTGGCACTGGTCACGCCCATGGATGCGCAAGGTGGTCTCGATTGGGACAGCTTGAGCAAGCTTGTGGATTTCCACCTGCAAGAGGGTACCAATGCCATCGTCGCGGTCGGCACCACGGGTGAATCCGCCACGCTGGAAGTGTCCGAGCATATTGAGGTCATTCGTCGCGTCGTCGACCAGGTCGCCGGGCGCATTCCGGTGATTGCCGGCACCGGCGGCAACTCCACCCGCGAGTCGGTCGAGCTGACCCGGGCCGCCAAAGAGGTGGGCGCCGATGCGTGCCTGCTGGTGACGCCGTATTACAACAAGCCGACTCAGGAAGGGCTGTATCAGCATTTCCGCCATATCGCCGAGGCGGTGGCGGTGCCGCAGATCCTCTACAACGTGCCGGGGCGCACCGTCTGCGACATGCTGCCGGAAACCGTCGAGCGCCTGGCGAAGATCGACAACATCATCGGCATCAAGGAAGCCACTGGCGACCTGCAGCGCGGCCAGGAGGTACTTGACCGGGTGAGCAAGGACTTCCTGGTCTACTCCGGCGACGACGCCACGGCGGTCGAGCTGATGCTGATGGGTGGCAAGGGCAATATCTCGGTAACGGCCAACGTCGCCCCGCGGGCGATGGCCGAGCTGTGTGCCGCGGCCATGGCCGGGGATGCCGTTACTGCCCGGGCGATCAACGATCGACTCATGCCGTTGCACAAGGCGCTGTTCATCGAATCCAACCCGATTCCGGTGAAGTTTGCCCTGCACGAAATGGGCATGATGCCGGACGGCATCCGCTTGCCGCTGACTTGGCTGAGCCCGCGTTGTCATGAAACGTTGCGTCAGGCCCTGCGCCAGTCCGGCGTATTGGTTTAATCGAGGAATTACTGCGCATGAAGCGACTGGCCGGATTCTCTACACTTGCTCTGATCATCTCTACCACCAGCGGATGTGGCTGGCTATGGGGTGAAGAGGGCTATTTCCGCGACCGCGGCGGTGACTACCTGGAGGCGCGGCAAACCGCGCCTATGCAGTTGCCGGCCAATGTCGAGGTCCGGCGTCTGGATCCATTGCTGCCGGTGCCGCAGCAAGTGGCCAGCAGCAAGCTGGACGGTGAGTACGAAGTGCCGCGGCCGCAGCCTTTGAAGGTAAGCGCAGAGGCCGGTGAGTTCAGCCTGCAGAAGAGTGGCGCGTCGCGCTGGGTCGTGGCCCAGCGTGTGCCGGCGGAAGTCTGGCCGGTGGCTCGCCAATTCTTTGCTGACAATGGATTTAACATCGTCGACGAGCGTCCCCGGACCGGTGAATTCAGCACCGACTGGCAGCGCGTCGATCAACTGTCGGCCGCTCTCGCTCGTCGTTTGAACGGCGCCGCGACGGGGGAGACCCGTGTTCGGGTGCGCATCGAGCCGGGCGTGCAGCGCAACACCAGCGAAATATTCGTGGCCAGTGCCGAGCGTCCCGTCGGCAGCGCGGCCGATGTGGCCTTCACCAGCCGCGGCTCCAGCTCCAGTCTGGATGCAGCGCTGCTCGATGAGATGCTCGTTGGGCTGACGCGCAGCACCGCGCAGGGCGGCTCCGTGTCGTTGCTGGCGGCTCGCGATTTTGACGCGCCAAGCCGAGTCAGCCTGAGCGAGGATGGCAATGGCAACCCTGTGCTGAACCTCGGCGCCGATTTCGATCGCGCCTGGTCCGGCGTCGGCCGCTCCTTGGAAGCGGCCGATATTCGCATCGACGATCTCAATCGTAGCCTGGGTGTGTACTACATCAACCTGGCTGAAGGTACCCAGCACAAGGGTGAGGAGCCCGGCTTCTTCGGCAGGCTGTTCGGTGGTGAGGCCGATAAGGAAGAAATTGAAGCCCGCGCCGAGCGCTATCAAATTCGCCTGACGCCTGTCGGCGACAGTGTGCAGGTTACCGTGGACAAGGACCTCAATACCGTGGCACCGGCCGATGTGGCGCGCCGCATTCTGGGGCTGATCCAGGAAAACCTCGGCTAACAGGCTGCAGGCATGGCGGTAACACCGATAGGCGAAGCCCCAGGGTTTCGCCTGTTTCGTTTACTAAAGGCGGAAACTCCGATATGACCACACCCTCGACCCTGAGCCTGAAGAAAATCTACTCGGGCAAGGTCCGCGACCTTTATGAGATCGACGACAAGCGCATGCTGATGGTCGCCACCGATCGTCTCTCGGCGTTCGACGTGATCCTCGCCGAGCCGATCCCGGACAAGGGCAAGATCCTTACCGCGATCTCCAACTTCTGGTTCGACAAGCTGGTCGATCTGGTGCCCAACCACTTCACCGGCGACAGGGTCGAGGACGTGGTGCCGCCTGCTGAGCTGCCGCTGGTGGAAGGTCGCGCGGTAGTGGCCAAGCGCCTCAAGCCGGTCGCCGTGGAAGCCATAGTGCGCGGCTATATCGTCGGTTCCGGTTGGAAGGAATATCAGAAGACTGGCACCGTCTGTGGCATCCAGCTGCCTGCCGGGTTGCAGGAGGCGTCGAAGTTGCCGCAGCCGATCTTCACCCCTTCGACCAAGGCCGCAGTTGGTGACCACGACGAGAACATCTCCTTCGAGCAGTGCGAAGCGATCATCGGTGCAGAGCTGGCGGCCAAGGTCCGCGATACCTCCATCGCCCTCTACAGTGCTGCCGTCGAATATGCGGCGACCCGCGGCATCATCATCGCCGACACCAAGTTCGAGTTCGGCTTGGACGAAGACGGCACCCTGACCCTGATGGACGAAGTGCTGACCCCGGATTCCAGTCGTTTCTGGCCGGCCGACAGCTATGTCGAAGGCAAGAATCCGCCGAGCTTCGACAAGCAGTTCGTGCGCGACTGGCTGGAATCGACCGGTTGGAACAAGGAGCCACCGGCCCCGCCCGTGCCGGCCGAAGTCGCGCAGAAGACCGCCGATAAATACCGCGAGGCGTTGACCAGGCTGACCGCCTGATCGTCCTTCGTGTAGGTCAGAAGGGGCGCTTAGGTGCCCCTTTCTTATTTCGGAATGTGCCAATGGCTTTCAGGTGGAGGCTGCTGGTTTACCCGTGCTTGTTGGGGGCTCCAGGCACACAGGCAAGCGCGAGCCGGGTTAGGGCCTGCTGCCGCAAGGCACCTGCAACGCCCGCCGGCAACCCATTTACCCCTACCTGTTTAGGGCGCTCCGTCGCAAGCATCTGAATGCATGCGAAAAAAATGCTAATCGGGCTTCGCCAATCGCTATTCTGCTGCTATCATGCGCGCCGCCACGGGAAGATGCCGGAGTGGCCGAACGGGACGGATTCGAAATCCGTTGAACTGGCAACAGTTCCTAGGGTTCAAATCCCTATCTTCCCGCCATATCGCAACACCTAAGCCCCTGTATTTCCTAGAGAAGTCAGGGGCTTTCGCGTTTCTAGGGTGCCACTGTCTAGAAAGTGTCTAGGAAAGCCGGGGCGATTCACAGGTGGGCTAAAGGTCTGTACGCCATCTGCATGAGGCAAAGAAGCTGTTTGAGTGGGTCTTTTCAATTAAAAGCTTGACCGCTTCCTTGTGGTGCCTATAATGCGCACCACTTCCGGCGCAGGCCTTTCGGAAAACCTCTTGTAGATCAATTGGTTATCTTGTTTTTAGGGCTTGCGGCACGGCGAAAGCCGTGTAGAATGCGCCGGGCTGACGGGGTGG
>NZ_JBFTEG010000038.1:0-9682 GCF_041027545.1 Pseudomonas zhanjiangensis | reverse complement strand
CGCTACCTCCCCAATTACCTGGGCTGGCGCCGCATGCTTGAGCGCTACCAGCAAAGCATTCGGCCAGTTCACTGCATCCAGGAGGCGGTAGGACGCACCGCGCAACACGCTATTGGGACATAGCCATTTTGATTGCTTGGGTGTGTCACTCGCCTCAGGCGCCGCCGAGCAGCTCCTTGAACAGCCGCGCCAGCTCATCTATCGCCTGCTCGCCATTACCGCTGTACGCCGAGCCGTGCATGGGGGCCAGGGTCCTGGGCTTGAGCTGCGCGAGGCGCTTGAGGATAGCAGCCGTCTGCGGCGTATAGGGCAGGTAGGAGGCGAAGGGCCCGCTTTCATAGTCGACCAGGGTCTGCCGGGCCCGGCTGATGATCTCCGAGGAGGTCAGTGGCTCGACGTCGCCGAGCTGATGGAACAGGTCGGAGCAGAGCAGGGTGCCCTGGGTCTCCTCGAAGAACAGCCCGGCGTCCCAGCAATGGGGCACATGCGGTGTCTTGAGGAAGCGCAGGCGGTATTTGCCGGTGCAGATCACCTCGTCGTCCTCCAGCGCCTGGGCGGGGCGAGCGGCGACCACGTCGTCGACACTGACCAGCTTGCCGACCAGGCTGCACAGCGCTGTGGCCTGCGGGGCCAGGGTCTGCCACTCGCGCAGCGAACCGCACTCGTCGGCCTCGAAGTGGCTGAAGCCGATCCAGCGCAGCGTGCTGGGCTCGATCAGCGTGGCCACGGCATCGCGCACCGCGGGAAACAGGCCGCGCATGCCGGTGTGCAGCAGCAGGGGCTGTTCGTCGCGCAACAGGAACTGGTTGAACTGCAGGTCGGCCTCGGGCACATAGGTCGAGATCCGGAACAGGTCCGGGGCGATTTCGCTGACGGTGGTCATGCTGGGTCTCCATGAGACAGGACGTCCTGAGAAGGCGGCCCAGCGCTCAGAAGCCTTCCTGCCTGTGAGGCAAACCACGGCACCGCTTGCTTAGAGGGTAGTTGCTGGCGAGACGGGAGCAATCCGCTGGGCGGCAAACCGCTGGGCGGCACTCCGCTGGGCGGCACTCCGCTGGCTGATCTGCCGCGTCGATAGGGGCGGCAGCATCCGCTGCCGTCCGGATAAGCAGTGCCTGCCGCCTCCTGGCTGTGCCCCGCGAGCGACGCACGGGGCGGACCAGCAGGCGGCCGGCTAAACGGCTACCTCCTCGGTATGCGCCCTTCTGCTGTGCAGGGAAAAGGCTTCCCCCTCCAGCATCTTGAGCGCCATGCGGATGTTCTCGCGCCCCAGCTCGCGGTAGGCGTCGAGGTGGCGCTCGTCGAAGAACTGGTTGGCCAGGCCGTCGTTGGGGAAGCTGGAGTCCTGGTGGGAGAAGCTGATCACCTGGGCCGAGGATTGGCGGGTCAGCACCGATTTGACGTAAAGGATGCGGCCGCTGCGACCCGAGGCGTACTCGATGCTGCCCAGCGCGCAGCAACTGGTGTGCAGGCCGTTGTCCTGCTCCAGCAGTTCGCGGGTATCGAGCCTGATCTCGCAGCCGAAGTCGGCCTGGGCGCGCTGCAGCAGCAGGCCGAGGTTGCCCAGTTGGGTCAGCGGATCGCCGCCGGCATCGCTGGCGATGATCAGCGGGCATTCGCGTCGCAGCAACTCGTAGACGCCGAGGTTCTCGAAGTGGCCGCCATCGGTCAGGTGCAGGCTCGCAGCGTTCTCCTCGAGCCCCTTGGCGAACAGCTCGCGGAAGATCAGCCAGAACGGCATGCGGCCGAAATGCTCGCCGGCGCGGCGTGGATGCTGCACCCAGAAGCCCAGGCGGAAGTTGACCAGCGTCAGCAGGATGCTCAGGGCCCGGTTGGCGGTCTGCGCCGTATCCGGGTCGACTGCCGCACCACTGGTGGTGACCGCCTCGCCGAGGGTCAGGCGACCGGCCTGGAAGTGCGCGGTGCGGGCGAAGCCGGTGGCCGGGCAGCCGCTGAACAGCGGGCTCAGGGTGAAGCTGTCGCCCAGCCGGAAGTGGGCCAGCGGGCGCGTGGAGTTGACCGTCGACAGCGTGGTGTTGAGCAGCGGCAGCGGCGCACCGCTGTCCGGTGCGATTTCGGCCAGCGGGACGTCTTCGATCACCGGCTTGCCGGTGTAGAAGAACGCCTGCGCCAGCTGCGCCAGGTAGTAGCTGTGCATCGAGGTGCGGTTGACGCTGGCGAGGCTCGCCAGCACCAGGGCGAAGACGAAGAAGCCCAAGAACAGCGGTGTTTCGACGATCTCCAGGTCGAACACCAGGTGGTAGGCGAAGGCGGCCAGGCCGTAGAGGAGCAGGGTCAAGCCGAGCGCGGCCACCTTCGGGTTCAGGCGCCCCTTGGCCATCGCCCAGGCCCCGGTGATGAACGGCAGCGCGTAGTCCAGGTGCTTGCCCAGCCCCGCCAGTTTCTCCGAGGCGACCAGCGTCAGCAGGGCGTCATCGAGCTGCGCGACCAGCGGCAGGCTGCCCACCAGCGCCAGGGCGATGGCCGTGCCCAGCAGGCGGCCCATGAACCGGCGCGGGGCGAAGCAGTGGGTCAGGTCGCCGCGCCGACCCGCGCGCCACAGCGCCATGCTCGGGATGCTCAACAGGTAGAGGGCGAAACAGCCGGCGGAAGCAAGCAGCATCAGCAGGTAGCCGCTGTGGCCGTGGATCACCTCGCCGCCGGGCAGGTGCCAGTGCTGCGGCCAGAGGAAGCGGCTGTGGGGCAAGCCGGCCAGCCAGAATCCGGCCAGCAGGATCGGCAACATCACCAGCAGGCTGAACAGCGACGAGGACAGGATGCCGGCGGCCAGGGTGGCGCTGTTGATGCCGCGGCCGGCGACCAGGTAGGCGGCATGGGAGCGCAGCCAGTTGAGCACGGGGGCGCTGAACAGTTCCCGCGCACCCTGTCCGCGGTGCTTGAGCCACTGGTAGCAGCCGGCCATGTAGCCGCCGCCGGATACCGACGACAGGTAATCCACCCGGTTCAGCCAGCCGCTCTCCGCCAGCCCCTGGAGGATGCCGAGCTGGAAGCAGGCGGAGCGGATGCCGCCGCCGGAGCAGGCCAGCCCGGTGATCGGCTGTTCCGGATCGACCTCGGCGTGCTGGCGCCGGGTCGCGATCCACGCCTGTTCCTCGGCGTGGACCTGGGCAAAATCCTGGCAGTAGTTCGGGTTGTTGTCGCTCATGGCGTTCGGTCCCCTCAATCCTGTCCGCTCAGGCACGCCGGTGCGCCCTGGTAGGCGTAGCCCGGCGGGTTGTCGCGGCGGACCTTCAGGTACTCCAGCAGGGCGTAGCGATCCTCGTCGCTGAGCAGCGGGCCGATCACCCCGGACGGCAGCGGGTTGGCGGCCGGGTCGGCGCGATACGCCTGCCACTGCGCCGGCGTCGCCTGGAAGCTGTGGCCGCTGTTGTGGTTGCCGGTCAGGCTGGTGTCGAACCAGAAACCGTCGTACTCGCCGCCGGGGGCCTGGGCGGTGGTGTAACCCAGGTTGACCGGGTCGTAGTCGCGCGGGCCGACGAAGAAGCGCTTATCGCGCTCGGCGGCGGGCACCAGCATCTGGTACAGGGTGGGCACCGAGCCGTTGTGCAGGAACGGCGGCGTCGCCCAGACCCCGGCCAGCGGCCGCGGCTTGTAGCCGACGATCTGCTGCGGCAGGTCGAGCGCGCCGAAGCCTTCCAGGCACGCCTGCTGCTCCTCGCTCAGGTGGTGGTCCTGGTAGTAGCGCTTCTTCAGCAGCAGGTCGATCAGGTTCAGCCCCAGCCCTTCGGTGATCCTGCTCGGGTCGATGGACGCCAGCAGCTTGGCGAACCCGGCCTGGGCATAATCCAGGTCGTACCAGAGCGCGTTGACCTGGCACTGGCTGTCGCAGGCGAGCTGCGGATAGGCCGCATAGCTGGCCGACAACTGCACGCTGGGCTTGAGTTCGAACTGCTCGAGCGCAGCCTTGATGGCCGGTGCCGGCGAGGGCTCGAAGCCCTGGGCGGCCAGTCGGTCCGGGGCCGGGAAGGCTTCGGCCAGCGCGGCGAACGCGGCTTTGGCCTCATCGCTCAGGGTCGCGTCGATGGCCAGTTCGCGCAGGCGCATGAGCATGTCGCGGGCCAGTTGCTTCTGCAGCAGCGGGTTGATCAGCGCCTCGACATCGGCCTTGCTGATGCCGGTGGCGGAGAGGTCGTAGGTTCTGTCCAGGAAGCTCTGCGCCTCGGTCGGGTCGGTGCCGATATGGTCGATGCCGATCACCTCGATCAGCCAGTGATCCTCGGGGCCGGCCTTGAGCGGCGCCTCCGCCTGCTGGCGGGCACGGCTGGACGGGTGCGGACCGTGGCACTCGACACAGTGGTTCTGGAACAGCTGCTCGCCACGGGCGGCCTTGGCCGGATCGACGGCGCCGAAGATGTCCTCCGGCCATTGTGGCGGCGGCAACTGTTGCAGCGCCCGCTCGATCTGCTCGAGCCCCGGGATATTGACCGAGGTGCGAAAGCGCTCCTGCGCCGGCAGGGGCGAGCCTTCGGCGGTCACCAGGCGGATATCGGCGCCGACGCCCATTGCCTCGCCGACGTTACGGGCCAGGGGCTGGGCCACCGAACCGTTGTACTGCACCCAGTTGAATTTCCACATGTTCCACAGGTAGGGGTAGCTCACCGGCGCCGACGAGGTCTGCAGGTTGGCCGCACTCAGGTGTTCGCCGAATACCGTGTTGGCGATGCGCCCGAGCGCGTCGGTGCGGCCGAAGCCTTCGCGGGTCGGGTAGAGGTGGGCCAGCGGGTTGTTCTGCTGGATGGCGAGGAAGGCCTTGAGCGTCTCGCCGAGCTGCTCATGCAGCTCGAGCTTGTCGCCGCCGTCGGCCAGGACCTTGTCGGCAAAGCGGTTGAACTTGAGCGGGTTGGCCCAGGTTTCCGCCAGGGCGCTGATCAGGGTGGGGCCGAAGCTGCCGCGCTGCAGGTCGGTGAAGGCGTGCATGGCCTGGCCACCGTCGATGCGCAGGGCGTAGCGCTTGCCTTCCTTGCGGTAGTGCAGCTGGCCGGTATGACAGGCGGCGCAACTGATGTCGAGCAGCTCCTCGCCCAGCGACGCGGAGTAGCGCGAGGCGAAGCCGACCGGCAGTTGGTCCGGGTGGCTGGGGTCGAAGAGGAAATGGAAGCGCTGCAGGAACGCGGGATCGGCGAAGCGCTCGTGCGACAGCGGTTGCTCCAGGTTGAGGAACCAGCGGTAGCGCAGCGATTTGTCGCCCGCGCCCTGCGGCATCGAGGCGCCCTGCGGGGTGTGGTAGTAGGTCTCGCGGGCGGACGCCTGCCAACCGCTGTTCAGGTAGCGGTATTCGTCGACCGGCTCGAGGCGGGGTATGCGCGCCTTGGAGGACTGCACGTAATAGACGAACGCGCCCACCACGGCCAGTACCAGCAGCGCGATCAGAAACAGCAGGCGCCTTAGCCAGCGCGATGCGATTGCCTTGCTCATAGATGTTCCCCAGCTTGGAATTTGTCGTTATAGGGTCTTCAGGTATTCGATCAGGGCACGCTTGTCGGCCTCGGCCAGAGCGGTGCCATAGAGGTGACCGCCATTGCCGTTACCCGGCTGGCGGGTGTCGAAGCGGCTCACCTGAGCCTCATCCAGCACCTGGTCGCTCAGCCCCACCGCCTGCGGGTCGAACTCGACCTTGCCCACGGCAAAGCGAGGCGGGCGCTCGGTCGACAGCAGCGCCGCCAGGGTCGGCACCGAGCCGTTGTGCAGGTAGGGCGCGCTGGCCCAGATGCCCGACAACGGGCGCGCCTTATAGTCGTAGGGGCGCTCGTGCAGGGGCGCGCTCAGCACCTTGTGGAAGCTGTACAGGCCGGCCTTGATTGCCTCCCAGGGGTGTTCGAGCAGTGCACCCAGCGCCGCATGCACCACCAGCTCGATGGTCGGGGCCTCGGCGCCAAGCGCGGCGCCGCCGACGTACATCAGCTTCTTGCCTTCGAAGGCGCCGCTCCTGGACCTGGCATTGGTGAAGTTGCTGGCCATGGTGCTGTCGGTGCCCACGGCCTCGACCGCCACCAGCTTCGCGGTCAGCTCGCGATCCGGGTCCTGCTGATCGGACAATGCATGACAGGCCTGGCACTGCTGCTGATAGATGGTCGCGCCCTGCTGCGCCAGGGCACTGTCGATAGTGCCCAGGGTCGCCTGTGGCCAGGCAGGCGCTTTGAGTCGATACCAGAGGTCCTGGATGGTGCTGAGGTTCTCGATCTCGACCGTGGAGCCGTAGCCCATCCCGTCACCGTGGATGTTCAGGTCGCCGAACACCGCCAGCGCCGTGGTGGCGTTCTGCACCAGCGGTCCGGGGCCGGCATTGGGCGCCGAGCCGTTCCACTGCACCAGGTCCAGGTGCGCCGCGTCCCACAGCACCGGGTAGCTGACCGGCGCATCGGGTTCGTGGCGGTTCTCGGGAATGGCGAGGAAGTCGGCGGCCACCGCATTGAAGATCTGGCCGAAGGCGTCCAGACGGCCACGGCCGTAGGCAACGTGGGTGGCGTTCAGCGCCGCCACGGCGCTCAGCCGCTCGCTACGCGCCTGCAGCGCCTGACGCAGCTCGGGGCCCGCGTGCAAGGTCTGGGCGAAGCGCTGGAATTTGCCTGCGTCGGCCAGGGTCGCCCGGAGCGCGGCGATGACCTCCCGCTCGAACAGCTGGAAGTCGACCAGGGCCTGGCCACCGTCGATATGCAGGCGCTCGCCGCGGTAGTAGACCTGCCCGGAATGGCAGGCCGAGCAGCCCAGGCCGACCCACTGCTCACCCTGGTCAGGCGGCGTGCTGGCCAGGCCGATCGGCAGGTCGTGGGGATTGGCCGGCGATGGGCCGGCCGAGGCAAAGCCGAAGCGGCTCAGGTTGTCCGGGCGGCTGAAGCGCGCCTGGCTATCGGCCTCTTCCAGTGCCAGGAACCAGGGCAGCGGGACGATCCGCGAGCCGAAACTGGTGTACCAGGCGGTTTCGCGCTGCTGGTCGTTCCAGTCCTGGTTCAGCAGCGTCAGGCCTGAGGCCGTTCTCGGGCTTGTAGTGGCCGGTTCATCGTTGCCGCAGCCGGCGAGCAACAGCGACGTCGCCAACAGTATTGAAGCGGGCAGCATATGAAGTGCACATCGAGATTCCCCCCTCACCTTGGGCTCCTTAGTTCTTGTTCTTCTGCGCAAGCGATCCTGCCCTAATCAAGGTTTCAATCTGAGCAAGTGTTAAAGGCGAGGGTTTTTAACATATCGATGCAGGCGAATTACACCTTTTCAACGAATTGGCCGATATCGAGGGCCTGATCGATTGGTCAACTCGGTGGCAGTTGCAATGCTTCTTCAGCGTTTCAATTTGCTTAAGCGGTCGGGTGATTCAAGGTGCCATGCGGATGAGCATGTTTGAGCCCTGAGTCTCGCAGTTGGCGCTGGCGGGAGCATCAGAAGCTTGGTCGACAACCCGCTATGGGCTCGGGGCATCAGCAGGCGGAATCAGGGCAGGGATCGTAGGGTACAACCACATCAGAACCACCCTCTGAGTTTGGCCGCCAGCCATGGTGACACGGCCGTGCACAACAGCACTAGCGGCCAGATATTGCCGCCCTTGAATGCGTAAGCCTGAAGAATTTCGGACAATGGTTTGCCTTGTGACAGACCGAATGAAAATTCAAATATCAAGGTCAACACCAGCCAACCCACACCAATGAGCAGCAGTTGAGCGGGCACCCGGGTGCCCAGCCACGGCAGCAGAAGGTATGCCGCCACGAAAATAAGACAGCTGAGTAATAGGCCACTTAGAACCAGGCTCGTTGCGGCGGCAAAATGGGGAACAAGTACGGTTTCCCTCAGTAGGCCATTGAGCACGGCAACAACCAGTATCGCCAGCCAGATGACCACGGCCTTGATTGCTACCGCAAAGGACATCGTTTTACCTCTTGGCGTCTAGTGTTTGTGCTGCCCGGCAAGTATTAGCGTAGCTTTTTGCTATCGGCGGCGCGCATCGGCCAAAACAAGGCGGTGGCTCTGGCCAGCAAGCTGGTACGCATCCGTTGGGCTTTATGGTGTCACCGCGACGCTTCAGCGGTGACTGACAGAGCCAGGCGCCCGCATAGCGGGCGGGGTAATCAGGATGATGAGGTGATGGTTTTTCCGGGTGGTTGTGGTGAGCAGCGAGACTGTCGGAACAGGCGAGTCCTGCAGCGGAACAAGGCCGATAACAATGCTGATCTACGTGATCGTTTGAACGCTTGGCCCCCGCTGTGCGAACTACAGAGTGGTCAGGGCATTAAAGCCCACAACAGACCGGATATACGAATGCAACCGCGCTGACGACAGGCTTGAAAAGCGATTCCTCACTGCTTGTGGGGAGCGTCCATATACAATTTGTTAGACGTTGCTTGCACGCTTTCCTCTTAGGGCTTCAAAGATACCCATTGAGAGTTTTGGTTTGTACGCCTTTCCTTTAAAGGACATGATGCTTAGCTTGATCAGGCTCCATGTTAGATAAAACCCGAAAATTGCGATCAAAATATTTGTTAGTAGACCGCTTGATATAAGTGGTATTGTGAATTCTCCGTCTCTGGCGACAATTAGTAGCGAGCCAATTATTAACCCAGCAGCAAGGCTTATTAATACTATCGAAAGGATTAGGTCAAATGTTTTTAAGGTCGTGTCTTTTGATAGATTTAGTGATAGTTTTTTATATATGAAATAAAGTACTGGGGGTAAGAGTAGGAGTAACCATGGAGCAATTAGGTAGGACGCAGCCAGAACCATAAGCGGGGTTGCTGCGGCTGCGTTGCGATCCTTCATCGTGGCGTTCACGTAATTTCCCTGCAATGTCTAACGTTTGGTTAAGGGGCGGGCTTTAGCCCGTCCCAGTGAGCGAAGCGAGCGGTTTGAATGCTGTAATGGATGTTCCCCGCACCCCGGTTCTATACCGATAACGGTGTTGACTGTTCGCTGGGAGAGCGCTGATGAAACGCATAGCAGTTGATCTGGCCAAGTCCGTTTACCAAGTTGCCGAGAGTGTCCGTGCCGGCGCGGTGAGTCAGCGCAGGCGGCTGAGTCGTGAGGCGTTCCGCCGATATATACAGGAGCAGGTCGAGCCGGTCGAGTGGCTGATGGAAGCCTGCGGCACGGCGCATCATTGGGGCCGTTTCGCCCAATCGCTGGGTCACCGGGTGATCCTGTTGCATCCACGCTATGTGCGGCCCTACCGGCGGCGCAACAAGACCGATCGCAACGACTGCGACGCCATCCTCGAAGCGGCGCGCTGTCAGGGCATCCGGCCGGTGCCGGTGAAGAGCCACGAGCAGCAGCAACTGCAGCAGTTGCACGGCCTGCGCGAGACCTGGAAGAAGAGCCGCACCCAGCGCATCAACCTGCTGCGCGGCCTCCTGCGCGAAGCCGGTATCGAGGCGCCGGCCAGTACCACGGTCTTCCTGCGTCGGGCCAACGAACTGATCGAGCGCCCTGAACTGGCGCGTTTGCGCGGCCTGCTGCAGATCGTCCTGGGCGAGATCAGCCTCTACCAGCAGTGCATGGCCGACTGCGAGCGGCAACTGGCGGACTGGCATGCCGAGGATGAGATCGTGCGCAAGCTGGACGAGGTCAGCGGCATCGGCCTGCTCACTGCCAGCGCCTTGCAGGCGGCGGTGGGCCAGCCGGAACGATTTGCCAATGGTCGCCAGCTCAGTGCCTGGCTGGGCCTGACCCCGCGCGAGTTCAG
>NZ_JBFTEG010000037.1:0-9849 GCF_041027545.1 Pseudomonas zhanjiangensis | reverse complement strand
GAACAGCAGGGCCCCGACCTTGTCGGCGATGGCGCGGAAGCGCGGGAAGTCCAGGGTCTTGGAGTAGGCGCTGAAGCCGGCGACGATCATCTTCGGCTTGTGCTCGACGGCCAGGCGCTCGACCTCGTCGTAATCGATCAGGCCGGTGGCGGTGTCCAGGCCGTACTGCACGGCGTTGTACAGCTTGCCGGAGGAGCTGACCTTGGAACCGTGGGTCAGGTGACCACCGTGGGCCAGGCTCATGCCGAGGATGGTGTCGCCGGCATTGAGCAGGGCCAGGTACACGGCGCTGTTGGCCGAGGAGCCGGAGTGCGGCTGGACGTTGGCGAAGTCGGCGCCGAACAGCTCCTTGGCGCGGTCGATGGCCAGCTGCTCGACCACGTCGACGTATTCGCAGCCACCGTAGTAGCGCTTGCCCGGGTAGCCTTCGGCGTACTTGTTGGTCAGGCCGCTGCCCTGGGCCTGCATGACACGCTTGCTGGTGTAGTTCTCCGAGGCGATCAGCTCGATGTGATGCTCCTGACGGGCTTCTTCGGCATTGATAGCCGCCATCAGTTCGTCGTCGTAGCCTTGGATTTTGTCGTCTTTGCTGAACATCGCTGATCTCCTGCGGCGCCACGCCGTGGCGCATCTGTGTCGAAATCGGGGTATAGCCCTTGTGGAGCCGATGGTATGACCGGACCTAAAGCGCCAGATGCCTATGTACGCCACGAGGGGTTGTGTTTGCGACATGCGGGTCGGCGGCGAGCGGCGGCCTCATCGGCAGGCGGGCACGGTCAGGCTGGCGCGCCGGTACGCGCCGAGAACCGGCAATGTTGTCGCCAATTGCGTCTGTACAGGCGCCAGGGCGCAAGTAAAGTTAGACCATCCTCCGGCATCCTGCGCCGCAGCCAGATAGAAGGAACTTGCAATGACCGACTCATCCCAGCAGTTCGCCAGTGACAACTATTCGGGTATCTGCCCGGAGGCCTGGGCCGCCATGGCCGAGGCCAACCACGGGCATGCCCGTGCCTACGGCGACGACCAGTGGACGGCCCGTGCCGCCGACCATTTCCGCCAGTTGTTCGAGACCGACTGCGAGGTGTTCTTCGCCTTCAACGGCACCGCGGCCAACTCGCTGGCCCTTGCCGCGCTGTGCCAGAGCTACCACAGCGTGATCTGCTCGGAGACCGCCCACGTCGAGACCGACGAGTGCGGAGCCCCGGAGTTCTTCTCCAACGGCTCCAAGCTGCTGCTGGCGCGAACCGAGATCGGCAAGCTGACGCCGGAGGCGATCCGCGAGATCGCCCTCAAGCGTCAGGACATCCACTACCCCAAGCCCAAGGTGGTCAGCCTCACCCAGGCCACCGAGGTCGGCACCGTCTATCGCCCCGAGCAGGTGCGGGCGATCAGCGCCACCTGTCGCGAGCTGGGCCTCAATCTGCACATGGACGGCGCGCGCTTCTCCAACGCCTGCGCCTTCCTCGACTGCAGCCCGGCCGAGCTGACCTGGAAGGCCGGCGTCGACGTACTCTGCTTCGGCGGCACCAAGAACGGCATGGCGGTGGGCGAGGCCATCCTGTTCTTCAACAAGGGCCTGGCCGAGGACTTCGACTACCGCTGCAAGCAGGCCGGCCAGCTGGCCTCGAAGATGCGCTACCTGTCGGCGCCCTGGGTCGGCCTTCTGCAGAACGACGCCTGGCTGCATTACGCTAAGCACGCCAACGGTTGCGCGCGGCTGCTGGCCGAGCTGGTCAGCGACGTGCCGGGCGTCAGCCTGATGTTCCCGGTGGAGGCCAACGGAGTGTTCCTGCAGATGTCCGAAGCCGCGCTGGAAACCCTGCGCGCCAAGGGCTGGCGTTTCTATACCTTCATCGGCGCCGGCGGCGCGCGCTTCATGTGTTCCTGGGATACCCAGGTGGAGCGGGTGCGCGAGCTGGCGGCGGATATTCGCGAGGCCATGGCGGGCGGTTGAGTTTTCCATACCCATCAGGCTGCTCGGCGGACTTACCCACAGACGCTGTGGGCCCTGTTGTGGATAAGCTGTTCATCCCGGGCGGGCGGTCAGATGCCAGGCGGCCCGGCCCTCGTCGATCAATAAATCACCAGCGCCGCTCAGGGCGCAGCGGCGCCCGGTCGGTCGGGCCGTTGATCTTGACAACCACTGGCACGCGACCTAGACCCATCTAAAGGCAAGGTACATAACCTGGCCAACTCACACCGAGAGGATCAATTCATGCTCCGGTTTGTGGGGGCGGCCCTGTGGCTCGACCTAAGCCCCCGTCCATCCAGCTTGCGCGCGCCGCCCGCCGTCAGCCTCTGCATCCCCGGCTCCCCTGCTTGTGCGCAGCGTGCGACGCAACCCGAGGGAGTACCCCATGAACGACACCTTTGATCTGCCCCGCCGCCAGTTCCTTCTGGGCAGCGCCGGCGCGGTCGCCTCTGCTGGCCTGTTGGGTTTCAGTCCGCTGAGCCTGGCCGAGCAGATGCCGCTGCCGGACTACGTCAACTGGAAGAATCCCGATGCGCTGATTGTGCACAGTGCCAAGACCCTGGAGACGCAGCGTGGCGCCATCGGCACCAGTATCGTGACGCCCTCCGACCAGCTGTTCGTGCGCAACAATCTGCCGACCCCGGCCCCTGCCATCGTCGCCGACCGTGATGCCTGGACGGTGGCGTTCCAGGGGGTCAAGAAGCCGCGCAGCCTGACCCTGGGCGAACTCAAGTCCCTGGGCGTCGAGACCGTCGCCAGTGTCTTGCAGTGCTCGGGCAATGGCCGGGCATTCTTCCCCCATGGCGCCAGCGGCACTCAGTGGTCGGTGGGTGCGGCCGGTTGCGTGTTCTGGAGCGGTGTGCCGATGCGCCAGGTGATCGAGGCGCTCGGCGGCATCGAGGAGGGCATGCGCTACATGACCAGCACCGGTGGCGAGGAGCTGCCCGCTGGCCTGGACCCCAAGAGCGTGATGGTCGAGCGTTCGGTGCCGCTGCGGGGGGTGGAGCAGGCCCTGCTGGCCTGGGAAATGAACGGCGAACCGCTGCCCCTGGCCCATGGTGGCCCGCTGCGCATGGTGTTGCCAGGCTTCTATGGGGTGAACAACGTCAAGTACGTCAAGCAGGTGGCGTTCACCGCCGAGCAGAGCGAAGCAAAGATCCAGATGTCCGGCTATCGCATCCGTCCGGTTGGCCAGGGCGGCGCGCCCGACCAGCCCTCGATGTGGGAAATGAACGTCAAGTCCTGGATTACCCAGCCGCTGCAGCAGGCCAAGGCCGGACGGGTGACGATCCAGGGCGTGGCATTCGGTGGCGCCAAGTCGTTGTTGCGCGTCGAGGTGTCGCTCGATGGCGGCGAACACTGGCGCATGGCGCGATTCGTGGGGCCCGACCTGGGGCCCTATGCCTGGCGCCCGTTCGTGTTGATCACCGAACTCGAGCCGGGCAGCTACTCACTGGCCAGTCGGGCGACCGACATCGAAGGCGACATGCAGCCGCGTGAGCGGATCGATAACGAGCGTGGCTATGGCCATAACGGCTGGGAGGACCATGGAGTCAAGATCACGGTGGTCTGAGTCGATGCGGCGGCTACTGCCGGCCCTGCTTGGCCTGCTCGTTGCGTCTGTGGCGCAGGCCGGGGACGCGCGCTTCGAGCTTGGCCGCCAGGTGTTCCGCGAGCAGGCGCAGCCGGCCTGCAGCCTCTGCCATAGCCTGCGCGCGGCGGATGCGAGCGGCGAGATCGGCCCCGACCTCGACCAGCTCAAGCCGGATGCTGCGCGGGTGGCCGCGGCGGTGCGTGGCGGTGTCGGGGTCATGCCCAGCTTTGCCGTCACGCTCAGCGCCGAGCAGATCGAGGCGGTGGCCGAGTATGTCGCCCGGGTGGCCGGTAACTAGCGCGCGTGCTCAAGTAAGGGCTGCGGGGTTGCAGGGGGCCAGACTATGCTGAAGGTGGATGGCTGCCTCCCCGATCGATTGCTAAGGGGCTGGCGCCGTGACCCTAACCCCTGGTGATGGCTAATGACGAACCAAGAGGCTTCCTACCAGCAGGCTGTCGAGCGCCTGCAATTGCTGATCGACACCGCCACGTCGCAGGGTGTGCAGGAGCCGCATGCGGCGGCGCTGGCCACGGCCGACCGCTATGCACACCCGTCGGTACGCATGGTCTACGTGGTGGCCGTCGAAGAGGCGGGGCTGCTGTTCTTCGTCAACATGGAGAGCGGCAAGGGCCAGCAGCTGCTGGACAACCCGCGTGCGGCGCTGTGCTTCTTTTGGCGCGAACTGCAGGAGCAGGTGACCCTTGAGGGCGATATCCAGATGCAGTCCATCGAAGTTGCCGATGAGTACTGGCGCAAGCGCTCCCGCGCGGCGCAACTGGCTGCCTGGGCATTCCCCCAGGGCGCGGCCGCGCCAGACAAGGCCGAGCTGCGTCAGCAGGTGCGCCAACTCGAACAGACCCTGGGATTCGAAGCGGTACCGCGCAGCCCGAACTGGTGCGCCTTGCGCCTGCTGCCGGAACGCATCGAATTCTGGCCATCCGGCTGGCAGCGGGTGCGCGAGCGTACCCGGTATCTCAAGGGAGAGGACGGGCACTGGACCGTCGAAGCGCTTACCCCCTGATCTGGCCCATCCCCTGGAGGTCGCCATGGCCCACTGCTCAGTCGACGCCATCCGTGCCATTGCCTTGGTCGGCCATGCTGACAGCGGCAAGACCAGCCTGGTCGAAGCCCTATTGCACCACAGCGGCGTCATCGCCTCCATGGGCACGCTGGAGCGCGGCGATACGGTGTGCGACTTCGACCCCCTGGAGCGCGAGTATCGCCACTCGCTGGCTTCGGCGTTGGCCCATTGCAGCCATGCCGGAGCCGAGTTGAACCTGATCGATACGCCGGGGTATCCCGATTTCATCGGCCAGGCGATCGCCGCCCTGGCGGCGGTGGAAACCGCACTGGTAGTGGTCAACGCGCAAAACGGCATCGAGCTGAACACCCGGCGAATGATGTCTTTGGCCGGCGAGCGGCGCCTCTGCCGGATATTGGTGGTGAACAAGATCGACGCGGAACGGGTCGACCTGCCCGGGCTGCTTGCCGATCTGCGCGAGGCCTTCGGCAAGGAGGTGCTGCCGCTCAACCTGCCGGCGGCGGGGGCCAGTCAGGTCGTCGACTGTTTCTTCGAGCCGACCGGCGAGGCGGACTTCTCCTCGGTGGCCGATGCCCATCAAACCCTGGTCGATCAGGTGGTGGAGGTCGACGAGGAGCTGATGGCGCGCTACCTGGAGCAAGGCCAGATCAGCCCGCAGGAGCTGCATGCGCCGTTCGAGCGCGCATTGCGCGAAGGACATCTGATTCCCCTGTGTTTCGTCTCGGCGCGCAGCGGAGCCGGGATCGCCGAATTGCTCGAGGTGCTCGCCCGGCTGGCGCCCAACCCGGCGGAAGGCAATCCGCCGTTGTTCTTCAGGGGCGAAGGCAGCGCGGCTCAGCCCTTTCGCTCGGTGCCGGATCCGCAGCGGCATGTGCTGGCCCACGTATTCAAGGTGGTGATGGACCCCTTTGTCGGCAAACTGGGCGTGTTCCGCGTGCATCAGGGCACTGTTCGGCGCGACATGCAGCTGTTCGTCGGTGACGCCAAGAAGCCGTTCAAGGTCGGACACCTGCTGCGGCTGCAGGGCAAGCGCTACGACGAAGTCACCCAACTGGTGCCTGGCGAGTTCGGTGCGGTGAGCAAGGTCGAGGAGCTGGAGTTCGATGCGGTGCTGCACGACTCGCATGATGAGGACAACATCCACCTCAAGCCCCTGGCATTTCCGGCGCCGATGCAGGGCCTGGCGATCCAGGCCAAACGCCGGGGCGACGAGCAGCGTATTTCCGAGGTGCTGCATCGGCTGCTGGCCGAAGACCCCTGTGTACGGCTCGACTACCACCCGAGCACTCAGGAGACCGTCCTGCGCGGCATGGGTGAGATGCATCTGCGCTACTTGCTCGACCGGATGGCCGGCAGCTACAAGCTGGAGGTTGAGACGCGGCCTCCCCGCGTGCCCTACCGGGAAACCATTACCCGCCCGGCCGAAGGTCATAGTCGGCACAAGAAGCAAACCGGCGGCGCCGGTCAGTTTGGTGAAGTCTTTCTGCGCATCGAGCCGCTGGCGCGTGGTGCCGGTTTCGAGTTCGTCGATGAGGTCAAGGGTGGGGTGATTCCCTCGCAGTTCATTCCCTCGGTAGAGAAGGGTGTGCGCTCGGTGCTCGAAGGAGGGCCCCTGGCAGGCTACCCGGTCGATGATGTCCGGGTTACGGTCTACGACGGCAAGAGCCATGCGGTCGATTCGAAGGACGTCGCCTTTCAGGCGGCGGGACGCAAGGCCATGCTCGAGGCGCTGCGCTCAGCCGGTGGCATCGTGCTGGAGCCGGTGGTTTCGATCGAGATCAGCACCCCCGAAGCCAGGCTCGGTGACATCACCACCGACCTGGTGGGGCGCCGTGGCCAGGTGCTCGGCAGCGAATCGCAGGCCCAGGGCGTGGCGCTGGTTCGCGGGCAGGTGCCGCTGGCCGAACTGGATGGCTATGGTGGTCGCTTGAAGTCGATTACCGCCGGTCAGGGCGGTTACCGACTGGAACTCAGTCACTACAGTGCGGTACCGCAGGATGTCCAGCAGCGCTTGGCGAGCGCCTACAAGGCTGTGCAGGAGGAGGATTGAGTAACGGACCCCGAGCGCCAGGCCTGCCTGGCGCTCGCTGGGCAATCAGTAGTCGATGACCACGTCGCCCTTGGGTACGCTGCAGCAGGACAGGATATAGCCTTCGGCCACGTCTTCGTCGGTGATCCCGCCGTTGTGTTCCATGGTCACATCGCCCGCGGTCTTCATCACCTTGCAGGTGCCGCAGATCCCCATGCCGCAGGCCTTGGGAATGTGCAGGCCCAACTTGGCGGCGGCGGCGTGAACGGTTTCGCCCGGATCGATGCGAATGCTCTTGCCGGTGGCGACGAACTCGACCTGGTGCTGGTCTGCCAGCGGCACCGGTGGCGCATCGGCGGCTTCGGCTGCCAGCTCCCTGACTTCCTCGCGGATATCCGCCGGTGTCGCCCCGAAGGATTCCTCGTGGTAGTGCGACATGTCGAAGCCGTTGTTCTGCAGCAGGTGCTTGATCGCATTCATATACGGGGTCGGCCCGCAGCAGAACACTTCCCGCTCATGGAAGTCGGGGGCGATCAGTTCCAGCATCTTCTGGTTCAGATAGCCGCGATAGCCCGCCCAGGGATCACCCAGACCGAACTTCTCGCAGATGATGTGCAGGTTGAAGTTGCTGATCCGCGAGGCCATGTGTTCCAGCTCGCGGTGGTAGATGATGTCCTTCGGTGTGCGGGCGCTGTGGACGAAGGTCATGTCGACATTGGCGTTGGTGTCGAAGAACCAGCGCGCCATGGACATCACCGGGGTAATGCCGACACCGCCGGAAAGGAACAGCACCTTTTCCGCCGGGAAGTCGATGGAGTTGAACAGCCCGACCGGGCCGTGCACCGCCAGCTCGTCGCCTTCCTTGAGGTTGTCGTGCAGCCAGTTGGACACCTTGCCGCCGGGCACCCGCTTGATGGTGATCGAGAAGCTGTACGGCACCGACGGCGAGCTGGAGATGGTATAGGAACGCATGATCGGCTGGCCGTCGATCTCCAGTTCCAGGGTGACGAACTGGCCCGGCTTGAAGAAGAACAGCACCGGTTGTTCTGCCATGAAACAGAAGGTGCGCACATCCCAGGTTTCCTGGATCGCCTTGACGCAGCGCACCAAGTGGCGGCCGTTGCTCCAGGTCTGGGTGGTGACGGGATTGAGGAAGTCATTCGTCGTCATGGACGGCTCTCCGCGCACGGCCGGACATCGGCCTTGTATGAGTGAATTGTGCGTAAGCGCCGATAGGCCGACTTACCTGCTAGCGACATCGACATGCTTATCGCGACCTGCCGCAGGCTGCGCGGCTTTGCGCGTCGGAAACGGATGCGGCCATGTCGCCCTTGGGTAAGGTTTGGCCTGCGCCCACCGCCAAACTCCTCGCCAGCCGAAGCAAATGGAATAGAGCGTTCGATCCTCGTTGCCACGTAGCGAACCGCCAATCGGCAGGCGACATGCGAGGAGTCAGATACGCCGCCTTGCGTAGTACCCGAAACAGCCATAATTTGCGGCAGATCTTCGCATCTGCCATTGAGGAGTCACCGATGGACGTTACTTCCAAGCTTAGCCTGGGCGACCCGCTGGAGCCCGCACGCAAGGCCACCGCCGAGATGCTGCAGACCCGCGAGCGCACCTTCTCGCTGCCGCAACCGTTCTATAACGACGAGCGGCTGTTCCAGATCGACATGCAGGAGATCTTCCACAAGGAATGGCTGATCGCCGGCATGACCTGCGAGATCCCGGCCAAGGGCAACTACCTGACCGTGCAGCTGGGCGACAACCCGATCATCGTCATTCGTGGTGCCGAAGGCGCGGTGCACGCATTCCACAACGTCTGCCGTCACCGCGGCTCGCGCCTGTGTGTCAGCGACAAGGGCAAGGTGGCCAAGCTGGTCTGCCCCTACCACCAGTGGACCTACGAGCTGGACGGCCGCTTGCTGTTCGCCGGCACCGAGATGGGTGCCGACTTCAAGCTCAGCGACTACAACCTCAAACCGGTGAACTGCAAGACTGCTGGCGGCTTCATCTTCATTAGCCTGGCGGACAACCCGCCGGCCATCGACGAGTTCCTTTCCGGTCTGGCTCATTACATGGAGCCCTACGACATGGAGAACACCAAGGTGGCGGTGCAGAGCACCATGCGCGAGCAGGCCAACTGGAAGCTGGTGCTGGAGAACAACCGCGAGTGCTACCACTGCAATGGTTCGCACCCGGAGCTGCTCAATACCCTGCTGGAGTGGGACGACACCAACGATCCGCGCGCCACGCAGGAGTTCAAGGACCACGTTGCCCAATGTGCGGCCGACTGGGAAGCCGAGAAGATCCCTTACGTGCATGCCGGTTTTGGCCTGCGCAACCGCATCGTGCGCATGCCGCTGCTCAAGGGCACCGTGTCGATGACCATCGATGGCAAGCAGGGTTGCAGCAAGCTGATGGGGCGCATCAAGAACCCCGACCTGGGCTCGATGCGTATCCTGCACCTGCCGCACTCGTGGAACCACTGCATGGGCGATCACCTGATCAACTTCACCGTGTGGCCGGTCGGCCCCCAGGAGTCCATCGTCATCACCAAGTGGCTGGTGCACAAGGATGCGGTGGAAGGGGTCGACTACGACGTCGATCGTCTGCGCCAGGTCTGGGACGCCACCAACGATCAGGACCGTCGCCTGGGCGAAGAGAATCAGCGCGGGATCAACTCCACCGCCTACCAGCCGGGCCCGTACTCGACTACCTACGAGTTTGGCGTGGTCAACTTCCTCGACTGGTACAGCGAGCGGATGCTCGAAAACCTGGGCGAGGAGCAGCCCGCTACCAAGTTGCGTCAAGTCAACGACTGATCGGCGCTCGCCTGACCTCAGCCCTCTTCGTGAGGGCTGAGGCATTTGGAGGCCTCGCTTCCGTCAAGTGGATCAATCTGTTTGCCCTCTCTATAGCCTCTATTCGGAGGCGCACAGGCCTTGCTGCCTGAGCGGCGGCTCGCCAAGGCGTCACTTTGCGCCTGGTTGCTTCGGGTTTCTTCCCCGCTATCGTCATCGTTAATTCAGCCCAGTCTGTCGCAGTTAGTGCGATAGGCTTGCTTTGGCGCGGGCAAAAAAAAGGCTATGTCCCAATGATGTGTTGCAAGAACTAATCTGAAAGGCAGGCATCCGCTCGGGAGGTCTGCCGATCATGGATACTCAAGCCTTTCACCACTGGCTGGCTCAACTAGGCCAGCTCAGCCCCCA
>NZ_JBFTEG010000036.1:0-11157 GCF_041027545.1 Pseudomonas zhanjiangensis | reverse complement strand
CGAACTCAGTAGTGAAACGATTCATCGCCGATGGTAGTGTGGGGTCTCCCCATGTGAGAGTAGGTCATCGTCAAGCTTCTAAAACCAAACCCCCCAGCCGCTAACGCGGCTGGGGGGTTTGTCTTTGCGCGCGGAAAAGTCCAATCAGGCCAGAAAAAAGCCACCCTGCGGTGGCTTTGGTAGTCCGGTCAATCGCCGCGGTATTCGCAGCCACTGGTACAGGTTTCGTGAATGCGAATGCGAGATAACTCTGGTAGTAGAGGCTTGAGCTGCTGCCAGACCCATTTGGCAATGACCTCGCTGGTCGGGTTCTCCAGACCTGGGATGTCATTAAGGTAGTTATGGTCCAGTTGCTCATACAGTGGTTTAAAGATTGCTTTTATTTCAGCAAAATCGCGAATCCAGCCGGTATATGGGTCGACCTGTCCCTCGATATAGACGGCGATTCGAAAGGAGTGGCCATGCAGGCGTCCGCATTTATGTCCGTCAGGAACATGGGGCAGTCGATGAGCGGCTTCGAAAGTGAATTCTTTGAACAGTTCCACGAAATGTCTCTCTGAAAGTGCGCGGCAGCTGATGCCGCCTTGATAGGCACTGATCTTACCAGTTCGGCCCAGGCCAAAACCAATGCACAGGGCGTTGGCGATGGCCATTGCGCGTCGGGCGGCGCCTAGCGCCCGATGCCAGATCGTATGCCCTATCGCACCTACGGGGTTCCATTTGCTCGATTGCGTTCATGCCGATAGACGCTGACAGCTTGATAGACGGCTTTTCTCAGGCGATTTATCCCGCCAATCGGGCGGTGTTCTGGCAGTGCATGCCATGGATTGAAGGAGAGTTCCTCACAGAAAACATTCTGTTCGCGGCTGTCGAAATCTTGAGCCGATAAGCGGATGCTGGCCACTGTCTCGTAAGGCGAGATCGATTCGTCCCACTCGACACTAGGGTCTTCGATGGGCATGTAGTGGGACGGATCCTGCCGCTGAATTTGCATGGCCAGGCACGCGGGTACACGGTCGAGGGACAGTTGCCGGTAGAGCGCACTACGGAGGAAGTTGGGCTGGTCCCTGTTAGCTTGCTGCACATTGTAGTCAGGGCAGTTTTCCGGGGCTGGAATCACGCGATACTTGATGTTGTGCGGGCCAAGTTTGAAGGGGGCAATGGAGTTATACGTGGTGGCGACCGGGCTTTCCGGTGCCGGTGCCAAGGTCTTCAAGGCGATGACCAAATGGCGCAACTCCCAGCTGCGCGGATCCCAGCTCGGGAAGAAGGCCAGTATTTTTTTTCCTTCGGCTTGAGCAGAAAAGTTGCTCTTGTATTCCGCCACATCGCGAACGAAGAATGCCGGATGGTTGAACATCACCCAGTCCTGCTCCGTCGCATGGGCGGTGCCGCCCAGCAGTTTTTCGCCTGGTACATCGAGAAGCTTGACGGCCATTCCGCGGGCGTCGCGGGCACGGTCGAATTGCGGATAGGCATTGCCGTTAGAGAAGCGCACCCAGGCCTGCCAAGTCTTGCCTGGCTCACTGAAAACGCCATGCTGAAGACTGCTGTCCAGATCAGCCAGGACTGTGATTTCAGCCTTGACGCAACCATGCGCCTTGGCGTGCGCATCCCGGAGCACGTGGGTGTTGTCCCGGTGCTGCTCGACGATGCGGATCGCATCTTCAATGATGCCATCGGTGAGCGCAGCCTCCCCGGGAGGAATGACCTCTTCGCTGGGCACCGGGCCGGAAAATTTCCAATTGTAGTAAAGCGAGCCAAAGCCCCATCCACCAAGCCCGACTATCAGCGTTGTCAGGAATAGCCTGCCGAATAGGCGTCCGAGCCAGAGCCAGGTGTTCTTGAGCATGAGCGATCTCTTCCTTTTCGTAATTGTTGTTCCTGTCAGGCTTCCGGGAGCGACTGATAGGCTTGCCGCTCAAGGAGCGGCTGCTAGATCTGGCACTCTGGGCCTGGGTTCCAGGGATTGGCCTTGACCGGCTCGAGTTGATTTTCGAGAGTTCGGTCGCCCAGTACCTTGAGGTATTCGATCAGTGCCAGGCGCTCTTCCGGCTGCAGGGCACGACCTATCACGCCGCCCTGTCGGCAGCCGTCACGGAATTCGTGACCGCGGTTACTGTTGCCGGTGATGCTGGTGTCGTATAGGAACCCTCCTGGGAACTTTGTGCTGCTGAAGCCGACTTTATTCGGATCGAACTCGAAATTACCTACCCAGAACTGGGTTGGCCGTTCAGATACGGGTGAGAGCAGGTGGAAGAGTGTTGGCACTGAGCCGTTATGCAGGAAGGGTGGGGTGGCCCAGATACCTTGCAATGGTCTGGCCTTGTATCCACGCTTCTCTTGTACACCAATCGGCAGGCCATAGCCGTCCATGCGCCAGCGTTCTCTGGGTTGGATGCCGGCGTCCCGATAAGCCCGGTTTTCTACGTAGGCGGTGATATAGGCCAATCCCTTCGCGCTGGAGATCTGCTGCAGGTCGACTTGGTCCAGTGCTGCGCCGAATAGACGTACATCAAGCTTGCTCAGTTCGCTCTTGTTCCAGCCGAGCTTGCTGATATCGAATCGATGATCTGCAATGTTGTCCGCCGTCGTTGAGTCTGTGCCAATCACATCGGTCGGAACGATGCGCATGCGCCATTCTGGATTGCGTGCCTTGGCTAAGCGCTCGTTGCGTGGTTTGGGATCGGCTGCATGACAATAAGCGCAGTTCTCGCTGAACAAGGCCCTGCCTCGGCTGGCGAGTGGCAGGTCGATATTGCCGAAGATGGGCTCTGGCCACCTTGGTGGTTCGAGTTGCTTGAGGGTTTCTTCCAGGGTGTGTAGATCCCGCAACCGAACACTGGAGGAATAACGCTCCTCTTCTGCGACCGGCGTTCCATCAGGTTGCATCAGATGCAGCGTTGCCCCTACTCCGAGTGCTTCGCCGATATTACGCGCCATGGGTTGCATGGCCGATCCGTTCCACTGGACCCAGTCGAATTTCCAGATATCCCAGACGTGAGGATAGCTGACGGGGGCATTGGCTATGCGGTAGTTGCGCTCATCTATGGCATCGCCATACACACTATTGGCGATGCGGCCGAAGGCATCTGTCCGGCCGAAGCCTTCTTCGGTGGGATAAAGGCCACGTTTCCAGTCGTTGAACGCAGTACCGAGCATTCGAACGAGTACGGCTTTGAATTCACGGCGCAGTCGTGAGCGGTCTTCGGAGGAGTAATCCGCGCCAAGTACTTCTTCAGCGAAACGACGGAATTTAAACGGATTGTAGTAGGTGAATGCCATGCTCATACCCAGTGCTTGGCCAAAGCCGCCGCCACGTAGAGTGGGTACTGTCGAGGCCAATGAATGCAGGGCCGGGCCGCCATCGATCCGTACCGCCTGACCCTTATAGTGGAGTTCACCGGTGTGGCATGCGGCACAACTGATATCCAGATATTCGGCGCCGGACTCGTTATCGGCATGGCGAGCAAAACCCACCGGTAGGTTAGCGGGGTTCAGTGCGGTTGCTTGCTGCTCTGGATCAATAAGGAACCCAAAGCGTGCGAGATACTCTGGGCGGGCAAATTTTTCGTCGCTGAGGGGCATCTCCAGCGCGGTGAACCAGTCATAGCGCAGGCCCTTAACGCGCGTGCCTTGGGGGGTGTAGTAATAAGTCTGACGAAGTTCCGGGCTCCATTGTTCGAGGTAGTGAAGCTGCTCGGGTTTGTGATAGTTCGGTAGGTTGGGATTGGCCACGAAATACAAGCCAATGCTTAGGCCGGCAATCAGGAGTAGAAGCAAACCGATCAGGGTGCGACGCAGCGTGCGCATTAAGATACTTCCTTGTTGCATTCTTATTATTTCCTTTATGCCAAGATGAACTGACGATGGCAAGGCGCCGGCGGGGGCTTTGCGGGTGATCAGGTCTTTAAGCGGCTAATGGCAAGCTTGAGTCGCGGAATTCTGGCGGGGTCGCTGGATAGCTTTCGCTTAATGGCTGGCGATAATTCGCGCTATGGTGTCACGGTGAGGACACGCAGGAGTCGTACATGCATCCATTTGAGGCCAAAGAACCACCTCGGCTAGCCATACTGCTTGGGTACGCCGGGTTGCTGCCCTTTGTGAGTGGCGCCTTGGGCATCTGGGTTATTCCTGTGGGCTGGCGATCCTTCGTAATGGCAGCCTTGCTCGATTACTCCGTTCTGATCTTGGCCTTCATGGGGGCAATACACTGGGGCTTGGCAATGCGTGCGGATGCGTCGGATGAGCGGGCCCAGATGCAACTGGGCTTGTCCATCGTTCCCCCTTTGCTGGGCTGGTTGGCTGTTGCCAGTGGCATACCGATGTGGCTTAGCTTGCCGATATGCCTGATTGCCTTTATCGCTCTCTATCTTGCCGACTTGCACGCCACCAAGGTGGGCTTGGCGCCTCGTTGGTACCCGCGCTTGCGCACGCCTCTGACTGCAGTGGTTACGCTGAGCCTGCTCTTGGCTTGGGCCAGCGTACTGGTCGACTGAGTCGGCCGGGCCATCGGGAGTGGCGCGAAGCCCTAGCAGGCCAGGCTGTCTGCCTGACGATATAGCATGAGCAATTTGCGGGTAATGGTTTGCTGTATATCGTCTCGCTCGAAAGAGGAGAGGCGAGTCAGGCGATTGACTTGCAACCGATGAAGATGGATGTACGGCATCTGCTGATCGAACTCACGCAAGTCCCCCTTCATCATGATTGGCAGAAACACATCGCCGATTTTTTTCTGGTTGCTGATGATCTGCGCTAGCGCCGCTTTGAAGGGCATGGTTTTGGGCGCGGGCCCGCCCTCCTTGAGCTGGGTGGTAAGTAGCAGGCCGGGTTTGCCCAGAACGGCTCCAGGCAGCACACAGAGCCCTGTTTTACGCACCGCTTGAGCCTCTATGCCGTGCAGGGTGTCATGAAACGCATAGGGGTTGGGCAGCACCACCATCTTGCGGCCCTGATCGCTGGGAAAATGCAGATCGTAGTTGGTATAGAGCTGGCGAACGGATTCGGAGTAGACGCAGAGGCGATTTTCGAACAGCTTCATAAAGCGTTCGGCCAGTTCGCGGCGAGCCATGCTGTCCAGGTCCCAGATAAGGTCCTGGTTCTGAGGTCGGCTGAGGTCGACTTCCTGGTGTTCCATATGGCTCATGCATTCCTCTACACGCGAATCTAGACAAGAAGCCGGTTGGTGTACTCGGTCAGTTGAGCCAGATGCTGCCTGGCATCAGCAGGTTTTTCTGCCACAACTGCATCGCCGTTTGCCGATCTGGCTGCCTGGGTACATTTTGACCGATGTACGGGACCGATGGCGACTGTTGCAGTGTGGCGCTGGCAAGCGATGCATTCAAGCCTGCCAGCGCAGGTAGTGAATCTGCAGTTTGTCCCAGGCGCTGGCCGAGGGCCCCGCTTGTTCCCAGGTGCGTCAATAGGCCCGGTTGCTTCCATGAATCACCTCCATGGCAGCCTCCGAGGTGGCTTGCAGGCATTCGATCGTACTCGGGTTTTCCTGGCGTGCCTGCCAGTAAAGGGCCCATAGCCACTCGTTCGGGGGCGAGTGCTCGGCGGGGTGTCGGAATTCGTTCTTGTCCAGTGGGCAGGAAGTTGCGCAGAGACGGCAATCGAGCGTGTATCTCTGATAGCATTTCGCGCTCGCAGCACCAGTCCATAGCTAGGTGCTTGTTCCCACTGGTGGAACCTCTCGTTGTGGAATGTGTCCCAGCGTCGTTCGATGCTGGTTTTTTGCTGATTAATTTGCTCGCATGCCGCGCAGTGCACGTAGTAGGGGAATGGATGGAACTTTGGCTTGCGGTGCAGGCGTTGATTCTGGGGATTGTAGAAGGCTTCACCGAGTTCCTGCCGATTTCCAGTACGGGTCACCAGATCATAGTCGCGGATCTGATTGAGTACCGTGGCGAACAGGCGATGGCATTCAATATCATCATCCAGCTGGGGGCCATCCTCGCGGTGGTCTGGGAGTTTCGCCAGAGGATCATCGAGGTGCTGCTCGGACTGCCGAAGGAACAGAAGGCGCAGCGCTTTACCGTCAACTTGCTGATCGCTTTCCTTCCTGCCGTGGTCATAGGGGTGAGTTTCGCCGACCTGATTCATCACTACCTGTTCAATCCGGTCACCGTGGCCAGTGCCTTGGTCGTCGGTGGCGTGGTCATGCTCTGGGCCGAGCAGCGCAGTCATGTGGTACGCGCCGAAAGCGTGGATGACATGCGTTGGAGCGATGCCTTGAAGGTCGGGTTCGCCCAATGTCTGGCGATGATCCCGGGTACCTCCCGCTCCGGAGCAACCATCATCGGCGGGCTCCTGTTTGGTCTGTCACGCAAGGCCGCCACCGAGTTTTCGTTCTTCCTGGCGATGCCGACCATGGTCGGCGCGGCCGTGTATTCCGGCTACAAGTATCGGCAGCTGTTCCAGCCAGCGGATTTGCCAGTCTTCGCGATTGGCTTCGTCACCTCTTTCGTTTGCGCCATGATCGCCGTGCGAGCGTTGCTCAAGTTCATTGGCAGCCACAGCTATGCGGTATTTGCCTGGTATCGAATCGGCTTTGGCTTGTTGATCCTGGCGACTTGGCAATTCCACTTGATCGACTGGAGCACGGCCCAGGGCTGAGGGTGTGGGGCTCTATTCGTCGGATTGATAAAGGGCGCGCCAATTGGCGCGCCTTTGTCATAGTGGGCTTGCTATAGGAGGCCCCATGAATACGCTCACGCATCAATTTCTGGACGTCAACGGCATCACCCTGAGCCTATACAGCGCTGGCCCCGACTCGGGACGGCCGGTGTGGCTGCTGCATGGTTTTCCCGAGTGCTGGCATTCCTGGCGTCAGCAGATCATGCCGTTGGCGCAGGCCGGGTACCGGGTGTTGATTCCGCAAATGCGCGGGTATGGTCAGAGCAGTGCGCCGTGTGACCCCGCGGCCTATGACCTGATAACCATATGTGGCGATATCCAGGCGGCGATGGACCGGCTCGGCCAGGCCGATGCCTGCGTGGTCGGCCACGATTGGGGCGCGCCCGTCGCCTGGCACCTGGCCCTGCTCGAACCGCAGCGGGTCAGGGCGGTGGTGGGCATGGCCGTGCCTTTTGGCGGGAGGCCGAAACAGCCCGCGCTGGAGATCATGCACCAGCTGTATGCCGGGCGGTTTCACTACATTTTGCACTTCCAGACGCCAGGTGTTGCCGAGCGCGAGATGGATGCCGACATTCCGCGGACCCTGCGCATGATGATGCATAACACCTCGGCCGCCGTGCCCAAGGATTTCTTCCTGCAGGAAAAGCCGGCCGGAGCCGGGCTGTTCGATGGCATGCAGGACCCCATGGCACTGCCGCACTGGTGCGACGAACAGGCATTCGCCGAATACCTCAAGACGTTTTCCGGGCGCGGTTTCTATGGGGCGCTCAATTGGTACCGCAACTTCGAGCGAAACTGGCTGCGTACGGCGCCATTGGCCGATAGACAAATCGAGCAGCCAGCGCAGTTTCTGCTGGGCGACAAGGATCCGGTGGGTACGCTGGAGGCCTATACCCTCAAACAGATGTCCAGGCTGGTGCCGCGTCTGGAGTCGCACCTGTTGGTCGACTGCGGGCATTGGATCCAGAACGAGCAGGCCGAGCAGGTAAACCGCCATTTGCTGGATTTTCTCGCCCGCCATTTTCCGGCTTGAGCTCTGCGCAATAGGGGCATTCTCCAGCCGTGGGAAGACAGCGTGCGAGTAATCCGCGCTTACTTCGGCCAGACGCTGCAAGTGTCGACGGCTGGCGGAGCAGCCCCTTAAGCTTTCAGCACGAAACCCGCTGGACAAACCTGCGTCGGCAAGCTGGCATGCGGTTATCTATCTCGCTGGCCTTCAGGCATCGAGCAAGAGCCCGACCTGCAGGCGCTTGGGCAGTTTGCGCACGACCAGCTGATGCGAGCGGGCCAGCAACTGACGCAGCTCCTCATCGGCAAGCGGCGGGTTGGCGCAGCTCATACTGATCCAGTGTGCCCTGGCCAGGTAGGGCGCGGGGCGGATGCCGGGGCGATCTACATAGCCCAGGAACAGGTCGCTGTCGACCTTGAAGGCCAGTTCATGGCCGAGGAAGTTGAGGATGGCGAACATCTTGTTCCCCGCCACGGAGAACACCTGGTTGTTGCCCCATTTGAAGTCTTCGCGCGCGCCCGGTAGCTGTAGGCAGAAAGTCGCGATCTCGGCTTGTTTCATCTGGTTTCCGCCAGGCTGCAGGTTCTCTGGCTAACCTAGCAGAGCGCAGTACCTTTCTTCAGCCTCGATGGAGATATTCTTATGTCCTTGTTCATGTATCACGCCTCGATTCCGCCGCTGACCCGCATGCTCGGCAACCTGTCGGCCATCCTGCGCAAGGCGGAGGCCTATGCCGTCGAACGCAAGATCGAGCCGAATGTCCTGCTCAACGCCCGCCTGGCACCGGACATGCTGCCGCTGCTGCGTCAGGTGCAGATTGCCAGCGATAACGCCAAAGGCTGCGCGGCGCGCCTGGCCGGCGTCGAAGTGCCGAGCTATGCCGATAACGAGAGCAGCTTCGCCGAGTTGCAGGCGCGAATCGACAAGACCCTGGCCTTCATGGGCGGCATCCAGGCGGCGCAGTTCGAGGGCAGCGAAAGCAGACCGGTCACCCTGAAGTTTCCGAGTATGGAGTTGAACTTCAACGGTCAGGACTATCTGTTCAACTTCGTCTTGCCCAACTTCTATTTCCACGTCTCCACGGCCTACGGGATCCTGCGTCACAATGGCCTGGACATCGGCAAGCTGGATTACCTGGGCAAGCCATGAGCACCGCCGCCTGGCACGGGCGCCGGACAGCAAGAAGCCCGCGTGTTAGGCGGGCTTCTGCTGGTCGTCTGGCAAGTGGCTGGAGCCGCTACGGATAGCGAGCGCAGGGGGCTTCAGACAAGCACGCCCTGACTGCGCAGGTAGTCGTCGTAGCTGCCGCTGAAGTCGGTCACGCCGCTGTCGGACAGCTCGATGATGCGGGTCGCCAGGCTGGAGACGAACTCACGGTCGTGGCTGACGAAGATCAGCGTGCCAGGATAGTTCTCCAGGGCCAGGTTGAGCGCCTCGATCGACTCCATGTCCAAGTGGTTGGTCGGTTCGTCCATCACCAGCACGTTGGGCTTCTGCAGGATCAGCTTGCCGAACAGCATGCGGCCCTGTTCGCCGCCGGAGATCACCTTGACCGACTTGAGGATCTCGTCGTTGGAGAACAGCATGCGCCCCAGGGTGCCGCGCACCAGCTGCTCGCCGCCCTGGGTCCAGCGGCCCATCCACTCGAACAGCGTGCTCTCGTCGGCGAAGTCGTCGGCATGGTCCTGGGCGTAGTAGCCCAGTTCGGCGCTTTCGGTCCACTTGACGGTGCCCGCGTCGGGGTGCAGCTCGCCGACCAGGGTGCGCAGCAGGGTGGTCTTGCCGATGCCGTTGGGGCCGATGATGGCGACCCGCTCGCCGGCCTCGACGGTGAAGCTGAAGCCCTTGAACAGCGGCTTGCCGTCGAAGCCCTTGGCCATGTTGTCGACAGTCACGGCCTGGCGATGCAGCTTCTTGTTCTGCTCGAAGCGAATGAACGGGCTGACCCGGCTGGACGGCTTGACCTCGGCCAGCTGGATCTTGTCGATCTGCTTGGCGCGGCTGGTGGCCTGCTTGGCCTTGGAGGCGTTGGCCGAGAAGCGGCTGACGAACGACTGCAGTTCGGCGATCTGCGCCTTCTTCTTGGCGTTGTCCGACAGCAGCTGCTCGCGCGACTGGGTGGCGGCGGTCATGTACTCGTCGTAGTTGCCCGGGAACAGGCGCAGCTCGCCGTAATCCAGGTCCGCCATGTGGGTGCACACGCTGTTGAGGAAGTGGCGGTCGTGGGAAATGATGATCATGGTGCTGTTACGCGCCGTGAGGATGTTTTCCAGCCAGCGGATGGTGTTGATGTCCAGGTGGTTGGTCGGTTCGTCCAGCAACAGTACGTCCGGGTCGGAGAACAGCGCCTGGGCCAGCAGCACGCGCAGTTTCCAGCCCGGTGCCACTTCGCTCATGGGGCCGAAGTGCTGGGCCAGGGGGATGCCCAGGCCGAGCAACAGCTCGCCGGCGCGGGATTCGGCGGTGTAGCCGTCCAGTTCGGCGAACTCGGTTTCCAGCTCGGCCACGGCCATGCCGTCTTCTTCGGTCATCTCCGGCAGCGAGTAGATGCGGTCGCGCTCGGCCTTGACCTTCCATAGCTCGGCGTGGCCCATGATAACGGTGTCGATCACGTTGAACTCTTCGTAGGCGAACTGATCCTGGCGCAGCTTGCCCAGGCGCACGTTCGGCTCCAGCATCACCTGTCCGGAGGAGGGCTCCAGGTCATTGCCGAGGATTTTCATGAAGGTCGACTTGCCGCAGCCGTTGGCGCCGATCAGGCCGTAGCGGTTGCCGTTGCCGAACTTGACGGAAACGTTCTCGAACAGGGGCTTGGCCCCGAATTGCATGGTGATGTTTGCGGTGGAGATCAAAGGGCTTACCTATCAATAACTTAGCTGTGGTCTGGAACGGCTGATACCAATTTGATACCAATTTTCAGCTTTTCCAGCTCGCTCCAGTCGGAGCTCGAGTTGATCCAGCGGGCATACGTAGAGAGCAGCATCTGCACGCTATGGCCGAGCTGCTGGGATATGAATGCGGGGTTCATGCCAGACATTAAGCATATTGTCGCATAGGTATGACGACAGTTGTACGGCGGCCGATAGCGGACGCCTAGTGCCTTCAACGCAGGTCGCCATTGGTGATGCAAGTCGGAGGTTTGTTTTACGTATTCGCTGTTTTTTGAAGGGGGGAAGATATAGGGTGTTTCGATTACCTTTCCCACACCAGATTTGCGGCGCTCCGCGTACGCTTTGGCGAACTCCAGGGCGTGCATGGCTCTCGCATTTAGCAGAACGACGCGGTCGCTACCGGTTTTGGTGCGTTCTTCAATGACGCCTAGTGCGACTGTTCGACGGACATGCGCTACCTGTTGCGTCATGTCCACGGCATCCCAACGGAGGGCTAGCTGTGTAAACCCAGTACGTTGTTCAGTGGAAGTGGCGCGCGGCTAATGGGCGGGCTGTAACCGAGGCTGGCATGTGGGCGGTGCCAGTTGTAGTGGTGCAGCCATGGCAGCAGGAGGGCTG
>NZ_JBFTEG010000035.1:0-15441 GCF_041027545.1 Pseudomonas zhanjiangensis | reverse complement strand
GGGACATCAGTCATTACTTGATGCACCGTTACAACTGGATCAGACCGCATCAATACAACGACGGGCTACCACCTGCGGTGGCCGAAGAAAAACTTAACCCACTGTCCGGGATGGGTTGACCACTACACGGCCTAGTGAAGAAAAACGACGGCTAAGAGGGATAAGTCGGTACAGATAGCACGAGAGCCCAGCGGGGCTGGGTTCTCGGCACTACCGACCTTGCAAAAAAGTATCGGCCTAGGTCGGTACATGAACCGACCTTCAAAAAGGCGCCGTGCCCCGTGCTGCTGCCGAGTAACTATCGGCCCCCAGCTCCGCCCACTCCGTCAGGTCGTCCCAGCGCATCGGCATTCGTGCCCGGTCCCACGCAGCCCGTGCATCCTGTAATGGCGGGATGACGAAGCCCCGAGGGCGGCTCCGGTCGTGGTATTCGAAGCCCAGATCACGCATGAGCTTGTTCACCGCGTTTAAGGTCACATCATCACGACGCAGGCGTGTCTGCGCGTAGTCGCGCAGGTCGGCGGTTGCGAGGAACGGCTGAGAGAGCCCGACCCAGCGGCGCGCGGGTATCTCGCCGGTGCGCAGCAGGTCGAGAAACACGGCGTCGATGCCGGCGACCGTTGCTGCCTTCTGCGCGTGCAGGGCCTCGGTCTGGGGGACGCTCCGGCGAGGGTGCCATTCGCCAAGGTCCATCGTCAGGAGGTCGTACAACATGGCTGCTAAGCCGCCGTCCTGCAGTTGCTCTGCGATGGCGCGGAAGTAGTCGCTGTCCTGCGCGTGCTGGCTGGACACTTCGAAGACGGCGAACCGGCGCTCATCAATCCCGGCGGGCACAACCCATTCCTCATTCGAGGCCATAACAACGTGCAGTCGGTTCCGCGCCTGCACGAGGTTCACGCCTTTGCCCTCAATCGTCAGCTCAGGTTCGGTGATGAGGCCCTTCAGCACGCTTTCCGCTGCCTTGTCGCCGGGGACAATTGCCTCGTCCGCGAACAGCAGGCAGCAGTCCCGCAAGTGTGCGTTGAAGCGGCCGGTGAGCTGGCCCGGGGAGTTGATCTGCAAACCGTGTTGGCCAAACAGGCGCCTGAGTGAGCGAGCGAAGATTCCCTTGCCGGTGCCTCGACCGCCACGCAGGGCCAGTGCCACTTCGGCAGGCTCGCCTGGATTCTGCACCGCCCATGCGGCCCAGCGCAGGATGTAGTCGGCACATGCTTCGTCCCCGCAGGCAAGGATGCGGCGGACGTGTTCACGCATTAGCGACCAGTCGCCCTCCTTGGGCATCACCGACCAGCCGCGCCACATATTCAGGTAGCCGTCCACCTCCTCGGGCTTGCCGGGGAAGAAGCGCAGGGCGAGGTATTCGCGCCTCTGTCTGTGTTCAAGCCACCATTTACCCAGCGGCTTGTAGCCCACGCCCTTGTCGGTCGGGTACTCCACGAGGCGGTGCATGTAGCGGTTGCGGAAGTCCTCGAATGATTGCAGCACCGGCACAAGACGGTCCTCGTCCAGCTCCGTCCGCTCCCACGACAGCACGCGCGTCTTGCCGCCCTCCTGAAGCAGCACGGCGTGTTTCATGTTCATTTCCTCAAGGGTCGGATCGGCGCAGGCGGCGCGAGCGTTCTCAATCTGGCGTTGTGCGTAGCCCTGCCAGTTGCGTTGTTCCCGGACGCTGGCGCTGATGCCATTGTTCGGGTCGGTAATCGCACCGAAGATCAATTCATCCGGCAGGCCCGCGCGGACAAGATCGCAGACGGCGCGGAACAGGGCTTCACTGCGCGACGGGTAGCGTTGCGGGTCGATAGGGTCAGCGCCAGTCGCCACGAGGGCAAGCGTGTGATCCTGGATCGTCGTCCGGTTTGTTATTGCCCATCCGCGCAGCTCATCGACGCCCACGGCTGTACCGTCGCCCATCGACACCGGCGCGTATGCCTTCCCGGTGGCAGGGCAGGGCTTCGTGCTGGCGGCGGAGTTCGTCGGCGGCGCGGCGTTGAAGGCCGACAGGGGATAGCTGGTGTCATTCCAGCAATACACCTTGGCTTCTGCGGTCTCGCGGCCTTTCGCCCGCTTCTTCGCGTTCGGGATGTTCACCGAGCCCGGGAGCCTGAGCAGCCTGTCCACGTTATGGCAGGAGTCCGCCTTGAAGATGCGTTCCAGATCGCGGTTGTAGCGTTCGGCCTCCGCCGGGTCGGTGATGGGTAGGGGCTCCGACAGCTCCCACAGGGCTTGGAATCCGCCTCCGCTATCGACAACCACTGTCGGCGCTGGTGTAGCACCCTTCAGCATTGCGAGTATGCGCGCACGTTCGGCCTGTAGATCCTCACCCGCGAACGGGTCCACGTCCACCCACAGATATTCGAGCGTGGCAATGTCGGCCTTCGTCGGCTTCTTGTTGATCGGCTCCGCCACAGTGCCCACGGTGTAGTAAAGGTTGCGCTTGCCGTTGTGTTGGGCAATCCATGCTTCCGCTTCATCGGCGTTCTTGAAGGTGCGCGTTTCGGTTGCGCCACCCTCCGGCGGGATCGCGGTCACGCACCATGGGCCAGCCGGGCGCAGACGGGTCAGAAACTCAATAGGCGTCATTGCGCGCCCTCCGCCGTGTGGTTTTGTTCGTTGGCGGCCAACCACTCATCAAGCGCGGCGCGGCGGTAGCGGACGGAGCGGCCCAGCTTCGCATAGCGCGGCCCACCGCCATTCAGGCGGAGGAGTTCGAGCGTTTGACGGGACAGGCGCAGGTATTGCGCGGCCTCCTCCGTGGTGAACACGCTTGGTTGGAGTTCGGAGAGGATCTGGGCGACCTGCTCACGGGTCAGGAGTTCACGCGTTTCCATTGCCGCGGCCCTCCTCAATCAGGTAGTGCATCAGCGTCCGCCCGAAGGTCAGTCGGTGGGCTTCGTCTAGGTCATGGAGGGTCCCGCGGAAAGTCGGGCTTTCTTCCAGTTCGGGATTTTCCTCCAGCCGCTTGCGTAGCACCTTCTCCCGGTGCAGCACTTGGGCGATGGCCTGAGCAAAGATTGCCTTCAAGGCCTCATCGGTCAGGTCATAGTTGCCGCCCGGCTTCGCCAAGCGGCGTAAGCCCTCCTCCGGGAGGTCGGTTTCAACCGCGAGCGCGGCGAGAGATTCACCCCCGGCGAGGAGGAAGGCGTGCACGAATGGGTGCGGATCGGAGGCCTCCGGGTTCCTGTCGGCGCATTGCTGGGCGAGTTCCAGATAGGCTTTGCGCTTGGCGCCCCGGCGCATGTTCGAATCGCGCCAGTGGGCCAGTTCATCGCAGAACCAGACGGTGAGGCGCTGGCCGGGGATCTTGTGGGGTTGAGGGAAGCTTTCGAGGGTCTTGGTCCAGCGCCAGAGCGTGGCCGGTGAGCAGCCCAGGAAAGCAGCGGCGTGCGCGGGACGGAGCGCAATGCGGTTGTCTTCGGTCATGGTCGGGAACTCCGATCAATCGGCCCACACCACAAACGAAGAAAGGGCGGCGGGCCATAGTTGGCTCACGACGCCCCTTCGCATCACGCTCAGGTATCGGACTGCTCCGGCTCGGCTATCGCATCACGCTCCGCCCCGTGCCCTTGCAGTCCGGCTTCGACTCATTGTCCCCGGGACAATCCCGAGGGCTACGGGGGAAGTCTAAGTCTCGAATCGTCCACAGTAAAGTCTTTCTAGGAGTCTAAGTTGTTGAAATTTAAGAAGTATATTTACTTTTTAGGGTTTCCATTTCTGCTATGCCCCGTCCTTTCTGGCTTTTCTTCTCACCTTCGCACAGCAATCGCATCCGGTCGGTAATCTGCTGCATTGGCCCGCGGAGGTACTCTTGGTCAGGCGTGTAGTAGGCCCGCGTGATCTTGCGGCTGGACCGCGCCGAAACGCTGTGATTGACCAGCACTTGAATAACTGGCTCCGGGATGCCGAGTTGGTAGGCTTGCGTGATGAAGGTGTGGCGCAGGCCGTGGACGGAGAATGGGATGGACAGCTTTACCTTGGGCTCGCTGATGTGGCCACTTTTGCTTTCCGCCGGGAACACATAGGGCGAATCCGGGAAGATGGTTTTTGCCTGCTCGCATTCCTGCCGCTTCTTCAAGAGGCCAACAAGGAAGTCTGACAGCGGTAGGTGAAAGGCCCGGTCCTTGCCGCCCTTCGGATTGGGCACGAACAGGGCGCGTTCCCCAAACTTCACGTCTACCCATTTCACGCTTGCGGCGCTGCGGCGACGAAGGCCCGAGAACAGGACAAACAGGAGGAAGTCCCGGCGGATCGGGTTGTCCATGCCCAACACGTCCGCGTACCAGTGGGGCAAGTCCTTCTCCGCAATGGCGGCGTCCCGCTCCTCCTCGCGGTACCAGTCAATGGCAATGCACGGGTTATCGGGCATCCGCTCATACTCGCGGGTCACGCGGTTGTAGATGGCCCGGAATACGCGGAACACGGCGTTTGCCTGATAGCGTCCGGAGTCCTCGTTGCGCTCCTTCGTGTACGCTTTCCCGTTCTTCGGGGTCACGGTCGCGTACTTGCCAGCAGCAATGTCGGCGGCGATTTTGTGGTGACGCTCGCGGGCTTCGGTCCGCGTGATCGAGGCAAGCGGCCTGTCCAGCCAGTCGGGAAGATAACGGGTCATGCGGTACTCGTAGTCATCCGTGGTGCGCTTGCTGCGCCCCTTTGCGTTCATCGACTTGAGGTGGAGCGCGAGCCCGTCCTTGAGCGTGACCGTCTGCGCCTGGTTCGCCTGCGCCTCCTTGTTCGGGTTGATCCCCTTGGTCATCTTCATGAGGAGTTCGCGCGCCTCCTCCCGGGCCTGCTCAACGGTGAACACGCCATAACGCCCAATGGAGGTACGGACGGACCTACCGTTGATGTCGCGCTGAACAAAGAAGGTCTTAGCCTTCGCGCCCACGCAGACGCCCAGTCCCTTGAGTTCGGTGTCGAAGTACAGGTGCTGGCGCTTCTTGTCGTCGGGCTGGACGAAGGGGAGCCCCTTCACGGCGCTTTGCGTGAGCTTGATCGTGTTGGGCATGGGAGAACCTTTTTAGTAACGGGATAGTAAGGTTGATCCTTAAAAGCCGGTAGGTCACCTTCTAACTCGTAACCGGATGGCTTCCGGTAAACATAGGGCTTTACGTACCTTATTAAAAGTCAATAGCATTCCCTTAGTAGCTGGGCGCTATAATTCGTAATGATGGGGTCGGGGGTTCGATTCCTCTCAACGGCACCAAACAAATCAAAGGGTTAGCGCAAGCTAGCCCTTTGTTGTTTCTGGGCGGGTCTGGCCCTGTTTACCCATTACCCACAGTGCGCCTCATGCAGGCCAGAAGCCTGCACCAGGCCTCCTGCGGCCTGGCGCAGGTCTGTGGCGCTCAGTGCTTCTTGCCCCAGAGTTGTTCCAGCCGTGCATCGCGCCCACAGCCATGCCGGTAGTAGGCATAGCGTAGCGGATTCTTCTGGTAGTAGTTCTGGTGGTAGTCCTCGGCCGGATAGAAAGAGGTGGCCGGAAGGATTTCCGTGACAATCGGCTGACTGAAACGCCCCGAGGCTTGCAGGGCGTCTCTGGAGGCCTCTGCCAGGGCCTTTTCCTCGGGCGTGCTGTAGAAGATTGCGCTGCGGTACTGCGAGCCGTGGTCGCAGAACTGGGCATTCGGGGTCAGCGGGTCGATGGTTGGCCAGTAGGCCTCGAGCAGCTTGGCATAGCTGGTCTGATTCGGGTCGTAGCGCACCTGGACCGCTTCCAGGTGGCCGCTGTCACCGGCCGAGACCTGCTGGTAGCTGGGGTTCGCCACATGCCCGCCGATATAGCCGGAGGTGGTGGACAGGACACCGGCTACCTTGTCGAAATCCGCCTCGGTGCACCAGAAGCAACCGCCGGCGAACACCGCCACGCCCACGTCCTGGTTGCTGTCGCTGCTCATCGGTTCGGCCGCCGGAGGGCTTTCGGCCGAGGTGGGCCCGCACGCGCCGAGCAGGCCGGCGAGAAGCGCGGCGGCGGCGATCAGTGGTCCGCGGCTGAGCCAGAGTGGGGCTTTAGCGATCATATTCAGCTCCTGAGTGCGGGCAAGGGTTGATCTTCGGGGATGAACCGCAAGGCCACGCCGTTATTGCACCAGCGTTCGCCGCGCGGTGGCGGGCCGTCGTCGAACACATGGCCCTGGTGTCCGCCGCAGCGCGCGCAGTGGTACTCGGTGCGCGGGAAGATCAGCTTGAAGTCGCGCTTGGTGGCCGTATGGCCCTCGATCGGCTGGGTGAAGCTGGGCCAGCCGGTACCGCTCTCATACTTGTGCTGGCTGTCGAACAACGGCAGATAGCACGCCGCGCAGATATAGGTGCCGGCGCGTTTCTCGTCATTCAGCGGGCTGCTGCCGGCGCGCTCGGTATCCTCCTCGAACAGCACCGCGTAGGCCTCGGGCGACAGCAGATCACGCCAGGCGCTGTGCGGCTTGTCCAGCGGGCTGACTGTCACGCCCGCGCCGACCGCTGCAGCCAGGCTGGTGGAGGCATGGCTGCCCAGAAGCGGCAGGGTCGGGAGCAAGGCGATGCCCCGAAGCAAGGAACGTCTTTTCATAACCCGTCTCTCCAGAAGATGCGTTCAATAGACTGGGCCGGGCTCGATTTGTTACAGCGGCCCGGGGGGGGGCGGTGAACGCATGCGTTGGCAGCCCCGTCTAGCCGTGCTGGCTAGCCGTCTCGCCAGCCCGGCAGCCAGAGCCGGGTCGCCGTGCCGGTGCCGGCGCCCTGCAGCAGCGGATGCCGGGCCACGACCTGATCGAGGATGGCTTGCTGCTTGTCATCGACGTCGACGAAGAACACGTGGTGGCCGTCGCGCAGGCAGGCTTCGAAGCGGCGGAAGCAGCGGTTGCATTGCTGCATGCCGAGGAAGCCACCGTCCCATGCGCAGAAGCCAACCAGGGAGGCCGCCAGCAGGATGAAGGGCGTCCAGCCGACATTGCCGTCCGCCCAGCCGCCGATATAGGCAAACGCCAGCAGCAGGCCGGCCAGCAGTGTGCCGACCACGGCCCCTTTGCAGCCGGAATTGACCACGTCCTTCTTCAGCAGCAGCGAGAGCTTGTGCAGGTGATGGCGGCCCACCTCGGATTCGCACTCGCTGAGCACATGGATGTGCACGCTGTCGATACCGCCGGCCTCCAGTTCGTTCTCGATGCGTTCGAGATCGTCCAGGTCGTCGCTGATGAAATAATGTCGATGCATGGCATGCTCCCGCAGGCCTGAACCGCTCAGCTGGACTACTGGCTAATTGTACTCCTCGAGGGCGAAACCGGGCGCCCCGGGGGTGGGGCGGTCAGAGGCTTGCCGCTTCCGGAGTCTGCGGCTCCGGGTCGATGATGGTGCAGTTGCGCCCGGCGCTCTTGGCCTGGTAGAGGCGGCTGTCGGCCCGTTGCAGCCAGCTTTCCCAGTGCTCGCCCGGGCGCAGGATGGCCCCGCCGACGGACATGGTCACGGCCCCGCCAGGACCCTGCAGGCCCTGGGCGACCTGGCGCTGCAGGTGGGCGGCGGCGGCGATCAGGCCCGGCCGGTCGGTGTTGGGCAGCAGCAGCAGGAACTCCTCGCCGCCGAAGCGGAACAGGCGGTCTTCGACCCGTGTCGAGCACATGATCAGTTCTACGAAGTCCACCAGCACCTTGTCGCCGGCCTGGTGGCCATAGCTGTCGTTGATCCGCTTGAAGTGATCCAGGTCCATCACCAGCACGCCATGGCTGATGCCGTGCCGGCGATGGCTGGCCACGGCAATCTTCAGTTCGGCGTTCATTGCCCGGCGATTGCGCGCCCCGGTCAGCGGGTCGCGGATCGCCAGCGCCTGCAACTGGTCGCGCTGGCTGCTGGTGCGGTAGGCGAAGATGAAGGTGAGGGCGCTGGCCATCAGGCCGGTGACCAGGAACGAGACCATCTGGTAATGGCTTTCGAACACCGTTCCCGGCACGGCCAGCGAGTAGCTCACCAGGACCGTCAGGACCAGTGTGGTGATCAGCAATGCCTTGCCCGGCGAGACCATGAAGAAGTTGAAGAGGATCAGCGGGTAGATCCAGAACAGGCCGTTGACGCCCAGGTTGATGGCGATCAGCGTGGCGCACAGGGAGAACACCATGGCCAGGCCGATGCCCGGCTTCACCGTGTCGCCGGTACGCCAGGCATAGAGCACGGCAAGCACCGTGGACGACACGATGATGGTATCGGCGCTGCCGACCAGGTAGTTGCCCTGGCTGAGGCGATAGATGGCGTAGGGCGAAATGCCTAGGACACCGAACAGCCCCATCAGGGTGATGATCGATAGCTGGAAGTCATTACGCAGACGCTTGAGCAGTCGCAGAGCTTGCTTAGCCATGGCCGGTGCTTGTAGTTGTTATGCCCCTAGCATGCAGAGCGCGCCTGCGCCTGGCAAGCGTGCAACCTGAACAAAGTGCCAGTATTTGTGCCATCACCCTGGCCGACTGCGTGGCTGGCTATTGGCAAGGGGTAGGCGGCTCAGCGGTAGAGGGCGATCAGCGGCTTGCTGCGCCGATAGCGGGCCAGCCGCTCGGCCAGTGCGGGGGGCAACTCGAGGCACTGGGTGAAGCCCAGGCGCTGATAGAACGCGTCCAGCTCGGGATCACAGAACAACCAGACCGGGCCCTCGGTTTCCGCCAGCACCTGCTCGAGTAGTCGGCAGGCGACACCCTGGCGCCGATAAGCGGGTGCGACCAGCAGGCCGGTCAGCCAGTGCCCGGGCGGCACGGGCCGCAGGCAGAGCGCGGCGACAATCTCGGACTGCAGGGCGACCCATACCCGGTCGTGGCGGTGGGCGCGCATGGGCGAGTGCTGGGCGCGATAGAACTTGTGCGCCAAGGGTCTGGACAGCGCTGTCAGGGCCTGGACGTGCAATGGGGTCATGCTGGTTCGGTGTCGGGCCTTGGAAGGGGCGGCGTGGGCGCTGGGCCAGATCTGCGCCACGGCGGGTCGCGTCAGGATAACCGCTTCGCCGTGCACCGGCGATGCCTGGCGGGGGGCGCGAGGCTTGGACTGGTTAACAGTTCGCGGCAAAACTTGGCACAAGCGATGACAGCGCGGGACGGGGGTCGCATCATGTCAGAGTCGCCAACGTCCCTGCAGGGGCGTGCAGTCATGACAAGCGAGTCTATCGATGACGCCGAATGATCAGCCCCTGGCCTATGCGGCGCAGACCGTCGCCGGCCAGGTGCGCGAACACAATGAAGACGCCCTGCTGTGTTGTCCCGAACTCGGTTTGTGGGCCGTTGCCGATGGGTTGGGCGGGCACAACTGCGGCGAAGTGGCCAGCGCCATGGCGCTGCAGGCTCTGCAGGACGCCTGTGCCAGCGGCGCGGCTCTGTCGGAGGCCGTGCATGCGGCCAATGGCGCCGTGCTGGCCGCCGCCGAGGCGGATCGCGAGTGCCGAGGCATGGGCACCACCCTGGTCGCCGTGCGTTTCCTCGGCGCCGATTTCCAGATCGCCTGGGCCGGCGACAGCCGCGCCTACCGGCTCGATGCCGATGGCATCGCTTGTCTGAGTCACGATCACAGCTGGGTCCAGGCGATGATCGACGCCGGCCAAATGAGCCTGGACGAGGCGCGCCAGCATCCCCGTCGCGGAGTGATCTTCCAGTGCTTGGGGCGTCCCGACCAGGCGCTCGAGGTGGGACTGGTGGAGGGGCACCTGCAGCCGCACGAGCTGCTCCTGCTGTGCAGCGATGGCTTGACCGGTGAGCTGACCGATGCTCAGATTCAGCAGCTCTGCGCCAATGCCGGCAGCCTCGAGGCGATGGTCGCGTCGCTGGTCGGGGCGGCCAACCTGATGGGCGGGCACGACAATATCTCCTGCATCGTGCTGGGGCGGGAGGCCACGGTGCCGGCACCGGTGAACGCGGCGAAGCGCCCGCGTGGCCTGCTCGGCAGGCTGTTCAAACCCCTCAGACCCTAATCCGCCGATGTGCAGCCATGTCCATGAATGAACAGCTGATCGAGATCCCCGGTTACCACGTGCATGCTCGCCTTGGCCAGGGCGGCATGGCCGAGGTCTACCTGGCCACCCAGCTGTCGCTGCAGCGCAAGGTCGCGCTCAAGGTGCTGCGCCAGGTCGATGACCAGGCGTTCAGCGAACGCTTCGTGCAGGAAGGGCACATGGTCGCCTCGCTGCACCACCGCTCGATCATCACCATTCACGACATCGGTCGGCTCGCCGACGGCCGTGACTACCTGGCCATGGAGTTCGTTGCCGGTGGTGACCTGTCCCGGCACAAGGGCGAGCTGTTCGAGCCGCAGCAGGCGTTGCGGATCATCCGGCAGATCGCCAGTGCCCTGGCCGTGGTCCACGATCACGGCCTGGTGCACCGCGACATCAAACCGGCCAACATCCTGTTTCGCGAAGACGGCACCGCGCTGCTCACCGATTTCGGCGTGGCCAAGCAGGTGACGCTGGACCACGACCTGACCCATTCCGGCATCGCCGTCGGCAGCCCGGCCTACAGCAGCCCCGAGCAGGCGCAGTGCCTGACGCTGGATGCGCGCAGCGACATCTACAGCCTGGGGGTGATCCTCCTGGAGTTGCTCAGCGGCGCCAACCCCTATCGCGGCGCCAGCTATACCCAGACCGTGATGAACCATGTGCAGATGCCGGTGCCACAGCTGTCGGCGCCGCTGCAGGACTATCAGTGGCTGCTCGAACGGATGCTCGCCAAGGACCCGGACGAGCGTTTCGCCGATTGCAAGGTGCTGCTGGCCAGCCTGGACGAGTTGCAGCCGGAGCCGGACGCCGGCGACCCGCGGGCGCACAGCGTGCCGGCCGCGGCCGGCGGGTCGTGGCGCCCGCGCCTAGCCTGGGGGCTGTTGGCCGTGTTGCTGCTGGGGGGAGCCGGCGCTGCGGGCTATTTCGGCTATCGGCAGGTGCAGATCGCCGACTTCCTGGCCCGCGCCGAGCAGCGCCTCGACGCCGGCCAGTTGCTGGAGCCGCCGCAGGACAATGCCGATTACCTGTTTCGCCAGGCGCTGGCCCTGGATGCGGACAACGGCAAGGCGCTCGATGGTCTGCAGCGCGTGCTCCAGGCGCGCATCGTCGGCTACCTGGACCTGGCCGAACAGCGGCTTGCCGACGATCGCCTGCTGATGCCCGAAGACGACAGCGCGACCTTCTACTTCCGCCAGGTGCTCGGCTGGCAGCCAGACAATCTGCTGGCCCTGGCCGGGCTGAATCGGGTGGCTCAGCGCTTTATCGAGGGCAGCGAGCAGGCCTATGCGCGGCGTCAGTTCGACCTGGCCCTGGAGTCGATCAAGCAGGGCCTGGAAGTGGAGCCGGACAACGAAACCCTGCTACAACTCTATGACCGTCACCCGCAGCGCGTAGCGGCGGCGCGGCCGCTGCGTGCGCCCGCCGCCACGCGCAGCGCCGAGGCGGCAAAGCCGCAGCAGGCCAGGCAGAATCCGATCAAACGACTGTGGAACAAGCTGTTCAATAACTGACCGCGACCGCCCGCGCGCCGGCCGCATCGAGCCGTCGGGCGTCGCATTCTCTACCCAGGTAACTGCCGGATATGCTCAGAATCGACTTCAGCGATAACCGTCAAGCGCCCGTCTGGCTGGTCGACGAGCGCTTCAGCATCGGCCAGGACAGCCGCAACGCGCTGGTGCTGGACGATGCCGAGATCAGCCCGTTTCACGCGGAAATCCGTCAGGAGCAGGGCTACTACTACCTGAGCGATAGCGGCAGCCAGGCAGGCACCTACGTCAACGACGAACGCATCGGCGCGCGCTATCAGCTGCGTGCCGACGACCGTGTGCGCCTGGGCCAGGTGGTGCTGCTGCTGGTCGACCCGAGCAAGCCCCGGGCCACGCCGACGGCCGCGCCCGCTGCCCGCTGGTTCCTGCAGGTGATCCAGGGCGAGCACGAGGGTCGGAAATTCCATATTCACGGCTCGATGACCTTCGGCCGTTCGGTTAAGTGCGAGCTGTGTTTCAGCGACCCGCAGCTGTCGCGCCGGCACTGCGAGTTCTTCCTCAAGGGGGACGTGCTGGAGGTCAAGGACCTGGCCTCGGCCGGTGGCGTGCGGGTCAACCAGCAGAAGGTGGCTACCGCGCTGCTGCAGCCGGGCGATCAGCTCAGGATCGGCTCGGTGAGCCTGCTGGTGATCGGCCCCCGGGGCACCCAGGCGCCGGTCGAGGGCGAGGACGAGGACGCGACCCAGTTCATGCGCGCCGTCGACCTGCCCAAGCCGCTCAAGCGGCAAAAGCCCCAGGGCACGCCCGCCAGCGCCAATCCCTTGCACCGCCCGGTGGCCAGCCCGGCCGCCACACCAGCGGCCAGGCCCGCTTCGCGGCTCGGTGCGCGGGCGCTGATCGGCCTGGCGCTGCTGGCCGTGGCGGTGGCTCTGGGCGGCGCGCTGCTGGCCAGGGCCCTGGCTTGAGCATCCGGCGGCCTCAGAGCACCCGGTAGACCTGGCCGGTCTGCGCGCCTTCCACGCTCTTGGCGTAGGCCAGGGCGACCTCGGCGCCCGGGACCGGCTTGAAGCCGCGGAAGTAGGGGGCGAAGTTGTCCATCGACTCCACCAGCACGGTCGGGCTTACCGCGTTGACCCGCAGGCCGCGCGGCAGTTCGATCGCCGCGCTGCGTACGAAGCTGTCCAGTGCGCCGTTGACCATGCTTGCCGAGCTGCCGTAGCGAATCGGGTCTTCGCTGAGAATACCGCTGGTCAGGGTGAAGGAGGCGCCGTCGTTGGCATAGTCGCGGCCGATCAGCAGCAGGTTGACCTGGCCCATCAGCTTGTCCTCGAGACCGATGGCGTACTGCGCCGCGCTCATCTCCTCCAGAGCGCCGAAATGCACGGCGCCGGCGGCACTGACCAGGGCATCGAAGCCTCCGGTCTGTTCGAACAGGGCGCGAATCGAGTCCGTGTCGCGGATATCCACGCGCAACTCACCGCTGTTGCGGCCAATGCGCACGACCTGGTGGCGCTGGCTGAGTTCACGGTCGATGGCTTGGCCGATGGTACCGCTGGCGCCGATCAAGAGGATTTTCATCTGGGGTCGTCTCCGTAGTGGGTTGCTGTGCTGGCCAGTCTAGAGGGATGATTGCCGGCGATAATCCATCTAATTGGAAAGATTTGGTTTCCATTTGGAAACAATCACGGAGTGCCCATGAGCGAACTGGATGACCTCTCGGCCTTTGCCACGCTGGTTGAGGCGGGCAGCTTCACCCGCGCGGCCGAGCGCCTGGGTTGCAGCAAGGGTCAGCTGTCCAAGCGCATGCGCCTGCTGGAAAACGGCCTCGGTGTCAGCCTGCTGCACCGGACCATCCGGCGCCTGAGCCTGACCGCCGCCGGGGCGGCCCTGCTACCCGAGGCGCAGGCACTGCAGGTGCAGGCCGAGCGGGCGCGGCAGGCCCTGTTGCGCGCCCAGGACAGCCTGGCCGGGACGGTGCGGCTGACGGTGCCGGTGTCCCTCGGCGAGACCTTCTTCGAGCCACTGCTGCTGGAGTTCGCCCGCCAGTACCCGCAGGTGCGCCTGGAGCTGGAGTTGAACAACGCACGCCGCGACCTGGTGCGCGATGGCTTCGACCTGGCGATTCGCTCGGTGGTTGAGGCCGACGAGCGCCTGGTGGCCAGGCCGCTGTTCGCCATGCAGGAACTGACCTGCGCCAGTGCGGAGTATCTGGCGCGGCACGGCGAGCCCCTGACGCCGCAGGAGCTGGCGCGGCACAGCTGTCTGATCAACAGCCATTTCAGCGGCCCGGAGCAGTGGCTGTACCACCGCCGACATGAGCTGATCCGGGTCAAGGTGGCCGGACCGCTGGCCTGCAACCAGTACGGCCTGCTGAAAAAGGCCGCGCTGTGCGGCGCGGGGATCGCCCGCCTGCCGTCCTACATGCTGCACGAGGAGCTGGCCGATGGCCGCCTGCGCTGGTTGCTGCGCGACTACCAGACGCGCAGCACGCCGGTGTTCCTGGTGCACCCCTATCAGGCCGGGCTGCCCAGGCGCACCCAGGTGCTGGCGGACTTCCTCCTGGCCTGGTTCGAGCGCAGCCGCCAGCTACTCGCCGGGGTCGGCGCCTGATGCTCTGTTCAGGCGTGGCGCAGGCGCCGCTCGGCGGTGATTTCCGGCAGGTCCTGGCGGCGCATATAGATGCGCAGCGGCTCGCCGATGTTCAGCCGGTCGTCGATGTGCTGGTCGAGCAGCAACTGGATGCGCTCGCGCTTGAGGATCATCTGCTCGCCGCCCAGGGCCTGCCAGACGAATTCGCAGGTCGGGATGATGCTGGGCGCCGGCACGTCCAGGCCGAAGGAATCCTCGCTGAAGCGGATCAGGTGCTGGCCGGTCTTGGCATTCAAGCCGACGAAGCCCTGCAGGCGGTCGGCTGCGTCGCAGATGCTGGCGGAAGTGGTGCTCATGCAATTACTCGTGGGCGTGGCTGAGAGAGGCCCACAGGGTAAGGTGCAATCGTCCAGGCACCTTGCCCGGGATCAATAGTCGCGCGAATCGGCGGCAATCCGGCATGGCGGGGCAAGTTGCCGCCGGGCGCCGAACAGGGGCGTCCGGGGCTGGTTCGTCACTCGGTCACGGAGGTGGAAAACGCGTTGATCCGGCCGAAGGGGGCGCTCTGCATGCCAACGTTCACCGCCATCAGCGGCGAGTTGTTTAGCCAGGCATCGTCGATCACGATGGTGCGGCCGATCTCGTCGTTGTCCGCCGCCACCAGCAGGTAGTAGGTGCCGTCTTCCGGGGCCTCGCCATCCCAGCCCAGGCTGACCTGGCCGAGCAGTGCCGAGACGCGCGACGGCTTGCTGGCGATCACGCTGCCGTAAGCATCCAGCAGCAGTGCCCGAGGCTTGAGGGCGAACTTGCTGAAGCCCAGACAGGGCGCATGGCACAGGGAGTTGACGCTAAGCCGGTAGCGCTCGCCCTGCTTGAGCTGCAGGGAAAACACCCGGTAATTGGACAGCGAACTGCCGAAGTCCAGCCGCGGTTGCTCGGCGTCGATGCGCCAGCTGGGTAGCTCCGGTCCGGGATTTACCGGTAGCGGAATGGCCTGGACGTTATGGATGGCTTCCAGATTGCTCTTGGCGATCGGCCCGCTACCGGCTCGTACCGCTTGCTCGTAGGTCGATTGCGGGTCGCTGGCGCAAGCGCCGAGCAGCAGGCAGCCAGCCAGGGTAAGAAGTGTGCGCATGTTGAAGTCCTCGTGGGTCGCGTCCTTGTGTAGCCCGCGGTGCATCCCTGCACGGCGGGGCGCGCATTCTACCCGCTTCGGCCGGCAGCGGGGCTGATCAATGTCCGGTTCGCTGCCCAGTGGCTGGTGGTCGCCGACGAATGGTGTCGGTCTGCTGGCGTCAGTATTTTGATGGCTATGTCCCAATGATGTGTTGCAAGAACTAATCTGAAAGGCAGGCATCCGCTCGGGAGGTCTGCCGCTCATGGATACTCAAGCCTTTCACCACTGGCTGGCTCAACTAGGCCAGCTCAGCCCCC
>NZ_JBFTEG010000034.1:0-16083 GCF_041027545.1 Pseudomonas zhanjiangensis | reverse complement strand
ATCGGCATCAGGAACGGCTTGTCGATGGCACGCTCAGGCTCAGGAATGTAGCTGTCCAGAGTCTCGACCAGCTTACGAACGGCGCTAACGCCCATTTCGTTGTCGTCCTGACCATTCAGCGCCATCAACGCGGAGCCGATGATGATCGGAGTGTCGTCGCCCGGGAAGTCGTAGGTCGACAGCAGGTCACGAACTTCCATCTCGACCAGTTCCAGCAGCTCAGCGTCATCCACCATGTCGGCCTTGTTCAGGAACACGACGATGTAAGGAACGCCGACCTGACGGGACAGCAGGATGTGCTCGCGGGTCTGCGGCATCGGGCCGTCGGCAGCGGAGCAAACCAGGATCGCGCCGTCCATCTGCGCAGCACCGGTGATCATGTTCTTCACGTAGTCGGCGTGGCCCGGGCAGTCTACGTGGGCGTAGTGACGGGTCGGCGAATCGTATTCAACGTGGGAGGTGTTGATGGTGATGCCGCGCGCTTTCTCTTCCGGAGCGTTGTCGATCTGGGAGAAGTCACGAGCAGAGCCGCCCCAAGTCTCAGCGCAAACCTTGGTCAGCGCTGCGGTCAGGGTGGTTTTACCGTGGTCAACGTGACCGATGGTGCCTACGTTGACGTGCGGTTTGTTACGTTCAAATTTTTCTTTAGCCACGACAGTGAACCTCTTGCCTAAAGGGCTGAATCAGCCTTGTCTTTTAACGATGGCTTCGACGATATTCGACGGAGCTTCCGAGTATTTTGCGAATTCCATGGCGTAGCTTGCGCGACCCTGGGACATGGAACGGACATCGGTCGCATAACCGAACATCTCACCCAGCGGCACCTCGGCACGGATAACCTTGCCAGCCGGAGTATCTTCCATACCCTGAATCAGACCACGACGACGGTTCAGGTCACCCATCACGTCACCCATGTAGTCCTCAGGTGTTACCACTTCTACTTTCATGATCGGCTCAAGCACTACAGCGCCACCCTTCTGGGACAGCTGCTTGGTCGCCATGGAGGCAGCAACCTTGAACGCCATCTCGTTGGAGTCGACGTCGTGGTAGGAACCATCGAACACTGTAGCCTTCAGGCCGATGAGCGGATAGCCGGCGATAACACCGTTCTTCATCTGCTCTTCGATACCCTTCTGAATGGCCGGGATGTATTCCTTCGGAATCACACCACCTACCACTTCGTTGACGAACTGCAAGCCTTCCTGCCCTTCATCCGCAGGCGCGAAGCGCACCCAGCAGTGACCGAACTGACCACGACCGCCGGACTGACGAACGAACTTGCCCTCGATCTCGCAGGACTTCGTGATTTTCTCACGATAGGAAACCTGCGGCTTACCGATGTTGGCCTCGACATTGAACTCGCGACGCATACGGTCGACCAGGATGTCCAGGTGCAGCTCGCCCATACCGGAGATGATCGTCTGACCCGTCTCTTCATCGGTCTTGACGCGGAAAGACGGGTCTTCCTGAGCGAGCTTGCCCAGAGCGATACCCATTTTTTCCTGGTCGTCCTTGGTCTTGGGCTCAACGGCAACCGAGATAACCGGCTCCGGGAAGTCCATGCGCACGAGGATGATCGGCTTCTCCAGCGAGCACAGGGTGTCGCCGGTGGTAACGTCTTTCATGCCGATCAATGCAGCGATGTCGCCAGCACGAACTTCCTTGATCTCCTCACGGCTGTTCGCGTGCATCTGCACCATACGACCAACACGCTCTTTCTTGCCCTTGACGGAGTTGAGCACGCCGTCGCCCGAGCTCAGCACGCCCGAGTAGACGCGCGCAAACGTCAGGGTACCCACGAACGGGTCGGTAGCGATCTTGAACGCCAGAGCAGAGAACGGCTCGTTGTCGTCGGCGTGACGCTCCATCGCGATGTTTTCGTCGTCGATGTCGCTACCCTTGATCGCCGGGATATCCACCGGCGCCGGCAGGTAGTCGATGACCGCATCGAGAACCAGGGGCACACCCTTGTTCTTGAACGAAGAACCACAGACAGCCAGAACGATCTCACCAGCAATGGTGCGCTGACGCAGGGCCGACTTGATCTCGGCGACGGTCAACTCTTCGCCCTCGAGATACTTGTTCATCAGCTCTTCGGTAGCCTCGGCAGCCGCCTCGACCATGTTCGAGCGCCACTCTTCAGCCAGCTCCTGGAGCTCGGCCGGGATCTCTTCCTCACGGAAGGTGGTGCCCTTGTCGTCATCGTTCCAGTAGATGGCCTTCATCTTGATCAGGTCGATCTGGCCCTGGAAGTTGTCTTCCGCACCGATGGCGAGCTGAATAGGCACCGGGGTGTGACCCAGGCGCTGCTTGATCTGGCCAACCACACGCAGGAAGTTAGCGCCGGCGCGGTCCATCTTGTTGACGTAAACCAGACGCGGAACACCGTACTTGTTGGCCTGACGCCATACGGTTTCCGACTGCGGCTCAACGCCGGAAGTACCACAGAACACCACGACAGCACCGTCGAGTACACGCAGCGAGCGCTCAACTTCGATAGTGAAGTCTACGTGCCCGGGGGTATCGATGATGTTGAAGCGGTGGTTGTCGTACTGCTTTTCCGAACCCTGCCAGAAGGCAGTGGTGGCAGCGGAGGTAATGGTGATACCTCGCTCCTGCTCCTGCACCATCCAGTCCATGGTCGCGGCGCCATCATGCACCTCGCCCATCTTGTGGTTGACGCCCGTGTAAAACAGAACCCGCTCCGTGGTAGTGGTCTTGCCGGCATCCACATGCGCGACGATACCAATGTTACGGTAGCGGTTAATCGGGGTAGTACGAGCCATAAAGCCCTCGCAAATATAGAAGCGCGAAAATTAGAAGCGGTAGTGCGAGAAGGCCTTGTTGGCCTCAGCCATACGGTGCACGTCTTCACGCTTCTTAACTGCAGCACCCTTGCCTTCGGCAGCATCCAGCAGCTCGCCAGCCAGGCGCAGCGCCATGGACTTCTCGCCACGCTTGCGGGCGAAATCTACCAGCCAGCGCATGGCAAGAGCGTTACGACGAGACGGACGAACTTCGACCGGAACCTGATAAGTCGCACCACCAACACGGCGCGACTTCACTTCGACCAGCGGAGCGATGGCGTCGAGAGCTTTCTCGAAGATTTCCAGGGGATCGCTGTTCTTGCGCTCTTTGACCTTGTCCAGGGCACCATAAACGATACGCTCGGCAACGGCTTTCTTGCCGCTTTCCATCACGTGGTTCATGAATTTGGCGAGAATCTGGCTTCCGTACTTCGGATCGTCCAGAATTTCACGCTTGGCTGCTACACGACGTCTTGGCATTGATAAGCCCTCAAACGGTCTTCAGGTTAGCCCGGGACTGCATCATCGAGATGGCGCCCGACCTTACTCTTATCGACTCAATAAATAGAAAATCAGCTAGCGAAACGAATTACTTCGGACGCTTGGTACCGTACTTCGAACGACCCTGGTTACGACCCTTGACGCCGGAGGTATCCAAGGAGCCGCGCACGGTGTGATAACGCACACCCGGAAGGTCTTTTACACGACCGCCACGGATCAGCACCACGCTGTGCTCTTGCAGGTTGTGGCCTTCACCACCGATGTACGAGGAAACCTCGAAACCGTTGGTCAGACGCACGCGGCATACTTTACGCAGTGCCGAGTTAGGTTTTTTCGGCGTAGTGGTATACACGCGAGTGCACACACCACGACGCTGCGGGCAGTTCTGCAGCGCAGGCACGTCGGATTTCTCGACGATACGCTTGCGCGGCTGACGTACCAGCTGGTTGATAGTTGCCATCTATAAGCTCCACTGTTGTCTTTCGACGCTATTGCCTTACAAGGAAAGCAAAATGGCAGAGCGCATGCCCTGCCAAATTTAGGGGTGCATGAGTCTAAAGAGACTCATGCACCCCGTCAAGCCATGACCCCAAGCCGCGGGGCCATGTACTTAGCTGCCGCTGGAGTTCAGCGCTTCGGACAGTGCGGCTTCCACCTCACTGGCGCTGACGCGAACCGGTTTCTCTGCATCACGCTTGCGCTTGCGCTCTGCGTGATAAGCCAAGCCGGTACCAGCCGGAATCAGACGTCCAACCACCACGTTCTCTTTCAAGCCGCGCAGGAAGTCACGCTTGCCGGTTACCGCCGCCTCGGTCAGTACACGAGTGGTTTCCTGGAAGGACGCCGCCGAGATGAACGATTCGGTGGACAACGAAGCCTTGGTGATACCCAGCAGGACGCGCGTGTACTTGGCGATGAACTTGTCATCTGCCGCCAGACGCTCGTTCTCGCCCAACACCGAGGTCAGCTCCATCTGGTCGCCCTTGATGAAGGAAGAATCACCGGCTTCGGACACCTCGACCTTGCGCAGCATCTGGCGCAGGATGGTCTCGATGTGCTTGTCGTTGATCTTCACGCCCTGCAGCCGGTACACGTCCTGGATTTCGTTGACGATGTACTTGGCCAGCGCGCTGACACCGAGCAGGCGCAGGATGTCGTGCGGGTCGCTCGGACCGTCGGAGATCACTTCGCCTTTGTTGACCTGCTCACCCTCGAACACGTTGAGGTGACGCCACTTCGGAATCAGCTCTTCGTACGGATCGCTACCGTCGGTCGGCGTGATCACCAGGCGACGCTTGCCCTTGGTTTCCTTGCCGAAGGCGATGGTGCCGCTGATCTCCGCGAGGATCGAGGCCTCTTTCGGACGACGCGCTTCGAACAGGTCGGCAACGCGCGGCAGACCACCGGTGATGTCGCGGGTCTTCGAGGTTTCCTGGGGGATACGAGCGATAACGTCGCCCACGCCCACCTGGGCACCGTTGGCCACACCCACCAGGGCGTTGGCCGGCAGGAAGTACTGAGCCGGCACGTCGGTGCCCGGCAGCAGCAGGTCCTTGCCATCGACGCCAACCATCTTCACGGCCGGGCGGATGTCCTTGCCGGCGGCGGGACGATCCTTCGGATCCAGCACTTCGATGTTGGTCAGACCGGTCAGTTCGTCGGTCTGGCGCTTGATGGTGATGCCTTCCTCCATGCCCACATAGGTCACGGTACCCTTCATCTCGGTGACGATCGGGTGAGTGTGTGGATCCCACTTGGCGACGATGGCGCCCGGATCGACCTTGTCACCCTCTTTCACCGAAATCACGGCGCCGTAAGGCAACTTGTAGCGCTCACGCTCACGACCGAACTCGTCGGCAACCGCCAGCTCACCGGAACGCGACACCGCGACCAGGGCGCCGTCGAGGCGCTCGACGTGCTTGAGGTTGTGCAGGCGAATGGCACCGCCATTCTTGACCTGAACGCTATCGGCCGCGGAAGTCCGGCTGGCCGCACCACCGATGTGGAAGGTACGCATGGTCAGCTGGGTACCCGGCTCACCGATCGACTGAGCCGCAATGACCCCGACCGCCTCACCGATGTTGACCTGGTGACCACGGGCCAGATCGCGGCCGTAGCACTTGGCGCAGATGCCGTAGCGGGTTTCACAGCTGATCGGCGAACGCACGACCACTTCGTCGATGCTGTTGCGCTCGATGAACTCAACCCACTGCTCGTCGACCAGGGTGCCGGCCGGCACGATGATCTCGTCGCTGCCCGGCTTCGGCACGTCCTTGGCGATCACACGGCCCAGCACGCGCTCACCCAGCGGCTCGACCACGTCGCCACCTTCGATATGCGGGGTCATCAGCAGGCCATGCTCGGTGCCGCAATCGATCTCGGTCACCACCAGGTCCTGGGCCACGTCGACCAGACGACGAGTCAGGTAACCGGAGTTGGCGGTCTTCAGGGCGGTATCGGCCAGACCCTTACGCGCACCGTGAGTCGAGATGAAGTACTGCAGAACCGACAGACCTTCACGGAAGTTCGCGGTGATCGGCGTCTCGATGATCGAGCCGTCCGGCTTGGCCATCAGGCCACGCATACCGGCGAGCTGACGGATCTGCGCAGCAGAACCCCGGGCACCAGAGTCGGCCATCATGTACATGGAGTTGAAGGACTCTTGCTCGACTTCCTTGCCTTCGCGATCGATGACCTTCTCTTTCGAGAGGTTGCCCATCATCGCCTTGGACACTTCGTCGTTGGCCTTGGACCAGAGGTCGATCACCTTGTTGTACTTCTCGCCCTGGGTTACCAGGCCGGAAGCGTACTGGCTCTCGATTTCCTTAACTTCCTCGGTGGCCGCATCGATGATCCGCGCCTTCTCATCCGGGATGACGAAGTCGTTCACGCCGATCGACACACCGGAGATGGTCGAGTAGGCGAAACCGGTGTACATCAGCTGGTCGGCGAAGATCACGGTGTCCTTCAAGCCGACGGTGCGGTAGCACTGGTTGATCAGCTTGGAGATCGCCTTCTTCTTCATCGGCTGGTTGACCACGTCATAGGACAGGCCGGCCGGAACCACCTGGAACAGCAGCGCACGACCGACGGTGGTGTCGACGATGCGGGTGTTCTTGGTGATGCTGCCGTCACGATCCTTGATGGTCTCGTTGATCCGCACTTTCACACGGGCATGCAGCGACGCTTCGCCGGCACGGAATACCCGGTCGACTTCCTGCAGGTCGGCGAACACACGGCCTTCGCCCTTGGCGTTCACGGCTTCGCGGGTCATGTAATACAGACCCAGTACCACGTCCTGCGACGGCACGATGATCGGCTCGCCGTTGGCTGGCGAGAGGATGTTGTTGGTCGACATCATCAGCGCACGCGCTTCCAACTGGGCTTCCAGCGTCAGCGGCACGTGGACGGCCATCTGGTCACCGTCGAAGTCGGCGTTGTACGCGGCGCAGACCAGCGGGTGCAGCTGGATCGCCTTGCCTTCGATCAGTACCGGCTCGAATGCCTGGATACCCAGACGGTGCAGGGTCGGCGCACGGTTGAGCAGTACAGGGTGTTCGCGAATCACTTCGGCGAGAACGTCCCACACCTCCGGCAGCTCGCGCTCGACCATCTTCTTCGCCGCCTTGATGGTGGTTGCCAGACCACGCATTTCCAGCTTGCCGAAAATGAACGGCTTGAACAGCTCGAGGGCCATCTTCTTCGGCAGACCGCACTGGTGCAGGCGCAGGGTCGGGCCCACGGTGATCACGGAACGACCGGAGTAGTCCACGCGCTTACCCAGCAGGTTCTGACGGAAACGACCCTGCTTACCCTTGATCATGTCGGCCAGGGACTTCAGCGGGCGCTTGTTCGAACCGGTGATGGCGCGGCCGCGACGGCCGTTGTCGAGCAGCGCGTCGACTGCTTCCTGCAGCATGCGCTTCTCGTTTCGCACGATGATGTCCGGCGCGGACAGATCGAGCAGGCGCTTCAAGCGGTTGTTACGGTTGATCACCCGACGATACAGATCGTTCAGGTCGGAGGTCGCGAAGCGACCGCCATCGAGCGGCACCAACGGACGCAGGTCCGGCGGCAGCACCGGCAATACGGTCAGGACCATCCACTCCGGCAGGTTGCCCGAGCCCTGGAAGGCCTCCATCAGCTTCAGCCGCTTGGACAGCTTCTTGATCTTGGTTTCCGAATTGGTCTGCGGAATTTCCTCACGCAGGCGGCCAATCTCGTATTCCAGGTCGATGGCATGCAGCAGCTCGCGCACGGCCTCGGCGCCCATGCGGGCATCGAAGTCATCGCCGAACTCTTCGAGGGCCTCGAAGTACTGCTCGTCATTGAGCAGCTGGCCCTTTTCCAGGGTGGTCATACCCGGATCGATCACCACGTAGCTCTCGAAATAGAGCACGCGCTCGATGTCACGCAGGGTCATGTCCATCAGCAGGCCGATACGGCTCGGCAGCGACTTGAGGAACCAGATGTGGGCGACCGGCGAGGCCAGCTCGATGTGCGCCATGCGCTCGCGGCGGACCTTGGCCAGGGCCACTTCCACGCCGCACTTCTCGCAGATCACGCCGCGGTGCTTGAGGCGCTTGTACTTACCGCACAGGCACTCGTAGTCCTTGACCGGGCCAAAGATCTTGGCGCAGAACAGGCCATCGCGCTCGGGCTTGAAGGTGCGGTAGTTGATGGTTTCCGGCTTTTTCACTTCGCCGAACGACCACGAACGGATCATCTCAGGCGAAGCCAAGCCGATGCGGATGGCATCGAATTCTTCGACTTGACCCTGGTTTTTCAGCAAATTCAGTAGGTCTTTCAAGGCCTTTCCTCCTGGCGGAGCAGGGAGCGGGCAAAGTGCCCCGCTCCCGATTCGCGTCACGTGTTATTCGGTTTCCAGATCGATGTCGATACCGAGCGAACGGATCTCTTTGATCAGTACGTTGAAGGACTCGGGCATGCCCGGCTCCATACGGTGATCACCGTCCACGATGTTCTTGTACATCTTGGTACGGCCGTTCACGTCATCCGACTTAACGGTCAGCATTTCCTGCAGGGTGTAGGCGGCGCCATAGGCTTCCAGTGCCCAGACCTCCATCTCCCCGAAGCGCTGACCACCGAACTGCGCCTTACCACCCAGCGGCTGCTGGGTAACCAGGCTGTAGGAACCCGTGGAACGCGCGTGCATCTTGTCGTCCACCAGGTGGTTCAGTTTCAGCATGTACATGTAACCAACCGTGGTCGGACGCTCGAACTGGTTGCCGGTACGACCGTCGATCAGGCGCATCTGCCCGCTCTCCGGCAGATCGGCCAGCTTCAGCATGGCCTTGATCTCGCTTTCCTTGGCACCGTCGAACACCGGCGTGGCCATGGGCACGCCACCTTTCAGATTGTTCGCCAGGCTGAGGATTTCCTGATCGCTCAGTTCATCCAGGTTCTCCTGACGACCGCCGATCTCGTTGTAGATCTGCTGCATGAACTGACGCAGCTCGGCCACCTTGCGCTGCTCTTCGAGCATGCGGTTGATCTTCTCGCCCAGCCCCTTGGCCGCGAGGCCCAGGTGGGTTTCGAGGATCTGCCCGACGTTCATACGCGACGGTACGCCCAGCGGGTTGAGAACGATGTCGACCGGGGTACCATTGGCATCGTGCGGCATGTCTTCGACCGGCATGATCACCGAGACCACACCCTTGTTACCGTGACGACCGGCCATCTTGTCGCCCGGCTGGATGCGGCGACGAATGGCCAGGTAGACCTTGACGATCTTCAACACGCCCGGCGCCAGGTCATCGCCCTGCTGCAGCTTGCGCTTCTTGTCTTCGAACTTGTCGTCGAGTAGCTGGCGGCGGTCGGATATGTAGGCCTGGGCCTTTTCCAACTGCTCGTTCAGCGCGTCGTCGGCCATGCGCAGCTTGAACCACTGACCGCGCTCGAGACCGTCGAGAACTTCGTCGGTGATCTCCGCGCCCTTCTTCAGGCCAGCACCGCCTTCGACGACCTTGCCGACCAGGGCCGCACGCAGACGCTCGAAGGTCGCGCCTTCGACGATGCGGAACTCCTCGTTGAGGTCCTTGCGGATCTCGTCGAGCTGCATCTTCTCGATCGACAGCGCACGGGCATCGCGCTCGACGCCATCACGGGTGAAGACCTGTACGTCGATCACCGTGCCCTTGGTACCGGTCGGCACGCGCAGCGAGGTGTCCTTAACGTCGGATGCCTTCTCACCGAAGATCGCACGCAGCAGCTTCTCTTCCGGGGTCAGCTGGGTTTCGCCTTTCGGCGTCACCTTGCCGACCAGGATGTCGCCGGCACCTACTTCGGCACCGACATAGACGATGCCCGCTTCGTCCAGCTTGTTCAACGCAGACTCACCGACGTTCGGGATATCGGAAGTGATTTCTTCCGAACCGAGCTTGGTGTCGCGCGCCACACAGGTCAGTTCCTGGATGTGGATGGTGGTGAAACGGTCTTCCTGAACCACACGCTCGGACAGGCAGATGGAGTCTTCGAAGTTGAAGCCGTTCCACGGCATGAACGCCACGCGCATGTTCTGACCCAGCGCCAGTTCGCCCATGTCGGTGGACGGACCATCGGCCAGGATGTCGCTGCGCTGCACCTGATCACCCTTGCTCACCAGCGGACGCTGGTTGATGCAGGTGTTCTGGTTGGAGCGGGTGTACTTGGTCAGGTTGTAGATGTCGACACCCGCTTCGCCGGTCTCGACCTCGTCGTCATTGACGCGAACCACGATGCGGCTGGCGTCGACCGAGTCGATCACCCCGCCACGACGGGCCACGACGCAGACGCCGGAATCGCGCGCCACGTTGCGCTCCATCCCGGTCCCCACCAGCGGCTTGTCGGCACGCAGGGTCGGCACGGCCTGACGCTGCATGTTCGAGCCCATGAGGGCGCGGTTGGCGTCGTCGTGCTCGAGGAACGGAATCAACGAGGCGGCGACCGACACTACCTGCTTGGGCGAGACGTCCATCAGGGTGACGTCTTCCGGCGCCTTGACGGTGAACTCGTTGAGATGGCGCACGGCCACCAGCTCATCGGTCAACTGACCCTTGTCGTTCATGGTCGCCGACGCCTGGGCGATCACGTGATCGGCCTCTTCGATGGCGGACAGGAAGACGATTTCGTCGGTCACCAGGGTGTCCTTCACCACACGATACGGGCTCTCGAGGAAGCCGTACTGGTTGGTGCGGGCATAGGCCGCCAGCGAGTTGATCAGACCGATGTTCGGACCTTCAGGGGTCTCGATCGGACACACGCGACCGTAGTGGGTCGGGTGTACGTCGCGGACTTCGAAGCCGGCGCGCTCACGGGTCAGACCGCCCGGGCCGAGCGCGGAGACGCGGCGCTTGTGGGTGATTTCCGACAGCGGGTTGTTCTGGTCCATGAACTGCGAGAGCTGGCTGGAACCGAAGAACTCCTTGACCGCCGCCGCGACCGGCTTGGCGTTGATCAGGTCCTGCGGCATCAGGCCTTCGCTCTCGGCCATCGACAGGCGTTCCTTGACCGCGCGCTCGACACGCACCAGGCCCACGCGGAACTGGTTCTCGGCCATTTCGCCGACGCAACGCACGCGACGGTTACCCAGATGGTCGATATCGTCGACGATGCCCTTGCCGTTACGGATGTCGACGAGGGTCTTGAGCACCTCGACGATGTCTTCCTTGCACAGCACGCCGGAGCCTTCGATCTCGGTGCGGCCGATACGACGGTTGAACTTCATGCGGCCAACGGCCGACAGGTCGTAGCGTTCGGCACTGAAGAACAGGTTGTTGAACAGGGTCTCGGCGGCGTCCTTGGTTGGCGGCTCGCCAGGACGCATCATGCGATAGATCTCGACCAGCGCTTCTAGCTGATTGGTGGTGGAGTCGATCTTCAGGGTATCGGAGATGAACGGACCGCAATCGATATCATTGGTGTACAGCGTCTCGATGCGCACGACCTGAGCCTTGGCCACCTTGGCCAGGACTTCGGTATTCAACTCGGTGTTGCATTCGGCGATGATCTCGCCGGTAGCCGGGTGCACGATCGCCTTGGCAGTGGTGCGGCCAATCAGGTAATCGAGCGGGACTTCCAGCTCTTTGATGCCAGCCTTGTCCAGCTGGTTGATGTGGCGCGCCGTGATACGACGGCCCTGCTCGACGATGACCTTGCCATTCTCGTCCTTGATATCGAGGACGGCGATTTCGCCACGCAGACGCTGCGGCACCAACTCCAGGCGCAGGGACTCGCCCTTCACATGGAAGACGTTGGTGGCGTAGAAGGCGTCCAGCATCTCCTCAGTGCTGTAACCCAGCGCGCGCAACAGCACCGAAGCCGGCAGCTTGCGGCGGCGGTCGATACGTACGAACACGGCGTCCTTCGGATCGAACTCGAAGTCCAGCCAGGAGCCACGGTAGGGAATAACCCGGGCGGAATACAGCAGCTTACCGGAGCTGTGGGTCTTGCCACGGTCGTGGTCGAAGAACACGCCTGGGGAGCGGTGCAGCTGGGAAACGATGACGCGCTCGGTACCATTGATAACGAAGGTACCGTTCTCGGTCATCAGGGGAATTTCCCCCATGTACACTTCTTGCTCTTTGATGTCCTTGATCGCTTTATTCGACGATTCTTTGTCGAAAATGATCAGACGGACTTTTACCCGCAGCGGTACGGCGAAGGTCACGCCGCGCAGCACGCATTCCTTGACGTCGAATGCCGGCTCGCCCAGACGATAACCGACATACTCCAGAGCCGCATTGCCGGAATAGCTGATAATCGGGAAAACGGACTTGAAGGCCGCATGCAGGCCGATGTCACGAAACTGGTCCTTGGTCGCTCCCGCCTGCAGGAATTCGCGATACGAATCCAGCTGGATGGCCAGGAGATAAGGCACATCCATGACATCCGGCAACTTGCTAAAGTCCTTGCGGATACGTTTTTTCTCAGTGTATGAGTAAGCCATCAGCGTTCCCCAGCTTGGTCACCTGCTTATTTGGCCTCTCCGACGGGAGCTGCCAGAAACTCTTGCAAACCCTAGGTTTGCGCCACCTCTCAGGGTGGGAATTTCCGTTCCAGGCCGGCCAACGAATAGCCGACCTAGAACGGAAAAAGGCCGGTGGCAAAAGCCACCAGCCATCAGCCTTACGCGAGTCGCTCCGGCTGTAGACGCAAGGTCGTCGCTTACTTGAGCTCGACTTTGGCGCCAGCTTCTTCCAGAACCTTCTTGGCAGCTTCGGCTTCTTCTTTCGAAGCGCCTTCCTTGACGACGCCAGGAGCGCCGTCAACCACTGCCTTGGCTTCTTTCAGGCCCAGGCCGGTCAGCTCGCGAACAGCCTTGATCACGTTTACTTTCTTCTCGCCTGCTTCCACCAGAACGATGTTGAACTCGGTCTGCTCTTCAGCAACTGCGGCAGCAGCGGCCGGGCCGGCAGCAACAGCGGCGGCGGCGGTTACGCCGAACTTCTCTTCCATTGCCTTGATCAGTTCAACAACCTGCATCACGGACATGTCGGAAACGGCGTTGATGATGTCTTCGTTGGTCAGAGCCATGACTCTAATTCCTGTATTGGGGGACAGCCTACGCGGCCATCAAATTAAACAAATAAGATTGAAAGACTCTGCGCGCCTTAGGCGGCAACGCCTTCTTTCTGGTCGCGAACAGCTGCCAGGGTACGAACGAACTTGCTGGTGGCGCCTTGCATCACGCTCATCAGCTGAGAAATCGCTTCGTTGTAAGTCGGCAGAGTTGCCAGCACATCGATCTGATTGGCTGCGAGGAACTGACCCTCGAACGCAGCTGCCTTGATCTCGAACTTGTCCTGACCCTTGGCGAAATCCTTGAAGATACGGGCAGCAGCGCCCGGATGTTCGTTGGAGAATGCGATCAGGGTCGGGCCTTTGAACACGTCGTTGAGCACGTCGAACTGAGTGCCTTCAACGGCGCGGCGCAGCAGGGTGTTACGTACGACTTTCACGTACACACCAGATGCGCGGGCCTCTTTACGGAGTCCGGTCATAGCACCTACGGTCACGCCACGGGCATCAGCCACGACAGCGGACAGGGCAGCTTTGGCAGCCTCGTTGACTTCAGCGACGATGGCCTTCTTGTCTTCGAGTTTAATTGCCACGGGTTTACTCCTGGATGTTACCGTTTCGTCCAACCTGGGCTGGACGGCGTTTTGGTGTCTGATTCGGTAAGAATCGGGAGCACCATCTGCGTAGGCCGGGAAATTGCTCTCCGGATTTAAGGCTTTCGCCACCTACGGTCTTGGATAGCCCCCGCCAGGCAGGGACCCCAATTTTTCAGGGCCGACGCAATCGCTTGCGCCGGCCACGTTCATTACACGTCCAGCGAAGCCTGATCGATAACCAGACCCGGACCCATGGTAGTGCTCAGGGTCACACGCTTGACGTAGATACCTTTGGAGGTCGACGGCTTCAGGCGCTTCAGATCGGAAATCAGAGCTTCGACGTTCTGCTTCAGCTTGTCGGCTTCGAAGCCGACCTTGCCTACGGAGCCGTGAATGATACCGTTTTTATCGGTACGGAAACGGATCTGACCAGCCTTGGCATTCTTCACCGCAGTGGCCACGTCCGGCGTCACGGTGCCGACCTTCGGGTTAGGCATCAGGCCACGCGGACCAAGCACCTGACCCAGCTGGCCGACTACGCGCATGGCATCCGGAGAAGCGATGACCACGTCGTAATTCAGGTCGCCGCCCTTCATTTCAGCAGCCAGTTCATCCATGCCAACGCGGTCGGCGCCGGCAGCCAGCGCCGCTTCGGCGGCCGGGCCCTGGGTGAACACAGCAACGCGCACGGTCTTACCCGAGCCGTTCGGCAGCACGGTAGCGCCACGCACGACCTGGTCCGATTTACGCGGATCGACGCCAAGGTTAACGGCGACGTCTACGGACTCGGAGAACTTGACTGCGGACAGCTCGGCCAGCAGAGCAGCAGCTTCGACGAAGCTATAAGCCTTGCCCGGCTCGATTTTTTCCGCGATTGCCTTTTGACGCTTAGTCAACTTAGCCATTACACACCCTCCACGTTCAGGCCCATGCTGCGAGCGGAACCGGCGATGGTACGCACGGCCGCATCCAGGTCAGCTGCAGTCAGATCAGCCGATTTGGTCTTGGCGATCTCTTCCAGCTGAGCACGGGTCACGGTGCCCACCTTGACGGTGTTGGGGCGCGCGGAACCGCTGGTCAGACCAGCTGCCTTCTTCAACAGAACCGAAGCAGGGGTGCTCTTGGTTTCAAAAGTAAAGCTGCGGTCGCTATAGACGGTGATGATCACCGGAGTAGGCAGACCAGGCTCCATGCCCTGGGTCTTGGCATTGAATGCCTTGCAGAACTCCATGATGTTCACGCCGTGCTGACCCAAAGCAGGACCAACGGGTGGCGACGGGTTGGCCTGACCGGCCTTTACTTGCAGCTTGATGTAAGCTTGAATCTTCTTAGCCATGAGCTACTCCAAATACGGGTTCTAGCGCCTGACGGCTCCCCGGTTAGTTACGCATTTATCCCAGTGACGACAAAACCCCGCAACCTGTGGCTGCGGGGTGAGGGATGCTTGTGTCAGTTATGCCTTCTCGACCTGACTAAACTCCAGCTCCACCGGCGTCGAGCGACCAAAAATAGTCACCGCCACCTGGATTCGGCTCTTCTCGTAATTCACTTCTTCAACCACGCCGCTGAAATCGGCAAACGGCCCGTCTACGACACGTACCATCTCACCAGGTTCGAACAACGTCTTGGGCTTGGGCTTGTCGCCGCTATCGGCAACGCGACGCAGAATAGCCTCTGCCTCCTTGTCCGTGATCGGCGCAGGCTTATCAGCAGTACCGCCGATGAAGCCCATGACACGCGGAGTATCCTTGACCAAGTGCCAAGTACCTTCGTTCATGTCCATTTGCACCAGGACATAGCCCGGAAAGAACTTGCGCTCGCTTTTGCGCTTTTGACCGTTCCGCATCTCCACCACTTCTTCAGTGGGAACCAGAATCTCGCCAAAGCCATCTTCCATACCAGCGAGCTTGACACGCTCTATCAAAGAGCGCATCACATGCTTCTCGTAACCCGAGTAAGCATGCACGACGTACCAACGCTTAGCCACGGGACACCTTTAACCGACAATCAACGAAACAAGCCAACCGAGCAATGAGTCCAAGCCCCACAACACCAGCGCCATGACCAGCACGACAGCGACCACAATCAATGTGGTCTGGGTGGTTTCTTGACGAGTTGGCCAAACGACCTTGCGAATCTCGACGCGCGCTTCCTTAGCAAGCTCCAGGAAAGCCTGACCGCGAGTCGTTTGCAAACCAACAAAGCCTGCAACAACCGCAAGAGCCAGCAACACCAGAACACGGTACAGAATCGGCTCGGCAGAGAAGTACTGATTGCCGACAACACCCACCACCACCAAAGCAGCAACGAGCAGCCACTTGAGCAGATCTAAGCGAGAGTCTTTGGCTTCGGCCTTAGCATTCATTTACCAGGATCCTGTGAAAGACACGCCAAATTCGTTAGAAAATGGCAGGTCAGGAGGGAATCGAACCCCCAACCTGCGGTTTTGGAGACCGCCGCTCTGCCAATTGAGCTACTGACCTAGAACAAAATCAGGCCGACCATTATGCCGGCCTGACGGGGACAGATCAACCGATTACTCGATGATCTTGGCAACCACGCCGGCGCCAACGGTACGGCCGCCTTCGCGAATCGCGAAGCGCAGGCCATCTTCCATGGCGATCGGAGCGATCAGGGTGACAACCATCTTGATGTTGTCG